>CABKMD010000001.1 GCA_902373435.1 uncultured Actinomyces sp.
ACTCGAGACAAGCCTGTGACGACAGTATTTGAGGACTTCGAGAATATTGCGGAAGGCTGGGGCCCCTTCGTCAAGGGCGACGCCGGCAATATCACGGACCCGCGCACAGTCCTGGCCTCGCTGAACGCTCCCTACACTCAACGAGGCGGAGTCCTTCCCGATCGTTCACGAAAGGCGACGGATGATGCGATCGCGGGACACTGGTCGCTGAAGAGCCATGAAGAAAACGGCGGTCTTGTCTACCGGACTGTTCCGCAGACCGTGAATCTGCAGGCGGGACACCGCTACCGTATTTCCTACGATTACGACAACGCCGTGAGCGGTTCATACTACTGGGTCACCGCATACGATTCTGCGGGAGCTGACGGAGTCAGTGCGAACTATCTCGATTCGACGCTCCTTCCCCAAACGGAGAGGCCCTCGCACTTCGTTGAAGAACTCAATGTTGGTGCTTGCGGCTCCTACTGGGTTGGCCTCTACAACGTCCAGGGCGGAAAGTCAGGAAACGATTTCTCGATCGATAACTTCCGAGTCGAAGATCTTGGAACAACCGCCGACGTCCCCGCCTGCGCTGCTGCGAGCATCGCAACCCAGGGAAGCGCGATCGAAGGCAAGACCGTCCAGGTGACAACGACCTTGGTGAATAATGAGTCTGCGGACATCACCAATGTCCGCAGCGAATTGAGTCTTCCGGCTGGGTGGAGCGCACAGGCGACTTCGCCCACGACTGCCGAGACTCTTGCCAAGGGAGAAACCTTCACCACCACGTGGACGGTGAACATTCCCGAAGGGGCCGGTGGCAATACCGTCACCTTGACGCACCAGGCCCACTACCGGATCGGTGATGAGGACCGTACCGCCGTGGGCACAACGAGTGTGACAGCCCTGGGATCCATCAAGTCCAATGCCGTCAACTACCTATCTGACATCCCCTTCTCATCGACGTGGAACTCCAACGGCTGGGGGCCTGTCGAACGTGATAGCGAGGTCGGTGAAGATCAAGCAGGAGACGGTGATCCGATCTCGATGAATGATCAGCCCTATGCCAAGGGGCTGGGCGCACACGCTCCCAGTGACCTCGGTTTCGAACTGGACGGAAAGTGCACAACCTTCAAGGCAACGGTTGGCGTGCAGGATGGACAGTGGAGTGGCTCAGTGACCTTCCACGTCATCGGTAGCGCTGACGGTTCCAACTGGTCCGATGTCGTTCCAGAAACTTCGGTCATCAGGGGAGGAAGCGAACCGAGGGACATCTCGGGCAATGTTCGAGGGATGAAATACATCCGCTTGATCGTTGGAGACGGTGGCAATGGCAATGGTAACGACCACGCGAACTGGGGCAATGCCCGCGTCCTGTGTGGAAATGCTACCGAGGGTGGCGACACTCCCGCCCCTGATCCCACGCCGACTCTGACACTCAAGGACTACACGGGAGCCCTCCAGCTGGTCAGCGCACCGGCAGCCTACGAAGGGAACCCGGCCTCGAACATGTTCGACAAGGACCTGACGACCTTCTACGACAAGGATTGGGTCAACCTCACCGATCACCCCAGCACGATTGATCTCGCACTCTTCGAAGGAAACGATCCCACTGGCGCACAGCCGGTGAGTATCGGCGGTCTGTCGATCGCAGGACGCGCGGGGCAAGCTAATGGCCGGCCCAAGGCCTACGAGGTCTATGTTGGCCAAGACGCAGCGAACATCAATCAGAAGGTCGCCGAAGGCACTTTGAGAAACACGGCTCTTGCTCAGCGCATTACCTTCGACGAGGCCGTGAACGCGAAATATGTTCGCATCCGAGTCCTGAGCAATTACAAGACCAAGGCCGACCAACCCGATGGCCTGCTTGCAATCGCCGAGCTGGGCGTTCTTGTTCCTGATGGAACGACGCGCGCAGCTGTTTCGGGTAGCGATCGCAGTGATGGTACGCGAAGCGCACGTCGTGCTCGCTCCTTGGATGATGAACAAACGCTGACGGTGAATACAAATGCTGAAGGACTGGTCGGACAGAACTATCTGGATGTCCAGACGGTGAATGATACCGATCCTGCTGCAAACCCAGAGACAGTCATTGACCGGACCTGGGCCGAAAACTGGATGGCTGCGGATCAGAAGCACCGGACCAATAGCGATCCTAGTTCCTTCCAACGCGTTCCTGTGACTTTCACGGTCGCGAAGGATGGAACGAAGGTGCGTTTCACCATCGCCGCTGATGAGGGGGATGCGCCGGTCTTGTTCGACAATCTCCGCATGGTGAAGATCGAGCGTCCTACGACCAACGATCTTCTTGGCGTGGATTGTATGGCTGATCCGACTCCGGAGGCATGCACAACAATGCGGGCGAACGCACGCATTGGCTTGAGCACTGCCCTCAGCGTCTCGCTGCCGGCACCAACTCCGGACCCAACGACGGATCCAACTCCGGACCCAACGACGGATCCAACTCCGGACCCAAGTACTCAGCCGACAACGGATCCCACCACCCAGCCAAGCGGGGATCCAAGTACCCAGCCTAGCGCCGATCCTTCTCAAAGCGGTGCACAGCAGGCTGGCTCCGCCTCTGCAGAGCAAGCGGGCACGGCCTCGGCAAAGGATGGAAAGAAGAAGAGCACCCGCAAGGGCAAGAAGTCATCTCTTGCTCGCACGGGTGGTGAGACAAGCACGATCTTGATCAGTGCCGCCCTTCTGACAGCCGCGGGCTACGCGCTGCGCAGGCGGCGCATGAATTGAGGTGACTATCCCGGTGGAGAGCTGAGCTGAGAGGCAGCTCCCCACCACACACAAGGCGGGGGTGCCGGTGAATCACCGGCACCCCCGCCTATAGCTATGAGACGCGAATTACGAGCGCTTCTTCCGCATTGTCGCGGCGCCAATAGCGCTTGTTCCGGCAGCGAGCAGCAGCACTCCGCCGGTGAGAGCGCCGGTCTTGGCGAGCTGCGTTGCAGGCGTGGGAGGAACCGAGGGCGTAACCGTCGTCGGTGTTGGCGTCGGGCCTGGCTTAATGGACAGGCGCGTGACGAAAAGGTGTGACTCGCTGCTTGTGTATTTCAAAGAATGCTCCATGAGCGGTGCCTCGGCCCAACCAGCCGAGGGGCCGGTCATGGGGAAAGTCCACGCGGCGCTATATGCAGTGGTTGGAGGGCATTCCGGTGCGGGCGGATCAAACACTGTTCCTTGGACGGGAAGCGGCTCTGCAGGCTTGAGCTGGTCGTAGCCGCCCATCGTTGGCGGGCAAGCAGGGGAGGGGGTGCCTGGGCGAACAATGACACCAAGCTGCTTTGCGATATCGACTGAGACCACCCCTTGAGTCTGATGCTCAATTGTGTAATCGGTGTCAGGCTCCGCCGAATCGGCAAATGCAATCTTCTTGATCGTGATGACAGCCTCACCTTGAAGCTTTGACATCGCGGCCTTCAGAGCCTCGGCGGTCGTGATTGACTCGGGATCATCGACATCGACTGTTACACGTGCCGTCTGGCCGTCAATGGCCACGGTCTTTGCCGTGAAGCCTTCGGGAATGCCGCTGATGGAGATGGCAGAAGGATCAGCAAATTTCAGCTGCTCAGGAAGAGTGATTTGCGTGGTGAAGCCCAGATGCGCGTTCTTCAGCACCATCTCATCGAAAGCCGCGGGAGATTCCTCGTACTTTTGCAGGAGGGTTGCAATACGTCCGCCCTGAAGATTGTTCAGGTGGATGACATTTTCGATGGTCAGAAGAGACTGCTTATTCTCAGCCTGGATCGTTTCCTTCTGTGCTGGTGCAGCGTCATCAGCACTGACCTTGAAGTCGGTATCAACCGTTGGATCATCGCCGTTGACCGGAAGGTCACCGAAAACCTTCTTGTACTTGTAGTAGCCAGTCATGCGGTCTGTTGACAGCTCTGAGGAAACAAACTCGTAGTCGGGGATCCCGGCAGCCTGGAAGAAGTTCGGACCAGTCTGAGGGGCCTTAAGGTCAGCTCCGGTCTCTGCGTCCACCCAACGTGTTGTCCGCTGTGGCGCGTTCGAGAAGCAGTCCGTGGGCGTGGATGCAATTGGATTTGATGCGACTGCAGAGGTGAAGACTTTGTTGGGGGTGTCGCCACCCGTAAAGAACTTCACAGTTGCCCTGCTGGTGATCTGCTCTTGAGCAATCCGTGCCGCATCTGCTGCATTATTTGCACCGACTGCATAGGGGATCTTGACCGTGATGGTATGCCCAAGAGGATTGCTCTTCTCGGATGTATAGGTGGTGTACAGTCCCTGCCAATCAGTCTGCATCAAATGAAGGTTGACCTTCATTTCGGTTTTCTCTGAATTGGGGGACAGCCACCAGTTTGAGATCAAGGAGGAGGAATTTGTGACGGTTCCGGGGCCAACCTGTGTTCCCTGAGGAACAGAGACCGTGAAGGTGATGTCCGGGTTCTGAGCCCCCGCTGCGTGCGGGCTCTGTCCTGCTGTGGCTGCGGCCTGCATCTCGGCCTCGAAATTGGCCAGAAGGGTAACAACAGGAATCGTCAGGTTTACGGTTCCGTGGTAGGTCGCAATGACAGGATTGGTGTTACAGACAGTGACTGCGTCAGCCGTGATGTTTTGAGAGATCGAGAATGCTTGATCCTGGGCCTGCGCGTTGCGTGGACCCGCTAGCGCCGTGCCACCGGTTATTAAAGCGGCAATAGCAGCCGTGGCTAACACAGCATTTCGAGTTCGTATCATCCTTCTACCTTGTCGTTATCTCAGGAGGTGCTCTTGTATGAGATGGGGTCTCAATGGATTCAAAAACGCATCTATTTTGAGTCTAGTTATGCAGTGAACTTTAAACAAGAATCCAGCGTATGTGAAGGTGCCGAAGAAGTGAAGAACTATGCGACTTTCGTGAGCAAAACCGCGCATTCCATATGATTCGTATGGGGGAACATATCGAAGAGGCGCGCTTCTTGGAGCCTGTAGGAATTCATGAGCCGAAGATCGCTGACCAGCGACTTTGGATAACAGGACGAGTAAATCATCGTGGGAATGTCGCTCTGATTAACCCACTGAGCAAGCTCTGTTCCAATTCCGCGCCGTGGTGGGTTGACGACGATGGCCTCGGGATAATGATCCCGATCCTGTGCGAAAGCCCACTCCTGTGCATCGCCGGCCACTAGGCTTACGCGCTCACTCACCCCGAGCTCTTCAGAGGTTTCCTGGGCGGAGGCAATGGCCTCGGGAGAAATCTCAACACCGCTGACGCGCTCAACTCCGCCAAGCGCAGCGTGCAGTGCAAAACCACCCACTCCGCAGTAGAGATCCCACAGTGAGGTGGCGCCACTTTCGTGCGCCCACTGAGCGACCTGGCGATAGAGCTGCGAGGCTACTGTCGTATTGGTTTGCGAAAACGAGCGCGGTCCCAGGTGAAGTTCAACATCGCCAACAAGCATGGGTAGTGTTTGCTGTTCAGAAATGACGATTTCTTCATCGCCTTCAACCAGCGCGGCGTGTGCGGGCAGGATATTAACGGTGATGACCTGGGCCGCAGGAATGAGCGAGTGCAGCAGCGACAGTTTTGAACGCAGTAGGGCTAGGTCGCGCTTTGAGCGCATGACGAAGCGGATCATCAGTGCGTCATCACTTCCCTGCGTGACCAGGATGTGCTTGAGTTCGCCGCGCCTGCGCGCAATATCGTAGGGCTCCAAGTGGAGCTCGCGAATGAATGCTTTCAGTGGTTCGATCGTCGAGGCGATAACCTCGGTGTGCGCAATGCAGTGGGGGAGGTCTACTCCTGCGTAACTGGGTGCGCTTCCTGTGATCCCCAAAGTTGGGTGCTCGGCGCTTCCGCCGACCGCAAATTTTGCTTTGCTTCGGTAGTGCTCAGGCAGTGATGCAGCGGCAGGCAGCCATTTAATTTCCGAGGCCTGGGGCAGAGTTGCCAGTAGTTCGCCGGCTTCTTTTTGGCGCTGAGCAAGCTGGATGTCATAGGGAGTGGGCATGAGGGGGCACGAATGGCATTCCCCGCTTGTTAGATGTACGCACTCCATCGCTTCATCTTGGCATCTTGGAAGTGTCTTCGCCACAACGAGAAGGTCTGTTGAGCGTAAGTGAGGGAATGTGTTCGGCCTTGGTGGCGTTAAGATTTCGCCATGACTGAGAACCCGACTGATCGCGTGTCCAACGAACCGACGGAGGTTCCCGTGGGTGCGCTCGCGGCGGGCGAAACCATGCGTATCGATACGTGGCTGTGGGCAACCCGCCACGTGAAGTCACGTTCGCAGGCAACCTCAGCTGCTCGTGCCGGTCACGTGAAAATTAACGGTGAGTCGGTGAAAGCTGCGCAGAAAGTGCGCGTGGGCGATGAAGTTCGTTTGCGAGTGGAGGGCTTTGACCGTGTTCTTATCGTTCGCAAGCTCCTTGCGAAACGACTGGGTTATCCCTTCGCGAAACTGTGCTACGAGGATCTCAGTGAGCCGAGGCCTCGGCTGGGCGTTGCGTTTGCCCAGCGAGAACGCGGTAGTGGGCGCCCGACGAAGAAAGAGCGTCGGGATATGGAGAAATTCCGTGGAATGAATTCCGATTTTTCCGCGGATTTTCAATGGTAATTGGCGCAGGCGTCGATTCGTAGAAAGTAATTTTGGAAATTGGGGAATAAAACCCCCCGAAATAAGTTGAGTATGTCAGACTCAAGTTTTGATGTAGGGCTTGCGGGCCCGGTAGTCGATCCGTAAACTTGAGTGCAACAGACTCAAGGTGGTCTGAAGGTCGAAACCTCGGCCACCACAACAGAAGACGTACAAAGCGCGGCATCGCTTCGGCGACAATTTCCACCACGCTTTGATGAAAGGAAAAACTTATGGGACGCGCAGTAGGTATTGACCTCGGCACGACGAACTCCGCAATCGCAGTACTTGAAGGCGGAGAACCCACAATCATTGCAAACGCAGAAGGCACACGTACGACCCCCTCGGTCGTTGCTTTCTCCAAGACCGGCGAGGTCCTGGTTGGCGAGATCGCCAAGCGTCAGGCGGTCACCAACGTTGATCGCACCATCTCTTCGGTCAAGCGCCACATGGGCACTGACTGGAGCGTCAACATCGACGACAAGAAGTACACCGCACAGGAGATCTCCGCACGAATCCTCTCCAAGCTCAAGAGGGACGCGGAAGAGTACCTCGGTGAACCCGTTACCGACGCGGTCATCACCGTTCCTGCGTACTTCAACGATGCAGAGCGCCAGGCAACCAAGGATGCCGGCCAGATCGCAGGCCTGAACGTCCTGCGTATCATCAACGAGCCGACCGCTGCGGCACTGGCCTACGGCCTCGAAAAGGGCAAGGAAGACGAGCTCATTCTGGTCTTCGACCTCGGTGGCGGTACCTTCGACGTCTCCCTGCTGGAAATCGGCAAGGATGACGACGGCTTCTCCACCATTCAGGTTCGCGCAACCGCAGGCGACAACCGCCTGGGTGGCGATGACTGGGATCAGCGCATCGTTGACTGGCTGATCGAGCAGGTGAAGGCCAAGAGCGGTGCTGACCTTTCCAAGGACCCGGTTGCACTTCAGCGTCTGCGCGCAGCAGCCGAGCAGGCAAAGAAGGAACTGTCCAGCGCGATGAGCACAAACATCTCGCTGCAGTACCTCTCGGTCACTGCTGATGGCCCCGTCCACTTGGACGAGACCCTCACCCGCGCAAAGTTCGAGGAAATGACCTCGGATCTGCTTGAGCGCACCAAGGCTCCCTTCGAGAAGGTCATCAAGGACGCCGGCATCTCCGTCAGCGAGATCGACCACGTCGTCCTGGTCGGTGGCTCCACTCGTATGCCCGCCGTTGCCGAGCTCGTGAAGAAGCTCACCGGTGGCCGCGAGCCCAACAAGGGCGTGAACCCCGATGAGGTCGTCGCAGTTGGCGCAGCCCTGCAGGCCGGCGTCATTCAGGGTGACCGTAAGGACGTTCTACTGATCGACGTGACTCCTCTGTCCCTGGGCATTGAGACCATGGGCGGCGTAATGGATAAGGTCATCGAGCGCAACACCGCAATTCCGACCAAGGCATCGCGCGTCTACTCGACCGCTGCCGATGGCCAGACTTCGGTTCTGGTCCAGGTCTTCCAGGGCGAGCGTCAGTTCACCGCTGACAACAAGTCGCTCGGTAACTTCGAGCTCTCCGGAATCGCTCCCGCACCGCGTGGTGTTCCCCAGATCGAAGTGACCTTCGACATCGACGCAAACGGTATCGTTCACGTCTCCGCGAAGGATCTCGGAACCGGCAAGGAAACCGCGGTGACCATCACCGGTGGCAGCGCCTTGAGCAAGGAAGAGATCGATCGCATGGTCAACGAGGCCGCCCAGCACGAAGAAGACGACAAGAAGCGCCGCGAGGAGCTTGAGATTCGTAACTCCGCGGAGCAGCTGGTCTACACCATCGAGAAGACGCTGAAGGAAGACGCCGACAAGGTCTCCGAAGCGACCCGCCAGGAAGTCCAGGGTGACCTTGACGCCGTGAAGGAAGCCCTCAAGGGCAGCGACATCGAGGCTGTGAAGAGCTCCGTTGAGAAGCTCAACCAGTCCGCGATGAAGATCGGCCAGGAGGTCTACCAGAACGCTCAGGCTGCTCAGGCCGCCGCTGAGTCAGGTGCTTCGCAAGAGTCCTCCTCTTCCTCCGATGACGACGTCATCGACGCCGAAGTTGTGGATGAGGACGACAAGTGAGCACCGAGCCCACGAATACTTCCGACGACGCCCAGGATCCGGTGGTCGGCTCTCAGCCGGCCACCCCGGGCGACGCCCAGCCCCACGCTCAAGAGGGCGCAGCTGCAGGTGCGGCCGCGGCCTCGGCAAGCGCTCAGGGCGAGGAAATGGGCGAGGTCGATATGTCGGACTTCGAAGAGCAGCTGGAAGACAGTGAGCTGTCCAAGGCTCTCGACCAAGTGGCGCAGGCAGAAGAAAAGCTCGCCCGCGCCCACGCAGACCTGTACAACCTGAACCAGGAATATTCGAACTTTGTTCGCCGTTCCAAGGAATCCGTCGCCGGCCACGTCCAGTCCGGACGCGACCAGGTGTTGGAAGCCATGATCGGTGTTTTGGATGATATTGAGGCTGCGCGCAAGCACGGGGATCTGAGTGACGGTCCTTTTGCCTCGATCGCGAACAAGTTGGAAGACACGCTTCGGACGCGCTTTGAGCTGGAACGTTTCGGAGATGAAGGGGACGATTTCGACCCCATGCTTCACGAAGCGCTCATGGCTCAGCCCAATCCCGATGTGGACCATCCGGTCTTGGGACAGGTCTTGCAATCTGGATATCGTCGCGGAGAGACCATTATCCGCGCGGCGAAAGTCCTGGTGTACAACCCTGAATAAGGAACATTCAACGAACTGCAGAGTCAATAAAGGAGGTGACGCGCAGTGAGTGGAGAAGATTGGCTCCAAAAGGATTTCTACAAGGTCCTTGGCGTAAGCAAGGATGCTGATGAGGCCACAATCAAGAAGGCCTACCGCAAACTTGCGCGCACCTGGCACCCCGACCAGAACAAGGGGAACCCCGAAGCTGAAGAACGCTTCAAGGAAATTGGCGAGGCCTACACGGTCCTGTCCAATCCTGAGCAGCGCCAGCAATACGATGCGATTCGCGCGATGGGCGCCGGCGGTTTCCGCGGAGGTGCCGGTGGCGGCGGAGCATCCGGCGTGAACTTCGAAGATATCTTCGGTGCTTTCGGCGGCGGAAACGGCGGAAATGTTCGTTTCTCCACCAGTGGTAGCGGCGCAGGTTTCAACCTCGACGACATCCTCGGTGCATTCGGCGGTTTCGGTGGCGGCTCTTCGCGAGGGTCCTCGCCCTTCGCTGGTGCCTCTCAATTCGGTGACTTCGGCGGAGCACACGGATCGCCCTACCAGCAAGCGCCCCAAAAGGGTGAAGATTTGCACGCCTCGACGCGCATTACTCTCAAGCAAAGCCTGGGTGGGGTCAACATCAAGTTGGCTGTCTCCGGTAAGCCTATGACCGTCAAGGTTCCCAAGGGGATCAAGGACGGCCAGAGCGTGCGTCTGCGTGGAAAGGGTAAAGCCTCGATCAATGGCGGGAGCGCTGGCGATCTGATCGTCACGATCCACGTCGAGGAGGATCCGGTCTACAGCCGCGAGGGAAATGACCTTCGTATGACCCTTCCCGTGACCTTTGCCGAGGCCACGCTGGGTGCCAATGTTGAGCTCCCCTTGATCGATGGTTCGACCGTTACCGTCAAGGTTCCTGCCGGCTCCGATTCCGGTCGTACCCTGCGCCTGAAGGGGCGCGGTGTGGCCACGAAGAAGGGGACGGGTGATCTCTTGGCAACCATCAGTGTGGTGGTCCCCAAGGATCTCACCCCTGAGCAGCTTGATTCGATCAAGTCGCTAGCGGATTCGCTTGATCAGAGTGATCCGCGCGCAGAACTCATGAAGAAGGTGAGTGCGTGATGGGACATCAAGATGAAGTAACCTTCGTGATTTCCGTTGCCGCACAGCTCGCGGGAATGCACCCGCAAACCTTGCGTCAATACGATCGGATTGGCTTGGTAACGCCCCTTCGTACGAAGGGACGCGGGCGGCGTTACACCCGACGCGATGTCGAGCGTTTGAAGGAGATTCAGCGCCTGAGCCAAGATGAGGGAATCAACTTGGCCGGTATCCAGCGAATCATGGAGCTGGAGGACGAAGTTGATCGCCTGAGAGAACAGCGCGATGCCTTGGCTGAGCGGGTCGAAGAATTCGAACCCGTCTTTGACCGAGTATTCGTGGCAAGCCCAGACGGTCAGATTCGCCCCATGCGCCGTGCGCATGCACGTCGCAGCGAAGAATCTCGACGCGGCGGCATGGTACCCGTCAGGGACCGAGGTCTCGTAGCGTGGCGGCCTGCTGGCAAGCAGCGCGTCCGCGCGCTTATTGAAGCATCGCCCGAAGGAGTTCGGGTCATCGAAGGAACCGTTGTGGTTTCGCGATAACACACCCCCTCGAGCGATGTCCTCGAGGTGGAGTGAGTGAGGGGAGGCATGAAAATGCCTCCCCTTTTTGCTCCCATTTTTCAGGCAGCTAAGACCAGATCCCGTCCAGCGATCCGCGCAAGCATCGACGAAAGGATGCCGGTGACCCGCGTTGCTGCTTGCTGCAGCCCGGCCACGGCCTCGGAAATTGAGGCACGAAGGTCGGCCAAGGTGCCGAAGACAAAGAAGTTCTGACCCAGGTAGTTGACGATGAAGAGCGAAGTGTTCGCGGTTAAAGAGGCCATCCACAGAGCCATGCCCGCTGACACCAAAGCCTGGATCATCAGGTAGGACATGGTCATCACGCTTGCAGCCATGATCGCGTAGCGGATTGCAGTCGCAACAATTCCACCGCGAGCGTTGAAGACCTTCCGGTTCAGAGCGAAGTTTAAGGAACACGAGGAGACCCTGGCCAGTGCAACCGGCAGGAAGACTCCGCCGATGGTTGCGTTCAGGATGAGCAGCATCGTGTAGTCCAGCGCGGTTGAGGACAGCGACGAGGCCAGGTAGCGCAGGACGCGCGCATTGGTGCGGATCGTGTCGACAAGCTTCGCGCTGAGGGCGGAAGCGAATGCCGTGGCGGTCTGACCCTGCGTCTGGAGTGCTGCGTTCGTGTTCATGACACTAACTTTGCCCACAGCTGATCTGTAAGAATTATGTCCAAGCTATGGAGAAGCTATGAAGCAATCAATGTAGTGTAGGTTCCATGACTTCATTGACTTTACGTTCGCGCGTAGCAGTAGCAGCGGGGAAGGGCGCCAGCTGGGCCTCTCGCCGCCTCGGACGCGGTTCGGGTGGGATGATCGGTGGCAAAGTAGCACTGAAGCTTGACCCGAATTTGCTCGCAGAATTGGCAAAGAATCGCCGAAGTGTTGTCGTTTCTGGCACCAACGGAAAGTCAACAACAACCCGCCTCCTTCGAGCTGCGCTCTTTTCGATTGGCCACGTTGCCTCCAATACAAATGGAGACAATATGACCCCGGGAATCACCACAGCACTGATGCGTTCGGATGCCCCGCTTGCCGCGCTCGAAGTTGACGAGATGCATATGCCTACGGTCTCACGTTTTGTAGATCCACAGGCCATGGTTTTGCTCAACCTTTCACGAGATCAGCTGGACCGAGTGGGCGAGATTGGAGCTGTTGAACGTCGCTTGCGCAAGGCGGTCAATGAACATCCCAATGCCGTTGTGATTGCGAACTGTGATGATCCGCTGGTTGCCTCGGCGGCTTGGGATAGTCCCAATGTTCACTGGGTTGCCGCCGGGCATGCGTGGATGGGCGATTCGACGGCCTTCCCACGCGGCGGACGCGTCATCCACTCCGATGATTCTTGGCGAGTCGTACCTTTGACGGCCTCTTCTTCGGATGAGGGCCTGGACCAGTACCGTCGCCCCGATCCTTTGTGGTGGCTGGAAGACGAGGACCTTTCCGATCCTTCCCACCCCAGTGCGACTGCCTGTCGTAAGGATGGTTTGCGAATTCCTTTGCGGCTCTCACTTCCCGGTCGTGCCAATTTGTCCAATGCGCTCGAGGCGCTGGCTGCGGCCGTTGCGATGGGCGTGGACCCGCAGGCCGCGTGCCGCGCAATGTCTGAGGTTGTTGAGGTCGCAGGCCGCTATTCGACCTACGAAATCCACGGCCGACTGGCGCGACTCATGCTGGCAAAGAACCCCGCGGGCTGGCAGGAAGCCATGTACATGATTGACCCCAGTGTTGATCAGGTGGTTGTCGCGATCAATGGCCAGGTTGCTGACGGGCAAGACCTCTCCTGGCTGTGGGATGTGGACTTTTCGGTTCTTGGCGCTCCACATCGCAAGGTTTATGCCTGCGGTGAGCGCGGTGCAGACCTCGCAGTTCGATTGGAATACGCGGGCGTCCACTGTGAACTTTTCCCGCTGCCAATGGATGCGCTGCAATCGTGCATTCCGGGCAGGGTTGAAATTCTTCTCAACTACACGGCTTTGCGTGATTTTAAGCGGGTTTTGGATTCACATCGTCAAGCGGAGGAAGCAGAATGAGTGCACTGCGAATTGGCGTTCTTCTCCCCGAGGTCTTGGGGACCTACGCGGACGGTGGCAACGCCCTGGTGCTCGCGGAGCGCGCGCGTCGGCGTGGCTTTGATGCCCAGATTCAGTATGTCGGTGTTGGTGATGCGATTCCCGATGATCTCGACATCTACACCCTTGGTGGCGGTGAAGACGCAGCCCAGGAACTTGCGGTCGAGACTTTCACTGCCGATCCCGGTTTGAAGAATGCTGTAGCAGCGGGCAGGCCTCTTTTGGCCATCTGCGCTTCACTTCAAATCTTGGGCCACTGGTACACGGATGCGCGCAATCGCAAGGTAGAGGGCTTGGGTCTCTTGGATCTAACGACTCGTCCTCAGGGGAAGCGTTCAATCGGTGAACTTGTTGTTCAGCCTGAAATTGATGGACTATCTGAGCCGCTGACAGGGTTTGAAAACCACGGTGGCGGAAGCCAGTTGGGTCCCGATGCGCGTCCTTTGGGGAAGGTGCTTTTCGGAAAGGGGAACTCGATTCTTCCTCCCGAAGGCTTTGATGAGGCGAGTAGTTCTTCAGATGAGACTGCCCTTAAAGCGCCGCGTATTGATGGTGCTGTTCAGGGGTCGATCATTGCGACCTACCTGCATGGGCCGGTTCTTGCGCGCAACCCCCAGCTTGCGGACCTTTTGCTTGAGCGCGCTTTGGGGCACAAGCTTGAGCCTCTCGAGGTTTCGGGGGTTGCGGAACTTCGTCGCGAGCGTCTAGCTGCGACCATTTCGCGCCCTGAGCTTCGCGAGCGTTTGGAGCGACATGAGCGCTGAGGAATCTCGGTCAGGGCGGGGTGTGCCCTGGGATCAGTATGGTGAGCTGATCCTGCCCTCGCGCGGCCCGCGTTTTGAACGTTATTCCGAGGCCGAGTCCCAGGTTGCCTCCACGCGGGCACCCGAGGCTCCGCAGGCCTCGTCGATCGAGGCTGTACCTGAGAGAGAAGGGGAGTCGGCGCCGGCGGGCAGGAGGCTGCCTCGCGAGGGAGAACAAGGGCGTATCAAACTGCGCACTTCCGGCGGAAAACTCGGCTATGCGCCACCCGCCCAACCGATGCGCAGTCAGGAAATCGGCGTTCCCGCGCAGGCTCGTCAGTCGGCAAAGAAGCGCCGGCGTGGAATTGGCGTGATTGTGCTGGGCATTGTCATGTCCGTGCTCATTGCTCCCGCGACTTTCTTTGGAATTGCAATGTCTGGTGCGGATTTTTCTGCGATGCAGGCCAGCGCTCGTGAGGTTTCCAGCGGCCAGAGCGTGAGTGTGGATTCCAGTGGCGGCTATGTCGTTCAGGTGACGGCTGGACAGGCAACTTCGTGCCTTCTTCGCGGAAGTGATGGGAGAGAGCATCCTATGCAGTCCACCTTGAACCAGTGGACCGTTTCGGGACTGCAGGCGGGCGACTACACGCTTGCGTGCTCTCCTGATGGTCTGAAAATGGTTGGAATGACGGGCTTTAGCGAGTCTGTTGCCCTGTCGAAGGCTCCCGATGCGATGACCTGGTCGAGCGTTGTGGGAATGCTGGGCTTAAGCGTGATTGGTCTGGGGATTTACCTGCGTCGTTCGCGCTAAAACATCCACTGATGTGGGGGAACGCTGAGCTGACGTGGCATGCGTTAGACTCGGCGTTTTTCTTTTCTGTGAAATGTGTTTTCGGATGCCGATTTGTGCAGAAAAATAAAGTTGAGTGGAATAGACTCAAGTTTGTTGACGTTGTGTAAGTCAGAACGAAAAAAGCCGCCCGTAATAAGCGGCAGGAGGAATGATGACTGAACAATTTACAAGCAAAGCCCAAGAGGCAGTGAGCAGCGCGGTCCAGTCGGCACAGGCCGCTGGGAACCCGCAGGTGGATTCCCTGCATCTCTTGGAAGCACTTCTTGAACAGGGTGAGGGCATTGCCTACTCTCTGCTTCAAGCAATTGGGGCAAACCCGCAGCAGATCGGCGCTCGTACGCGTAATGCGTTGGTGGCTCTGCCCTCAACCAGCGGCTCGAGCGTTGCCCAACCGCAGACTTCACGTGGTCTGATCCAGGTGATTAACGACGCCCGCAAGCGTGCAGAAGCAAAGGGAGACGCCTACGTTTCTACTGAGCACCTGCTCATTGCGTTGGCCGCAAATGACGATAGCGCAGGCGAAATCCTGCGTGAAAACGGTGCAACCGCAGAACGCCTGCAGAAGGCTCTGGATGAGCTTCGCCCCGATCCCATTACCAGCGCTGACCCCGAAGGTTCCTTCGAGGCCCTCAAGAAGTACGGACGCGACCTGACCGAGGTTGCGCGCCAAGGCAAGCTGGACCCGGTGATTGGTCGCGATAGCGAAATTCGCCGCGTGATTCAGGTGCTGTCTCGTCGAACCAAGAACAACCCTGTTCTGATCGGTGAGCCCGGCGTCGGTAAGACCGCCGTTGTCGAAGGCCTCGCTCAGCGAATCGTCGCAGGCGACGTCCCCGAATCTTTGAAGAACAAGAAGCTGATCGCTCTTGATCTGACCGGGATGGTTGCGGGCGCGAAGTACCGTGGTGAATTCGAGGAACGCCTCAAGGCTGTTCTTAACGAAATCGAACGATCTGACGGCGAAATCATCACCTTCATCGACGAACTTCACACGGTCGTCGGTGCCGGTGGCGGCTCCGAAGGCGCAATGGACGCGGGCAATATGCTCAAGCCCATGCTGGCTCGTGGCGAGCTCCGCATGGTCGGCGCAACAACCCTGGATGAGTACCGCGAGAACATCGAAAAGGACCCCGCTCTTGAGCGTCGTTTCCAGCAGGTGTTCGTTGGTGAGCCTTCGGTTGAGGACACCGTCGCAATCTTGCGCGGTATCGCGCCGAAGTACGAAGCACACCACAAGATCACCATTTCTGACGGTGCTCTGGTTGCAGCAGCCCAACTGTCCGATCGCTACATCACCGGGCGTCAGCTTCCCGATAAGGCCATTGACCTGATCGACGAGGCCGCCTCCCGCCTGCGCATGGAGCTCGACTCCTCGCCCGAGGAGATCGACGTTCTGCGCCGCCAGGTGGATCGCCTCCGTATGGAAGAGTCCTACCTGACCGAGTCCGACCCCGACGGTCTGGACGAGGCCACGGCGGAGCGCCTCGAGAAGCTTCGTGAGGACCTTGCAAACAAGAACGAAGAGCTTGCTGCTCTGACCAGCCGTTGGGAAGCCGAAAAGGCTGGCCATAACCGCGTGGGTGAGCTCCGCGTCCAGTTGGATGAGTTGCGTACCCAGTTGGAGCTGGCGATTCGTGCCGGTCGCTTCGAAGAAGCGGGACGTTTGCAAAACGGCGATATTCCTCAGATTGAACGTCAGATTCGCGAAGAGGAAGAAAAGGTTGAGGCCGAAGAAAAGGCGAACGAGGCCAATGAGCCGATGATCGCCGAGAAGGTCGGTCCGACCGAGATCGCTGAGGTTGTCGAATCGTGGACTGGAATCCCCGTGGGCAAGCTGCTCCAGACCGAGAGCGAGAAGCTCGTCCATATGGAGGACTTCATTGCCCATCGACTGATCGGCCAAAAGGATGCTGTCCGCGCGGTTTCCGATGCGGTTCGCCGCTCGCGTGCAGGCCTGTCCGATCCGAACCGACCCACAGGTTCCTTCCTCTTCCTTGGCCCCACGGGCGTTGGTAAGACCGAACTTGCGAAGTCCTTGGCGGAGTTCCTCTTTGATGATGAACGCGCCATGGTTCGAATCGATATGTCGGAGTACTCGGAGAAGCACTCCGTGGCCCGTTTGGTCGGTGCCCCTCCGGGATACGTCGGTTATGAACAGGGCGGTCAGCTGACCGAGGCCGTGCGTCGTCGCCCCTACAGCGTCGTCCTCCTGGACGAGGTTGAAAAGGCAGACCCCGAGATCTTCAACATCCTCTTGCAGGTCTTGGATGACGGACGTTTGACCGACGGTCAGGGGCGCACCGTGGACTTCAGGAACACAATCCTGATCCTGACCTCGAACTTGGGATCGATGTTCCTGACCGATCCTGAGCTCAGTGAAGAAGAAAAGCGCGAAGGTGTGATGAATGCCGTGCGTGCCTCCTTCAAGCCTGAGTTCATCAACCGTCTGGATGAGACAGTGATCTTTGATCCGCTCAGCCCCGAGGATCTATCTGGAATCGTTGATCTCTTGGTCGAATCTATGGCGGATCGCCTGAAGGATCGCCGTATCAGCCTGAATGTCACCGAAGGTGCACGAGGCTGGCTGACCAGGCGAGGATATGACCCGGCCTACGGTGCTCGTCCTCTGCGCAGGCTAATCCAGCGCGAGATTGGCGATCGACTGGCCAAACTGCTTCTGAGCGGCGAGGTTGAAGACGGCGACACCGTCACCGTCGATGTCACCGACGATCTTGAAGGACTCCGCGTTGAGGTATCCAATCACTGATCGGTAGCGACTTGCGGGTGGTGCGAATAATTTCGCACCACCCGCATTTTCGCTTAGACTTTAAGAGTTATCCCCACCCAACAGAGCAGAACTGAAGAATGAAGGAGGTAGCCGTGAGCGAAGACGAAAATTCGCAGACGGGTCCCGCCCGTAAGAAGCGAGGTAGCTACTCCGTTGGACGTTCCACCCGGACAACGATTATTCGCGGGGCAACGCAGTTGTTGTCAATGCGCGGCTATTACGGTTTTTCTTTGCGAGATCTTGCCGAAGAAATCGGTGTTTCCCATCCGACCGTCATGTATCACTTCCCGACGAAGGATGCCCTGGTCCTGAATGTTATCGAAGCCTTCGAAGAGGCGTTCGGTATTTTCGACGTTGAGGTTGTGACCGCCGAAACCGAAGATGGTACTCCCGGCGATCCGATCCTTGAAGAACGCGGTGCAAAAGTTACGACCATGAATGAGTGGATCGCTGCGCACCTGCGTCTTGCTGCAGCCCCCGACAACCAGGTGATGACTGATCTAGACCGCGTTTTTACCGTTGAGTCTGTGAATGACAGCCATCCCGCCCATGACCATTTCTCATATCGAGTTGATGCGATGCTCCAGCTCCTTGAGAAGCTGGCCAAAGAGATGCCCGATTATGATCCCGAGAATCCGGTGGATACTCGTAGGCTTGTCGAGCGCTGGTATGGAATGGTGATCCTCGGTGGTTGGGACGGCGAGCGGTTTGATAGCCGTGAACTCATCATTAAGTACCTGGCCTTTGCGGTTCGGGAACTGCGCTATAGCGCTGAACAGCTTCTTGCGCTTGGATCGATGATTCCTCGTAAGGCCGCAGCGCCCTTCCAGCAACTCCTGGTGGAGTACTCCAGCGCTCAGAACTGACGTGCGGTAGATGTCTCCTGATTTCTCCTCGATTCCTTTCAAGGCGGCGATCTGTGCGGAAAATGACGGCGGTAGCTCGCTGAGCTGGGGGGATCCCCAGGAAGTTTTCCCCCTGGCCTCGGTCACCAAACTCTTCACTGCCTGGTCGGCGCTGGTTGCGATTTCTCGAGGCCTCATCACCCTAGATGCGCCCGCTCCCTTCCCGGGAGTGACGCTTGAGCACCTGCTCTCGCATGCCTCGGGAATGGCGATGAACGAGGCGCACCTGCAACGCGCACCAGGGGAGCGACGAATTTACTCGAATGCGGGAATTGAAGTTGCCGGACAGATGCTTGAAGAAGCGACGGGAAGCCCGATTTCTCGGTGGATTGAGGAAAGCGTGAGCGAGCCTTTGGGGCTGGCCAGCCTGGAAATTGAAGGCTCGCCGGCCTACTCGGGCCGCTCAAATGCGGCTGACCTGATGGTTTTTGCTCGTGAACTTGCGCATCCGACCTTGATTTCAGCGGAGCTCGCGTCCAGTGCGCAGAGTGTTCACTTCCCTGAACTGGCTGGGATTGTCCCCGGGTACGGGAACTATCGTCCCTGTCCGTGGGGATTGGGCTGCGAAATTAAGGGAGAAAAGAATCCCCATTGGACTGCGCCCCAGTCGTCGGCGGCAACTTTTGGCCACTTTGGGCAGGCTGGTTCATTCCTGTGGGTTGATCCGCTTTCCGCAGAGCGCGCGGTCTTCGTAGGTGAACGCCCCTTCGGCCAATGGCATCACGACCATTGGGGGTCGCTGAATAGTCAGATTGTGCAGGCTATGCGAGGTCAATGATCACGGGAACGTGATCAGAAGCGCCCTTCCCCTTGCGTTCATCACGATCAATTTCTGCTGCCGTGACGCGTTGCGCGAGCTCGGGCGAGGCGTAGATGAAGTCGATGCGCATTCCCTCATTCTTGGGGAAGCGAAGTTTCTGGTAGTCCCAGTAGGTGTATTGATCGACGCGCTCGCGGGTGACCTCTTCCCAGCCGTGCTGAGCGAAAGCGAAGAAGGCCTGTCGTTCAGCGGGGGAGACGTGTGTCTGGCCTTCAAAGGCGGTGATATCCCAAACGTCATGATCGTAGGGTGCGATATTCCAGTCGCCAACCAGTGCAATTTGGCGTTTTTCTTCAAGCCAGGAATCGCCTACTGACAGCAGGGCTTTGAGCCATTCGAGCTTGTAGGAATAGTGTGGATGGTCGAGCTCGCGTCCGTTCGGAACGTAGAGGCTCCACGTCGTCACTTCCTGGTCTCCATCGCGTACTGTCACGCCCAGAGCGCGGGCCTCGACGACTGCAGGATCTCCAAAGGTGGGCTGGCCTGGGAAATTAATCTCATGTGAAACGATCGGGAGACGCGAGGCAACGGCGACGCCATTCCACTGGTTCAGGCCGTGCATGATCACCTGGTAACCGGCCGCCTCGAAGGCTTCAACTGGGAATTGCTCAGGCTTGCATTTAATTTCTTGCATCGCAAGGACGTCGACGTTGGAGCGCTGAAGGAAAGCGATGACGCGGTCGACGCGGGTGCGGATTGAATTGACGTTCCAAGTTGCAAGCCTCATGGGACCCAGCATACGCGGAGGTCGTTAAGATAATGGCCATGGGTATCGCACTTGTGACCGGGGCAACCTCGGGTATTGGCGAAGAATTTTGCTGGCAGCTGGCGGCGGCTCATCATGATCTCGTCCTCGTGGCGCGGCGTGAAGAGAAGCTTCGTAAGCTCGCAGAGGATTTGCGTCAGATCGCCGGAGTGAAGGCGGAAGTGATCGTTGCTGATCTAGGCGTAGCCGGCGATGTGGATCGCGTCGCTCAGCGTCTATTAGATGAGCAATCACCTGTCGGTTTGCTGGTGAATAACGCCGGTTTTGCGCTGGGGTGCTCATTTATTGATAACACCATCGAGGCCGAAGAAAACGCTCTGGATGTTATGGTTCGTGCGCCTATGGTTCTTTCCTATGCGGCGCTGAATGCCATGCGTGCGCGTGGACGGGGAGCCATCATCAATGTTTCCTCGGTTGCATCAGAGACCGGCGCGGGGACGTATAGCGCGCACAAGGCGTGGATTCGTGCGTTTAGTGAGGGGCTGTCAGAGGAGCTTCGGGGTAGTGGCATTACCGTGACAGCGGTATGTCCCGGACCGGTGCATACGAACTTTTTCGAGGCCGCTGGCGTTGACATGTCCGCAGCGCCTCAGTGGTTGTGGGCAACTCCAGAACAGGTTGTGAGCGAAGCTTTGGCTGCGATGCGACGGGGGCAGGTGTTGGTAACTCCAACGCCGGTCTACAAGGTGGCAATGGCTGCAATGCGGGTTGCTCCGCGTTGGGTCACGCGCCGCGTCATGCGTTCGATTCCGCATATGTAGCGTTTTGTGTGGTCGGTGGCGGAATTGACGCTAGCACCCTTCTACTGTGATAATGATTCTCATTATGAGAGTTAAGAGGATCATTTCTACCGGAGCCCTAGCCCTGACCATTGCCCTTATGCCCCAACTCGCATGGGCTGGGCCTGACCGCGATACCGAATGGGTCGTTACCGGTCAACACGTTGACGCGCCCATCCCTATCTGGCATGCGGATACGCATAGTTTCACGATGAACACCATCAATATGCCAGTGGAAAAGACCGTCCTGTGGCTTCCCAAAGCCTGGGCAGGCAGTGGAGCGCAAGACGCGAAGTATCAATTAGAGATTCCCGAAAAGCGTCCTGACCTTGCCTTCCTTGGCCCTGAGCACTCGGTCCTCAACGCAGCCCCACAAAACCCCGGTCCCAACAACACGCCAATTTGGGCGGGCCTCGGCGCTGACTCTTCTGTCGAATGGGCAGCGCCTGATGAATTCGATGGAAGCACCTACACCCTAGACCTGATTAACGTTGATGGTCCGGGACGGATGGAGATGTTCATCGATCACGGAGACTCGGTGTCGCGTTTCCTATCGAGCCACGATATCGCCTATCGATCGGTCTACAACCCGCGTCACACGCACCTCTTCACGACCTTCACGCAACCGGGGCGCTACCAAGCACGCTTCCGCGTGAATGCGCGTTCGATTGACGGGAAAACGATCTACACCTCGCCCATCCAGTCGCTGACCTGGCAGGTCGGTGGATCTAACCCGTCTTCCGGAAGTATCACAGATATTCACCAAGCTTTTGCCGCTGCACAGGCACAGCGCAGTGATGGCGTTCAGGCGCAGCCCTCGTTGACGCTTGCTCCCAACCCGCAGCGTGAACACCCCGGAGACCAGCACCTAACGGAGATCACCTTCAATAGCGGTCACGCAACGGATCAAGGTCGCCTCTGGTTGACCGTCAACGGATACTTCCTCACCGAAGAACCCGTCGTTGACGGAAAAGCGCAGGTTCGTGAACTTCTGGGTGACGATGATGCGCTGATTCAGGCGGTCTTTATTCCCGAGGCCGGAAGTGGTAGTGCGCGCTGGGCATCAACGCCTCAGGCCTTCTCTCAGCGAGACCGTGCGGAAGTACGTGTCACCCGGGCAAGCTCGGTCATCATCGAGCCCTCTAATCCGGATCCGAGCCCCGTTTGGGATCCTGCCCAGATTTCGGTTTCGCGCCCAGGCGTTCATGTCTCTTATACCCGTAAGGAGGGAAGCGAAGACCAGTACACAGTTCAGGTCCAGGCTGACGATCCCGAATTGCGCGCGGCCTATAAAGTTGAGCTTTTCGAAAGCGAATATGACTTCTCCCCGTGGTGTGCCATCGAAGGCACTCTTGGAAAGGGCGGAATTGATATTCAGCAGCAAGATTTGGGCGCCTGCATGGGTCAGCCCATGTACATGAAATTCAGTGTTCGCCCGCACCCGAAATCTTTGGCATCCATGACCACGAAGGGGCAAGAAGATGTGGAGCTCTCCTCTTCATTCGGAATGGATCTGAAGTTGAAGATGTGGCCGGGTGGAAACCCTGTTGAACCCGCTCCGGCACCAACGGTCGAACCCTTGCTTCCTTCCCCCTCGCCGACTCCTTCTCCTGCACCGAATATTCCTGATACCAGTAACGATCACGCGGATGATGCTCTGAAGACGAATCCGGTTGAACTTGCGCGCGGACATATGGACCTGCGTCTTCGCGAGGATTCTGGCGCCGCCACGCACTACTCGCTGGTGCTCAAGGATGATTCCTTGACGGGAGAAAAGACCTCAGTGATGCGTGCAATCGACTCAGTGACGTGGAAGGTTGGTGTCAACGCGCGCTTTACCCGTCCGCAGAGCCTATCCGATCCCAGTTATGACGTTCTGGGCGCAATTGGCGAATCCAGCTACGTGCTTCCTGAGACTCAAAATCCCGACATTGTCTGGCCTGGGGTCAGCACGGAGGGTATCGACTATTCTCAATTCCCCAAGGGAATTGATTATGAGCTCAAGGTTGTGGAATCTCCGAAGGACTCAAGGGTTGCCTTCTTCCAGGGAGGAACCTTCGGTGGGCCGGCGAATATCATGGTCGACTCGGCAAACCCTGCAAAGTCGCGCATTCACACCGATTCTCCTACTCATATGCACGCAAACTGGGTGTTCTCGAAGCCCGGGCACTATCGACTGCAGATCCGTGCACTCGATGGAGACAAAGAGATCGCTGCTCCGATGAGCTGGAACGTTTCCGTTCACGAGGCCGCGGTTCCTACGCCCACCCCTTCAAGTGAACAACCCTCTGAGCAGCCGATTCCTACGCCCAGTCCCTCGGCGGATACTCCCTCAGTAGCGCCGGAGCCAACGCCGGATCAAACAACTGCTCCGACACCCGCCTCGACAGAATCTGCGCCCGCTCCCGCGGCGAGTCCTTCGGCTGCAGATCCAAAGGCCTCGGAAAACCCATCGGCTCAGCCAGCCACTCAAACGACTACGCCCCCACCGAGCAATACTCTGGGGCAAGTCAGTGCGGGTGAACGCTTGCTTGGTTCGCGCTCCAACTCTTCTGGTTCCCGGCGCGTTCTTGGGGGAGTAAGCGGTGGCGGCGGGGCTGCCCCATTGGCCGCTTCAGCAGAGCCAAGCAGCACTCCGACGGCCAGTAAGAGTTCCGCTGCCGATTTAGATTCTCCAGCTCAAGCAGCCCAGCTGAGCAATGATGAGGCCGGCGAATCGACCGCCTCGAGAATCCCACGCTGGTGGTGGATTCCTGCAGCAGCACTGGCGATTGTGCTGGGTGCTGGCGCCGCTTTAGCCGTCAGAAGAAGAGGGTGATACTCGTCTATTCCTGAGGTTTTCCTGCTTGACTCAGGAAAACCTCAGGAATAGACTGACGTTACCAGAACCGGTTCCGCCCGAAAGGGTCCAGGGCCGGTCTTCTTTTTCACTGCAAAGGTGCAATGAATATGAAACCGTTCAAAACGATTAGCCAACAACTGGCTTTACTGGAGTCGCGTGGAATGCTCATAGAGGACTCAGTGCTTGCTGCCCACGCATTAGAAACTATTGGCTACTACCGGTTATCGGGATATTCGTATCCATTCCGGAAGCGCCTGGCGGATGTAATAGGCAGAGATCAAGCTTTTGTTGAGGGCACTCGATTCGCCGACGTATTGTCACTGTATGCCTTTGATGTGAAGCTACGTTCAGCGGTATTTGCCCAGCTTGCTTGTATTGAGATAGCGCTTCGAAGCTGGATTGGAAATGAAGTTGGGAAGATTGACCCAGCTATGCACCTAGATGTAACAAAATTAGGGCCCACAGCTCTACATGTAGAGAAGCGAAGCAAGCAGACACGCTATGACTCCTGGAAGGCGCGGTACGACAAGAAACTATCTACTTCGAACGAAGACTTTGCGAAGCACTACCGACAGAGTTGTGGGGGTGAGCTGCCGATTTGGGTGGCTGTTCAACTGCTTGATTGGGGCGCGTTGCAGACATTATTCTCCATGCTCCCACGCGGTGTTCAGGATGCGATTGTGGCAGGTGTCGGTATCTCGGCATCTGAAATGAATTCGTGGCTCAATGCGCTTCGGGTGATGAGGAATATCTCTGCACACCACAACAGACTTTTTAACCGTGTGTTTCCGTCTAAGCCCGCGTTTCCACAGGCTGCCGAAACGAGTGAGTTCATTGGAAACGCAGGTCCTAACAATCGTGCGTTTTATCTTCTGACTCTCACTCAATATTTTCTTGATCGATTCCAGATTGGAGATAAGACAGTATTGCCCTCAGTTCTCGCTGAATTCCCAAGCATGCAGCACATTGATATTTCATCGATGGGAGCGCCGATGAATTGGGAATCTCTGGAACTGTGGGGTTCTTGAGCCTCAAGAACCCCACATGACCTTTACTTACCGAATTGACTCCATGATTCGAACTCCGTCGAGGACGGGCATGTAGGGAAGAGGGTCGATTCCAGTCTCAAGCACATAGTCCGTCAGCTGCTCGCGAACAACGTTTCGAAGCGTTTGTGGATCCCAAGGCTTGGCAATGTAGTAATCCAAACCGGCCTGGTTCAGTGCCTTGATGGTGTCACTTTGATCTGCCTGTCCCGTGACCAACACTGTGCGAGTCGAACTAAACCTTGGATCCGCAGTGAGCTCAACAAGGAAATCGACACCAGACTTTCCCGGTAGACGATGATCGGAGAGCACCAGTGCAAGCTCATCCCCATCCGACTCGATTTCCTCGACAACGCTCCACGCATCGGAGGCGTCTTCTGCCAATTCCAAACGGACGCGACCGTCGAATTCCTCAAGGTCACGTTCTAGCGCCTGACGAACCTCGGCCTCGTCTTCGAGGGACAAAATGGTCAGCGTCATGATTCCTCCTCGTGAACATGGTGTGCTGGAATAAGGATCCGCATCGTAGTGGATCCCGGGTGAGAGTCAATGAGTAGTCGCCCATCCAAATCAGCGATGATCGAGTGGACGATGGACATGCCCATTCCCAAGCCGAAGCGCACGCGGCCAGCCTTTGTTGTGAAATGTGGTTCCATAATACGGTCCAAAACCTCGGGTGCAATACCGGGACCGTTATCGCAGATCTGGACTTCGACCTGATCTCCATCCATCGCTACCCGGATGGTAATTCGCGCTTCATCGTGACCGCGCGCGGGAAGGTGAATTCCCGAGGCCGGGCTGGCCTCCGCGCGCGCCTTGAGGTCTGCGGTCTCGTCCTCGATTGCTTCAGCCGCGTTCACAATGAGATTGGTCCAGACCTGCTGCAATTTGCTGGGGTGAGCCAGGACCGGCTCAACGTCCTCGTATTCGCAGACGACATCGATCCCGTGAACCCGGTGTGAGGTTAATCGCAGCACGTCATCGATTCCGCGCCGAACATCGACCTCTTTACGTTCGTCGGCATCGGGGCGCGCGTAGCCCTTCAATGACTGTGTGAGTGCGATGATGCGCTCACCGGATGCTAGGACTGATCGTAGGGAACTTCCCAGTCGAGCTCCTGCCTGGAAGGCAAGCAGCTGCTTGGGATCATCTGCGAGCTTCTGTGCCTGCTCGCGGTCGCTCAGACCCGCGCGGATCAGCTGCCGAATAACGCTGCGATCGTGAAGGATCGGTAAGAATTCCTTTTGGAGTTCCCTTTCGCGAGCGGTCGAAAGGGGCGGAAGGTCCATCGCAGAGTTGAGCGCCTTAAGACATGCCTCCGGTTCGGGTGAACTGACAACGTCTTTGGTGTCTTCGCGAAGATGCCCGGCCGCCCGTAAAAGGGCAGTGACCGGATTATTGAGCTCGTGGGCGATCCCAGCGCTGAGTTCGCCGAGCATGGCAAAACGAGCGCCTTCGACAAGCTTTGCGCGCGTTGCACGCAGGTCTTCCAAGGTAGCCGCCAGTTCTTCTTTCTGGCGCTCCAAGTCTTCGGCCAGCATCGCATTTTCGACGTGAAGGGCCTCGGCGCGCATGAGGCGTCGCGTCAGTGAACGAATTGCCAACGCGGTTAAAACCGTTGAAATTGATGGATCTTCTGTCAGAGCGATCTGAAGCTGTTCGGTGGTTAGACGCACCACTGTTGCTTCGCTTGTCGTCAGCGCGGTGAAAAAGGCACTCTCGCCTCGCGCAAGCGAAATAAGACCAATGAGCGGGCCCGAGGTTGCAAGGTGGGCAAGGACCTCGCCATGGCGTGAGTCGCGGTGGAGGGAAACCGTCCCCTCAAGGACCAGGTGAACTGCTTCGACTCTGTGGCCCTGCGTCAGCAGGTGAGTTCCCCGCGGAAGAATGATCCGAGGCCGAGGACCCAGAACCCTCTCGACACCTTCAAGTAATTCGTAGACAACCTGAGCCTCATTGAGATCGAGGCCTTCGAGGATTGGTCCTTGAACCGCAAAAGAAGGTGCACCCTGGATGAGAGCGAGGATCTCACCTCCGCAGTACCCGCATTCCTCGAGGTAACGGCGCATGGTTGAATACGCCTGGCCGGACAGCAAAGGTACTGTCCACGGGGAGCGCACGACCGAGGCTAAATGCCCCGATTCCGTACATACCGCAAGGTCAGTATGAATTTCCTGGTCGCTCACCAGCATCCACTGTGTCGACGCCATGAGAGAGGACGCGCGCGCAGATTCGATCAGGGCATCGACATTGGGGACCTCGCTGGTTGCAACTCCCAAGACCACATGGTCATCGTCTCCGAGGTCCTCGAAGAAGGCATCCAGATCGTTGAGATCCTGGATGCGATCAAAGCAGAGGTTTGGGAAAGACTGCGTGAGATCACGCGTGAGAGGGCCGGCAATCTGGCGGGAATTATCCCCAACTACTAGGACGTGAATGTGATAGCCCGCCCGGTGCCCACCACTGCGGACATCGGTTCGCTCAAGAACCTGAGCATCTCCTTGTGCAGGGCCTTGCGTCCACCCGTGAGCAAGCCCAGGTGCGCTCGCGGAAGAGGCCTCGGCTGGGGGAAAGGACACCTACATCACCCCGATCGCACCCCAGGTCAAAGGTGCGACGAAGGACAGAAGGACGATGCCAATCACGCCGACGATGACACCAACAATGGCCATTTCCTTTGTCGGGGTGGTTCCTGTCGAGTAGGCAATTGCGTTCGGAGGGGTCGAAATCGGTAGGCACATGCCCAGCGAGCAGCCGAGGGCAATGACCATGGCGATCTCTGCGGCACCCGTCGATACCGTGGCTGCAAGTCCCATACCCATGGGGACCAGCAGGTTCGCCGAGGCCGAGTGCGAGATGACGTTTGAGGTGACCCAGCCGACCAGTGCCAGAACCAGAATGAGCAGCGCACCGGGGATTGAGGCCCACTGGATTGAACCGAGCATCCATTTGTCCAAGCCGGTCGCGCTAACGCCGGAACCGAGAGCGATACCTCCGGCAACCAGCCACAGAACAGGCCAATCCAATGCACGAAGGTCGTCACCGCTCATCACCTTTGTCATGAGCAGAACGACGACGGGAAGGAAACCAACGATATTGGAGGAGATGTGGTGCAAAGATTCGGTCATCCACAGCAGGATCGTCAGGCCTGCGACCGCATAGAAGATGATGGCACTCTTTGACTTCTCGAATCGTGCAGAGGTGTCAATGTCGAACTTTGCATTGGAAGGAATGTAGCGCCACGCGATGAATGCCCATGACAAAGCAAGAAGAACCAACATGAGCGGGACAGCTGCCAGCATCCATTGGAAGAAGGTCACCTTGATGCCCGCGTTTTCCAGGGCACCCAGGGCGATGGCGTTCGGGGGAGTGCCAACAGGTGTTCCCATGCCTCCAACATTCGCAGCAACCGGGATCGATAAGGCAATGCCTGTTCGTGCTTTACCTTCGGGAAGAGCCATGATGACCGGCATCATGACAGCGAACATGGTCGCAGTCGTTGCGGTGTTTGACATGAACATGCTCATGATTGCGGTGATGAGCATGACGCCCATGACGGTCAGTCGCGGCTTGCCAATGAATGGTTTCAGCAGCACTGCGGAGAGTGCGCGGTCGACCTTGTACTTCGCAGCTCCGTCGGCAACCATGAATCCGCCCAAGAAGAGGATGATGACTGGGTTGGCCAGAGCTCCGAAGAACTTTGTGTAGGCGGGGGCTTTCTCGGGGATGCTCAAAAGTGCATGGTCAGAGATGAAGAGGACCTCGAGGAAAATCACCAGGACCGCGGTGCCCGCAAGGGGGACGGCCTCGGTGACCCACAGGAGAATTGCCGCCAAGAAGATCCCAAACATTCGGGTTCCCGAGGCATCGAGGCCCGGCAGCTGGATGAGCAGACAGGTGATGATCGATATGAGTGCGCCCACAGCTCCAAACACCTTGAAGGGGCTCAGACGTTGCTTGGTCGCAGTAAAGTCGGCCGGTCGGGTCGACATGTTCTGCGCCGAGCGCGGGTTAATAGATACAGATGCAGTACTGCGGTTGCGGCGTACCATGGGCAGACCTCGTTGTCTTCACGGAATGAGTACGCATAATTATATGTCATACATCACGTGGTGATGACCATTTTGGTGATCAATCAGCAAGCGATGGGGCGCAGTAGGTGAGTCCGGCTTTGCCTGCGAAATCCCGCGTCAAAGGGTCGGGGAGAAGGGAAACAATTCCGACCACTGTGGCGCCCGCAGCTTCTACAGCTTCATGAAGCGCACCGGTGTCGACCAATGAAGAGTTCGCCAGAAGGATCGCCGGACGCCCGTAGATGGGTGCGCCGGTGAAAGATGCGTCCGAGGCCGTCGCCTGAGTCGGACGAAGAAGTGCGGCATCCAGATCCAGCCCTCGCCCTCCCGCTGCGTGAATCATCGCGGCAGCAAGTGCGCCGTCACCTTCGGGTGCGATCACCACTTCATAGTCACCGATTGCGAGGTCATTTTCCTCGAGAAGATCAATGAGGACGTGACCGCAAACAGCCGCACCTTGAGCGCTCAAGGAAATCTCATTGAGGTGTGCAAGTGGTTCTTCGGTGTCCAGTAGTGGTGCGGTGAGGCTGCGTAGGGCAAGGAGCTGAGGATCGTGAGTGATCATTGTTCCCATTCAGTTGGATGCGGGCTGGACGTAACGGATCAGGTCACCAATTCCGTTGTAGATACGGTAGGGACGGTAGGGGAAGTTCGCCACGTCATCAGAGTGCGTCGAACCCGAGAGCACCAAGAAGGTCCTCATGCCCGCCTCGACACCTGCGCGGACATCCGTATCCATGCGGTCGCCAACCATCGCAGCTTGTTCGGAGTGGGCACCGATCTTGTTGAGGCCGGCGCGAATCATGACGGGGTTTGGCTTACCAACAAAGTAGGGAGCCTTGCCGGTCGCTGCTTGGATCATTGCTGCGATGGAACCTGCTGCGGGTAGGGTTCCTTCATCGGAAGGGCCCGAGACATCCGGGTTGGTTGCAATGAACTTTGCACCGCGTTCGATCAGACGGATTGCCGTGGTGAGCGCGTAGAAGTCATAGAAGCGGGTCTCTCCAAGAACGACGTATTCCGGATCCTGGTCGGTCATGACGTAGCCCGCGGTGTGCAGGGCAGTTGTCAGTCCGGCCTCGCCAATGACATAAGCCGTGGAGTTGGGGGACTGCTGGGAGAGGAATGCAGCAGTCGCATTGGCAGAGGTCCAAATGTGTTCTTCGGGGACCTTCAGGCCTGAGTTCGCAAGCCGGGCAGAAAGGTCACGGTTTGTGAAGATCGAATTGTTCGTGAGAACCAGGAAAGGGATCCCATTTTCTTCCAACGCAGAGATGAAGTCCTGAGCACCGGGAAGAGCGCGATTTTCTTTTACAAGAACGCCGTCCATA
This sequence comes from uncultured Actinomyces sp., assembly GCA_902373435.1. Taxonomy (GTDB): domain Bacteria; phylum Actinomycetota; class Actinomycetes; order Actinomycetales; family Actinomycetaceae; genus Pauljensenia. The sequence goes on from CABKMD010000001.1 coordinate 29,973, forward strand.
TCCGACAGCCATGCGCTAATTGGGGGCATATCCGACAGTGCGGTGGAAAGTGAATTCGTCATGCATCTAATGTATCTGTTTGCGGGTTCATTCGGTAGGAAGAAGGCGATGATGGACGCAAACTCTCAGCCAGAAGTGGGCGTTGGCCCCTGGCTTGGCGGCCCCGAGAACTGGCCGAGCGATGATGTCTACGATCCCCAGCTCCTTGCCGATGGTGATCGGCGCAATGTCGAGGACCGCTACCGTTATTGGAAAATGGAGGCGATTATCGCTGATATCGCTGCCCACGCACTTCCCTTTGAGATTGCCATCGAGAATCTGGGACACGACTTCAATATCGGCTCAATCGTTCGAAGCGCGAATGCTCTGGGAGTCAGCCGCGTACATATCGTTGGAAGGCGGCGCTGGAATCGGCGTGGCGCAATGGTCACGGACCGATACCTAGATGTCGTCCACCACAGCGATGTCACGGAATTCGCTGATTCGGTTCGCGAAAGAGGATTGTCGCTGGTTGGCATTGACAATGTGCCAGGTTCAATTCCGCTGGAAGGTCACCAGCTTCCCGCTCAGGCATGCCTGATATTTGGGGAAGAATCCAGTGGTTTGAGCGAAGAAATGCGCGCGCAGTGCGGCGAGATCCTCCACATCACGCAGCGCGGTTCGACTCGCTCAATGAACGTGGGCCACGCCGCGGCAATCGCCATGTGGGCGTGGGTGATTCAGCACTCTTAAGCGCGAGCCAGGGCCTCGGCGGGAAAATCTTGTACGCGGTCGGTAAAGATCCCGCTGACTCCCCATTTCGCGGCTGTGCGTGCATCCTCAAGAGAATTGACGGTCCAGGCGTTCACTTCGAAGCCAACGCTCAGCATCTCGCTCACCTCAACCTCGGTCAGCCCTTCCCAAGCGGGATGGATGGCGCTGCATCCAAGATCGGCAGCCTGACGCCAGGAACCATTAGTGACCTCATCGCGACGGCACAGCCAGGCCAGTGGAAGCTCGGGCATCGCCTGACGGATTGCGCCGAGCAGTTCGTGGTCGAAGGAAGAAATCAGCAGCCCACTCTTATTTTTGAAGGACTGTAGTGCAACCTCAAGGTTTTCAACCAATGTATCGCGGCGTTTCCCCGCGGCTCGAGGCTTCAGTTCAATATTGAAGGATGTCTGCGTCGCATTCGCAAAAGACACCACATCGGCCAGCTCAGGAATGCGTTCAAAACGGTAGGTCGGAGAAAACCATGCACCCGCATCAAGTCGGCGCAGTTCCCCGTAGCCCCAGGAATCCCAAGAACCGGAAGAATTCGTTGTGCGGTCGACCGTATCATCGTGGATCACCAACAGCGTCCCATCAGCCATGACGCCCACATCGCATTCGCACCAGCGTGCGCCAATTTCCGAGGCTTTAGCGAAAGCTGCGATCGTATTCTCGGGCGCTAGGGTCGATGCGCCGCGATGGGCAATAATCTTTGGGAATTCGCTCATTGTTGTATCCTTCATGTCTTCACAACACGTGCCGAGGCCATATAAGGGTCTAGAAGTAATCATCGACGGGAATCAATCCAATCCCCGGGACAAATTGCATCTTTGGGCGACCCGGACTCGCTTCGGTCTCGTCCGCTTTCCCGTGCATTCCGTCAATTCCCGCGCGCTCTTCTTCGCGGCTGAAACCCTCTTCTTCAGTGAGCGTTTCCATCTCCGAGGCCGCCGTGCCTTCGTCAGGTTGGGCCATCAGCGCAGGATCCAGCAGCATCGCTTCGTCACGCTTGGTCGGAAGAATGCTCTTGACGTAGGACTCAATCGCCTCATCTTGGGGGATATCGCGCCCGGCTTCTTCGGCCAAATACCAGCGGTGTTCAAGGAATTCGTGGAAGATCTGTGCGGGTTCAAGCTTCGCAGCAAGTTCGGCGGGAACAGCGCTGATGACGGGTTCGAAAACTTCGTTCATCCACTCGTGCGCAACGATTTCCAGTGGGGTCTTGTTCTTCCCGGTCATTGCACGGTAGGTCTCGATGTCATTGAGCATTCGCTGCGCCTGATTTTCGCCAACATCCATACCGGTCAAGCGCATGAGCTTTCGGTGATGGTGGCCGGCGTCGACGACCTTCGGGGTGATGATTATGTGGGTACCATCAAGATCCGAGGACATTTGAAGTTCTCCGACCTCGAAGCCCAGGTCATTGAGACGGCGGATACGTTGAGCAACACGCCATTTTTGGTTGGTTTCGATGACTTCAGGGCCCGTGAGTTCATTCCAGAGCTCAAGGTAGCGTGAACGAATGCGGTCGCCAACTTCGATGGGGTCTTCTTCGCTGGGGAAGAAAGAACCGGCCTGCAGGTCCATGAGTTCGCCGATGATGTTGGTGCGCGCAAGATCAACGTCGTATAGGCGCTGTCCTTCGGTTAGGGAAGGATGGATTTCACCGGTTTCTGCGTCGACGAGGTAGGCAGAAAATGATCCGGCATCGCGCCTGAATAGGGTGTTCGACAGTGAAACATCGCCCCAATAGAAGCCCAGAAGATGGAGGCGAACAAGAAGGACAGCCAAAGCATCAATTAAGCGTCCCGCGGTGTCTGGCGTCATGTGCTGCGAGAAGACCGCGCGGTAGGGAAGAGAGAACTGAAGGTGTTCGGTAACCAGCACAGCCGCAAGTTCTTCACCAAAGGCATCGCGTCGCCCGGTGATGACTGCAGTGGGGAGGACGGAAGGTGCACCTAGACGCGACAGATTTCGAAGGAGCTCATATTCGCGGTATGCGACGCTTTCGCCGATTTCCTTGACCGCGATGACCCTGTCGGAAAGGTTGACGAAACGGACGACGTGGCGAGAGATGCCGCGAGGAAGAGCAGCAAGGATCTCCGTCGGCCAGTCTTCAAGGGGGATATCCCAAGGTAAGTCCAACAGTGCGGGGTCAACCGTCGCTGCTGTGATCTCAAGCGTTGAGGGAATGGGCATGGCTCTATTGTCTCATTCATTGCACGATAGGGCACGGGGCCCGCAACCGTGTGGTTGCGGGCCCCGTGGTTTAGCCCTTAGTAGCGTCTAGACGCCGAGTAGGTCACTCGGGCAGGCGCTCGCCGGTGGACGCAGAGAAGTTGTGCTGCTGTCCTTCCTTGATGCGGGTGTGGATCACGCCGCCAGGCTTGGGAGCGGTGCGCGGAGGAACGCGGACGATGAGCTGTTCGCCCTTGCCTTCGCTGCCGGAACCCAGACCGTGGCCGGAATCTGCACCTGCCAGGTGGCCGTAGATGTAGGCATCCGAACCCAGTTCCTCAACGAACTCAACTTCGATCGGAATGGTGTTTTCAGTTTCTGCAGAAACGACCTCGAGGCCCTCGGGACGGAAGCCGATCGTGATCTTGCCTTCGTCTTCGGGAACCATGGCATCCAGGGTTGCCTGCGACAGCGGAACCTCTGCGGTGCCGAGTTTCGCGACATTGCCTTCAACCTTGAACTTGCCGAGGTTCATGGCGGGGGAGCCGATGAAGCCTGCGACGAATTCGTTGGCGGGGCGTTCGTACATTTCCTGCGGGGTGCCGACCTGCTGGAGGAGACCGCCTGCGAGAACCGCGATGCGGTCGCCCATCGTCAGAGCCTCGGTCTGGTCGTGGGTCACGTAGACCGTAGTGACACCGAGTTCGCGCTGCAGCGAAGCGATCTGCGTACGAGTCTGGACACGGAGCTTGGCGTCCAAGTTGGACAGAGGCTCATCCATGAGGAAGACCTGAGGCTTACGGACGATTGCGCGGCCCATAGCAACACGCTGACGCTGACCACCGGAGAGAGCCTTGGGCTTGCGGTCCAAGTAGGGCTCCAGGTCAAGGATGCGTGCGGCTTCTTCAACGCGCTTGTTGATTTCATCCTTGGGGGTGCCTGCGATCTTCAGTGCGAAGCCCATGTTCTCGCGAACGGTCATGTGCGGGTACAGAGCGTAGTTCTGGAAGACCATTGCGATGTCGCGGTTCTTCGGCTGTACGTCGGTGACGTCCTTATCGCCAATGAAGATACGGCCGGAGTTCACGTCTTCAAGACCTGCGAGCATTCGCAGGGACGTGGACTTGCCACAACCGGAAGGACCGACGAGAACCAGGAATTCACCATCCTGAATCTCAAGATCGAGCTGGTCGACAGCGGGCTTATCTGACCCGGGGTAGATTCGGGTTGCCTTATCGAAAGTTACAGTTGCCATATTGAACCTCCACCGGCGGTACGTGCCGGACGATCCTTTGTAGAGACCAGACGACAGCGTCTTCACTGCCGCCGCGCTTGCCCCACATCAGATGTGAAGTTCGCACTCGCTCACCATAGCACCGCTTGTCGTACAAATTCCAGCCCCATTTGTTGTCGACAGTGCACGTGAGGCCTGAAATTCGTCAACCATTCGCTAGGCTTGGGGTGATGCGTGAGCAAGACATGATTGGTGGGTACCGCCTTCTCAAGCGCCTGGGCGCGGGAGGCGCTGCCACCGTGTGGCTTGCCTGTGACGAGGCCGGAGAACGTGTTGCGTTAAAAATCCTTCACCCCGCCTTGGCTGCTGATGAGGACTATCGCGAGCGTCTCCTACGCGAAGCTCGGACGGTTAACTCGATTCGCGGTGGAGGGGTTGCGCACATCTTAGATATTGAGATCGATGCCACCCAACCCTTCGTCGTCAGTGAATACATTCCCGGTCCGACACTGTCTGAACTGCTTGCCAGAGGAGCGCTGAACATCGGTGGTGTTGCCGCAATCGGTGGCGCCCTTGCTCAGACCCTTGAAGATGTTCATGCGCGCCGGATTATTCATCGCGATGTCAAAGCCTCCAATGTCATCTGTTCGCCTCGTGGCCCCGTGCTCATTGACTTCGGTATCGCGATGGGACAGGACGAGGCTCGGCTGACCCAAACCGGCCTCGTTTCCGGTACCGCGGGCTATACCGCACCCGAATTGCTCAGGGGAGGGCGGGCCTCGGCGGCTACGGACTGGTGGGGCTGGACGGCCACTCTGTTGACTGCGCTCACCGGCCGACCTCCCTACGGGGAAGGCGCCACAGAAGGGATTTTGGACCGAGTCCTCAAAGGCGAACCCGATACGCGAGGACTTGATCCGCGAGTTGCCTCGCTCATGCGCATGGCTCTGCATCCCGACCCTCATGTGCGCCCAAGCCCCGATCAGGTTGTTCGAGAGCTGGCTCAGTGGGGTAGGTTCCTCCTCAGCGACATGGCAGTCTATGGCGGCTCTATGGCGTGGGAAGGTCTTAATTGGGCCCGTCTTCTTGCACCTGCAACATCCTCGCAGGCACCTACCGTGGTGGCCGGCCTGAGTGAGCGCGATGAAGGCGAAGAGCGCTTTGCCTCTGAGAGCGAGCGTACTTCGGTCCTTGATCCTTCAGAGGCGGATGCGACTCGCGTGATGGAGAGCGGTTACGCAGAGGATCCCTCCTATGTCGATCCCGAGGCCACGCAGGTGTATCCCCAGACCGTTGCCGACTCGCGGGGTTGGGAAGGCAGAAGCGGGGGAGGGGAAACTGCTTATTTGCCCCCCATCGCCCCTACGGCCTCGTCAATGGGAACAAGCTATCTTCCCGCAGAGGATGGTTACCGTCAGGCGGCAATACCCCCGAATGTCGAGTTTGTGGCGGAACAACGTCATTACGAGTGGCAGCACCTGAAAACAGCGAATTTCATCGGACTCATCGCGCTGGCTGCGCTTGCTCTTGCACCTATATATATGGGGATGGCTGGGCTCATTCTTGTCGGCGTGATCACTGCTATTTTCGCGGTGTTGGGCGGTGCATACAGATGGCGTGAAAACCGCCGGATCCGCAATCAAGAGGTTCGTTCCAGTGACAACTGGGCAGCGCTTGGAATGCTTCCCTTTACGGGACTCGGAGCGATACTGTCGACGGCAATTGGCCTTTTCCCGGGGACGGCACTGGCTTGGGGGCAGTGGGTTCTCTTCTCACGAGATTTCTACGCAGAGATCGGCTGGTCAATTTACTCGGGCTTTTTTGCAACCAGGTTGGGAAATCCCGGCATCTCGTGGTTCCCTCTGGTCGTAACTGGGCAAACACCCATTCACTCTGATTCTTGGCTAGCAATGAATCCATCCTGGGTTCTGCTGACGTGGGTACTGACAACGATTTCCCTGTGGGGAATGTGGGTGATGCCTACGGGGCGGCCGCTTCGTACTGGCCTGAGTGTGGCTGTGCGGGTCTGTGCGCCGAGAGTGTGGATGCAGGTCATCCTTGGGCTGCTTGGTGTGCTCGCTATTGCTCTTATTCTCGCGGGAAATTTCTAACTGGGCGGTTGTAGATCGTCTGCGGGGGACGGTTATGTCAATGTCCTTCTGGAATTAAACGCGTAGCATCAGCGTTGGCATTGTGCGTCGGTGAGTAATGCTCGCTAGGCTTGGATGCACATCAACAGAAAGGCCCAGACAATGGCAAAGCCGTCTCGCTCGCAGGAAGTGCGTGAGAAAGCTCAGCAACTGCGTGAGCAACAGGCACGTGCGGATCGCCGAACCCGAAACATCATCATCGGACTGGTCGTACTGATTCTTGTTGTGATCATTGGCGCGATCGCTGCGGTGATCATTCAGTCGAACCACAAGAAGGCTCAGGACAGCCAAGCTGCGACCGCCGCCATCGGTTCCTACGGGGACGGCGGACCGATTGTGGTTTCTCACTTGGGCATTGGCAAGATCGATGAATCCCTTCCGACGCTGACGGAATACTTTGATTACTCCTGCCACGTCTGCGCAGCCTATGACGTTGCCTTCGGTGAACAAGCCACTCAAGATGCTCTCGATGGCAAATTCAACATCAAGTACCAGCCGGTGAATACGGTGAAGGCGCCCTATCAGTACGCCGCAACGACCGCTTCTTTGATCGCCGCGCAAAAGGTCGATGCTCAGACCTGGGGCAAGTTCCACAATGCGCTTCTTGCCTACTTCAACGAGGCCTACAACTCGGGTAATGGTTCCGTTGTCCAGGACCTGTCGAAGTCGGCCAAGCAGGTCAAGACCATTGCATCGCAGGTTGGAATTCCTGAGGATGTTGTGAATTCCTTCCCCGAGAATGGCGTTGATGAATACCTGACCAAGACCACTCAGGCGTGGGGAAATGCCACCTACGAGGGTCGCAGTCCCAATTCCTTGGGTACTCCCGAGTTTGTTATCAATGACAAGACTGCTCTGGACTTCTCGAAGCTTGGTGTGACCAAGGTCGATGGTATCTACCCGGCAATTCAGCAGCAGCTTGCTGCCGCGGGAACGGCGTCTGCTTCGAAGTAAAGGCGATGTGATCCCCTAGGGTGATCGCGCTTTGGACCTTAAAGTGTTAGGGCGCGTGCGTGACCTTGTCGCGTACGCGCCCTTTCTTTGTCGCTATGGGGGATGGTGCCCGTGCGTAGCGTTTTCGTATTGATGCTCAGCTTGTTTTGAGGGCCTAAAGGTGGCGTGTGAGCCACATTGCGGTTTTTAATTCGTCTTTGCGGCCTCAGTCATGGCACACTATGTGGGTTGCCACCTTAGCTCAGTTGGTAGAGCACCCGCCTTGTAAGCGGACGGTCGTCGGTTCGAGTCCGACAGGTGGCTCCATTTTTTTATCCGGGAGACCGACTCCTCTTTTTCCCTGTGTTTTCAAGCTTTCGAAATGTTTTTGAATCTCATAAATTTAGGTTGTCGAAGCAGCAATTGCTCCGTTGGCGCGGTAAATTTGCAATTGTCGATCCAGATTACGCAAAGGCGCGCCTAGTTGACAGGAGAGAGATGGATGGACTCATCTCATTTGGTCTAGGACTCTTAACGTTTGTTGCCGCATTCTGCTTGGCTGGTCTAGCGCGAGCGATGCGAAATGACAAATTGCCGCCGAATATGTGGGCGGGAATCAGGACGAAGGCAGCATCAGAGTCGGAGTCGTCCTGGTATCAGGTTCAACGAGCAGGTTCAGTCCCACTCATTTGCTTAGCAGTTGCTTATGCAGATTCAGGTTTACTCTTCATTCTTCAAGGAATCTACCACGAGGTCATTTCTCCACTTATTCCGGTAGTTGTGTTTAGTGCACAAAGTCTCGTCGGAATTATATGGATATACAAGGCGAGCAGTAACTCCGATCCATCACAAAACCAGAGTGGAACCAGTGAGGTCTCCGAAAGAATTAAGTAAAAAATGAATTCGGCCATCGTTGTGCCCCAAAAATATTGAGTCAGAAGCGGGACGTGACTTTGGAGCGTGCTCTAGCGAGCCTATGTGAGTGCGGCAGCCTCTCGAAGGTTGTGGGGTCTGCTGTATGCGTTGGAATCTTGTTTCCCAATACCCCCAGGGGTATTCTTGGAGGAGGCAAAGAAGACATTCCACCGAGCCAGAAAGCGAGCGGCACGTGCGAGTTGTAGTTGTCGGAGGAGTCGCGGGTGGTATGAGTGCGGCGGCACGTCTGCGCAGACGCGATGAGGGTGCCGAGATCATCGTGTTGGAGCGCAGCAAATACGTGTCATTCGCGAACTGCGGGCTCCCGTACTACGTTGGCGGCGAGATCGAAGACCCCGCCAGGCTCCTCCTCCACACCCCGCAATCTCTCAAGGCTGCGCTGAACCTCGACGTGCGCATCAACTCCGAGGTCACGGCGATCAACCCCGGCGCGCACAGCCTCCAGGTCACTGACACTGAGACCGCTGAGGCCTACGCGCTCACCTACGATTACCTAATCCTCTCCCCGGGCGGCCTCGCGAGCCTGCCCCCAATCGACGGCCTCGATTCCCCGCGCGTGCACACGCTGCGCACGGTTGACGATGCCCTCGCCCTGCGCGAGGCCTCGGGCACGCACGCCGTTGTCCTCGGCGCCGGGTTCATCGGCATCGAGGCCACCGAAGCGCTCGCACAGCGAGGCTTCGAAACCCACCTTGTCGAGTGTGCCGAGCACGTCCTGCCACCCCTCGAAGTCGAGATGGCCACGCTGGTCACGCAGGAGCTGCGCGCTCTTGGCATTCACGTTCACGCCGGCGTTGCGGCCCAGTCCGTCATCCACGGCGTCGACAACGACTCTGTGACGCTCTCCGACGGCACCGTCCTGACCACCGATGTCATCGTCCTGTCGACCGGTGTGTGCCCTGACACCGCCTTCGCCGAGGCCGCGGGCATCGAGACCAGCCGCGGCTACATCCTTGTTGATGAGCATGGGCGTACCAGCGTGGACGACATCTACGCGGTCGGCGACGGCACGATGGGTCGCGACCACGACCGCCCCGTCGCCCTGGCCGGACCCGCAAACCGCGGGGGACGCCTCGTCGCTGACGCTATTGCCGACGCCGAACAAGGCGAGGCCGCCGCGCGCCCCATCCCGAAGCCTCAGGGCACCGCGATCGTTCGGATCGGCGGACTTACCGCCGCCATGACCGGCGCTAACCGCCAGGCCCTCGATGCCTCGGGCGCGGAGTACTTTACGGTGCACACGCACGCTAACCAGCACGCGGGCTATTTCCCCGGCGCCAAGCCCGTGCACATCCTCATGCATGTCGGCACCGGCGGACAGATTCTCGGCGCGCAAGCCGTGGGCACCGACGGTGTGGACCGCCGCATCGACGTCATTGCGACCGCCATGCGGGCCGGCCTGAAGGCGACGGATCTCATCGACCTGGACCTCGCCTACGCCCCGCCCTACGGCCAGGCCAAGGACCCCGTCAACCAGACCGGAATGGTCGCGCACAACGTGCTGACCGGCGAGCTCGTCCTCACCGGTCCGGACGCCCTGACCGTGGACATGCCAGTCCTCGACGTACGCACGGTGGGGGAATACGTGGCCGGGCACATGCCGAACTCCCTGAACATTCCGCACACCCAGCTGCGCGACCGCCTCGATGAAGTCCGCTCTTGGGTCGATGAGAAGGTCGGAGACCAGCCTTTCGTTGTCATGTGCGCGGCGGGCGTGCGCTCTTGGATTGGCTACCGCATCGTGCGCCACGCGGGCTTTAACGTCACCATGCTGTCGGGCGGCATTCAGACGCTGCGCGCATGGCTCGGAGAGAAGGCCGAGGCCGTTCTCGTCATGGGGGAGGGGCGCTCATGACGACGCGCAAGCAGGTTGTCAATCGCCTCAAGCGTGCTCGCGGGCAGCTCGACAGCCTCATCGACCACATCGAGAGTGGAGATGCGAACTGTCGGGACGTGCTGACTCAATTCGCGGCCGTTAACTCCGCGATGAAACGCGCTAGCTACCTCGCGGTTGCGACGATCATGTCGCAGTGCGCGATCGAGGATTCCATCCTCGAAAACGATGATGCGCCGACACCCGAAGCGGAAGAATCTCTAGTCAAAACCGGGAGCATCTCGATCGAAGAACTCGAGCAATTGTTCCTCCGGCTAGGCTGATGCGACAAAGCAATCAGCCCGCCTAGAAAAACCTCATCACACCATGCAGCGGATCCGTTGATGGATTCGAGGCCCGATCAACGAAGGAGACAATCATGTGTCGACCCACTACCTGTGAAGTATGCGGAAAGACCACCTGGAAAGGCTGCGGCAAGCACATCGACTCGGTGAGGGAACAAGTGCCCCCGGAGCAGTGGTGCGATAAGGACCATACCGAAGAGGAGTGCGCCGCCGCCAAGAAGAAACGCGGTTTCTTCGGTAGCCTCTGCAGCTAGCCCTCGGCCCTTCTGGCATCGTCGCGGACCGTGCATGTCTTGATCTCCGACATATAGATTGATTGATCAACTTACCTTCTCTTTCGTCGGTAGAATCAAGCCAATTCTTCCCTTCTATTTGGACGTTTTCCCGGCGTCCGTGCCGCCGAAGGATGGGTTTGATCATGCATCATCAACACACTCGAGTGCGTTCTGCCTCGATTCGAAAGCTATTTCTTACCGCTTTGCTCACCGGCGCGCTTGTGTGCGGAACAGGTTTAGCTCCAGCTCTAGCAGAGCCGGCCTCTCCCACTCCCTCTTCCGAGGCCTCGGCGACCACAGGAGCAGAAGCGTCCCAGGAAGCTCACGGAGTGGAAGCACCCCAGTCGACCAGCGAGGCCTCTCCTCTGCCGTCCGCCCCCAGCGGTCAGGACCGGGCGGCTCGCGGAGCGGCTGCCTCGTCGGATATGACCCTGACCAATGAACGCAATACGACGGATGTTGTCATTGAACTTCCCGAGGGCGAAGCTGGCAAAGAACTCCGCGAGAGTGCGGATACCGTGCACCTGCGCGCAACCATGAGCTACCGCGGGAAAGTGACGCGTGAAATTGATCAGCGGATCTCATTGAAGGACTTCACTGACGACTACTACATTCTCGACTTCAAGAACTTTGGGAAGTTCACTGTCGAACTTTCGACCGAGAAAAACGGGGCGGTAGTCCGTAAATTCCCAAAGCGTACAGTCGGCGTGACCGCGGATAGCTACGTGCTTGCTCCAGTCAGTGCGACACTTCCCGTTGCGATGTTTTCGCTGAACCTTTGGGGTAAGGATTCAGTTCGGAAAATCGGCCCTGTCATCGCCATGTTCGAGCGTCCCAATGCTTATGACTGGAATGCGCTGCCCGGCCCAACTGCTGAAGAGCATGGAGTTTATGCGCTTCCTTACCTGACTGAGCGTGAGAACGCGTTCCAGCCAGGCGGTTTCGACGAGGCCGCGCAGCAGTTCCGTGATCGCATCGACGTTTTTGCTGATTACGTGCGTGATTTGCGTGAGTTGGATCCTTCTTCTGATTTCCACCTCTACTCGGTCGATATGTTCCCCAATATGGTCCAGAAGGTCATCTACGCGAATCGGATCCCTCAAGACCAATACACGATCAATCTCATGACCGATGGGGCGTATTCCTACGTGAAGTTTGCCGATCTCTATCAGGGATCAAACCCGCGAGGAACGCACGAGCGCTTGCTTCGTGAGTGGAAAGAAATGAAGGAACACGCCTACGCCAATGGGCGTGCTGATGCGAAGGCCTCCGAGCAGTGGAGCACAGCTGACTATTTGTGGGCACTGGTCGATTCTGAGCCGAATGCGCACTGGTGGCTGGCTCGCCCGAAGCTTTTGAGTACTTCGGGAGATGGGAATGCTTTTGCAACCCAGGTTCAAAAGTCGCCGAAGGTTCGCGGCGTTAATATCTCTCAGCTGCTGAGCGCGAATATCAAGCCCTCGAAGGAAGCGACCGAGCAGTTTAAGGCCCTCTATAACTTCAACGATGGGTACTTCAGTGCCGCGGAACGTGAGGGCAAGGACGTCCTTCTGCTTCTTGGAACGATTCATCCCAATGAACAGGGCTTCGAAGACTATGCCCGCTTTACGAAGAGCTACTACGGGGATCGCTACGCCTACTACTACAAGGGGCACCCAGCGACGCCCACGGAAATGTCAGTTCCCAAGCAAGAACAACTCAAGCGTCTGGGAATGGATGATGTCGATGCCTCCATTGCGGCGGAATTGATTCTGTTCTTTAACCCGGGAATTGATATTGCCGGTTATCAGTCCTCAACTTTTGAGTCGACCCAGCCTGGGCGCTCGAAGGGAGTGTTTAACTACACCAAGGGTGAAGCTATGGCTAAGGCCGATTCGCCCTACCGTGACCTCGACTTCTGGATCGTCCCGATCGATCGGGCGTGGGACCAGCTGAAGCGCTTGTGTCCAGGTGGACACAGCTGCTACCAGGTGGAGTTCTCTGACCAGATTGCCGCGCGCGAAGGTTATACACACGCGCTGTGGGATGCCACTGATTCTGTCATCGTCTACTACAAGAAACAGGGGGATCGTTTCGAGAAGGTCCGCAGTCAAGATGCGATTGGTGAAAAGTCCTCGGTAGAGCCGGGGGAGTACTTCATTAAGTCAGCGCTCGCGGATCACCTGGTTCTGGATGTTCCCGGTGCTAGCCGTGATAATGGCGCGAATGTCCAGCTGTGGGACGCGAATCGAAGCGATGCCCAGAAGTGGCGTGTTTCTTATGATTCGCAAGGACTTGCGACCATCACCAATGTGGCCTCGGGTAAGGTGCTTGATGCCCAATGGGGGTCCTCGCGTCCTGGGACCAACGTTGACCAGTGGAGTTCTAACGGTACGCGCGCGCAGAAGTGGCGCATCACTTCGGACGATCAGGGCCGAGTGAAGATCGTCTCCGCTTTGGATCCCGCAATCGTTTTGGATGTTGCAGCGGCCAATGCTTCAGCGGGAGCGAATGTCGGCCTGTGGAATGCAAATGGCTCTGATGCTCAGGCATTTTCATTCATTCCGACTCATCCCAAGGTTTCCTCCGCGGGTCAGGCAGATATCACCCCCGGTTACTACGAGCTAGCAAGCGTCGTTGATCCCACGAAGGGGATCGATCTGAAAGACTTCGCGATGAACAACGGGGCTCGGCTTCAGCTGTGGGGTTCAAGCAAGACCGATAATCAGATCTGGAAAATTAGCCGTGAATCTGATGGCTTCTACCGATTGGTGAATACCTGGTCGAATAAGTCCTTGGATTCCACTGATGGCACTCCGATTCCCGGTACTGAGCTCCAGTTGTGGGACACGGACATGTCCAATGCGAACCAGAAGTGGGCAATCTTCTCGGTGACGGGAGGGGCGTATATGCTCCGCAACGTCGGGACCGGTCTGGTTGTCAATCTTCGCTGGGGACAGGCGCGTAATGGTATGGCTATTGACGGCTACCTGGCCAATGGAACAACCTCTCAGCAGTGGCGTCTGAACCCGGTTCAAGGGCCCCAAGAGATCCTGGATCAGTGGGCGAAGGAAAACCGCAACTTGGTTCCTGATGGTGAGTATCAGATCCGTCCGGTTGTCGCCCCGAATAATCGTGTCGAGGTCCAATGGGCATCTCGGGACGCGGGAGCTCGCGTCTGGTCTTTCCAGTCCAACGGAAGTGCGGCACAGAAGTGGCGTATCAGTCACGACGACAAGGGCTACGTGACCTTGACCAACGTGGCTTCTGGGAAAGTCTTGGATGTCTTCGCGGCGTGGAAGAACTGGCCGGCTCGGGTCAATCAGCAGCCCTCGAACTCCTCCGCGGCTCAAAAGTGGGTCATCCAAGAGCGAGGCGGCCATAAAGTTCTTGTTTCGGCACTCTCGCCCATGTTGGTCCTTGATCTTGAAGGTGGGCGTAGCCAGAACGAAACAACGGTTCACCTCTATCAGGACAATGGAAGTTCGGCCCAGCGCTTTGATTTCCTGAAGTAGTCAGCTGCTCAGCCAAAAGATTGGGGTGCGTTCGCGTCACTATGCGCGAGCGCACCCCTGTTCGTTGTACGTATCCCGAGCGACGAGGCCTACGGCAATCTCCAGTCCACCGGCGTTGCCCCCTGCTTCTCAAGGAGAGTATTCGCGCGGGAGAAGGGGCGTGAGCCAAAGAAGCCGCGGCGCGCTGACAGGGGAGAGGGGTGCGCAGACTCGATGACTGGCGTGGATCCCAATTGCTCGCGCAGAGATTGCGCGTCGCGCCCCCACAAAATTGCGACCAGGGGCAGCGGGTTCCCGGATGCGTCCCTACGGTTCACCAAAGCGTCAATTGCGCAGGAGGTGACTTCCTCCCAGCCCATCTTTCGATGGGAACCGGCCTGTCCGGGCCTGACCGTCAGTACCCTGTTGAGCAGGCATACTCCCTGACGAGACCACGGCCGCAGGTCGCCGCTGGTTGGCATGGGAATGCCAAGGTCGGTGGAGAGCTCCTTGAAGATATTGCGCAGCGAGGCCGGGAAAGGAATGCCGGGAGCAACCGAGAAACTCAGCCCAATAGCATGGCCGGGAGTGGGGTAGGGGTCCTGCCCGACAATGAGGACCTTCACCTGGTCAAGAGGATAGGTAAAGGCTCTCAAGACATCGCTACCGGCGGGAAGATAGCCGTGCCCGGCCTCGATCTCGCGGCGCAACTGAACTCCCAATTCATGGATTTTTCCCTCAACCGGTGCCAGCGCCCGCGCCCAGGAGGGATCGATAACCGTATCCAAAGATTCCACGCACCTACTGTAACCTCAGGCACGCCCAGCCACGGCCTCGACAATGGGAGGCGTTCAGGGAAATCTAAGGCACGCGGGCAGGGACTATGCGGGAGCGGCGGTATTTCGCTACTCTGAAGCCGTGACTTCACAGTATCCAAAGGACGAATTTGACCGCGCCGGCGAAGACATGCCCCAGGGCATGCACCTTCAGCAGCCCTCGCGATGGAAGAGCGTATGGCCTTTCCTTGCAGTGCTGGTGATCGTTCCCGCTGCCGCGTGGGGGATCAGCCACATCCTGACTTCGGGCGGTGCCCAGCAGAAGACGACCACAAGCGTCTCCACGACCGCTGCAACGACCCAGGCCCCCGCCGCCTCTGCGACTACCGAGGCCACCCAGACTCCTTCCGCGGCCCCGACGACCAGTGAGACTCCTTCTCCTTCGCCGTCGATTCCCGTGCGTCACTCCGCGAAGATTTCCGTTCTGAACGGAACCGGAACACAGGGACTGGCAGCGCAGAAGGTTTCCGCGCTTTCCTCCGCGGGCTTTGACGGTGCCACTGCAGCGAACGCGCGCGGTTGGGATACCGAAGTAACGACCGTTTACTACGAGGATCCAAACCTCAAGGCCACTGCTGAAGAGGTCGCGAAGGTCCTTGGAATCAGCCGCGTGCAGCAGACGCAGACCGGCGACCCGGATGTCGTTGTCGTTCTGAAGTAACGTTTATTAGCCGCTGAGCAAGGCTCGTGTTGCGCTGAAGGTGAGAGTTCGCGTTACACTTTCAGAGCCCCAATAGCTCAGTCGGTCAGAGCAGCGGACTCATAATCCGTGGGTCGTCGGTTCAAGCCCGACTTGGGGCACCACCACCCAAGCCCGGGTTCCGCCGCCCGTCGCACCTGACGAACGAGCTGGCCACGGCCTCGCCCCGTGAAACCCTGCACATATCACACGCTGCCTTGACTCGCGATGCGACTCACGGTAGCCTGAGTAGTTGCGCCTTATCATGCCCGAGGTGACACGTATCCAGCCGTTGTAACAGGCGCTTGACGGACCAGGACGCGTCAGATAATGGGTGATAAGGCAGCGTGCGCACCGTTAATGCAGGGAAGGATCCCCTTTGGCTGCCAACAGCACCGCCAAACAGCCCAAGCACCGCATCTCGTTCGCCAAGCTTCGTGAACCCCTTCAGGCCCCCAATCTGCTGGGCCTGCAGGTCGAAAGCTTCGACTGGCTGCTGGGCAATGACGCGTGGAAGGCCCGCGTCGAAGCCGCACAGGCATCTGGCCGCAGCGACGTTCCCGACGTCTCCGGCCTCGAAGAAATCTTCCATGAGATTTCCCCCATTGAGGACGTCGCAGGCACCATGAGCCTGTCGTTCCACGACCACCGCCTCGAATCCCCCAAGTACTCGATGGAGGAAGCCAAGGCGAAGGACTACACGTACTCCGCACCGATGTACGTGACCGCCGAATTCATGAACTATGAGACCGGCGAAATCAAGTCTCAGACCGTGTTCATGGGCGACTTCCCGCTCATGACCCCCCGCGGTACCTTCATCATCAACGGTACCGAGCGTGTCGTCGTCTCCCAGCTCGTGCGTTCCCCCGGCGTGTACTTCGAGAAGCTCTCGGACCGCTCGTCGGACAAGGAAACCTTCGGTGCGAAGGTCATCCCCTCCCGTGGCGCATGGCTCGAGTTCGAGATCGACAAGCGCGACGCCGTTGGCGTGCGCATCGACCGCAAGCGTAAACAGTCGGTGACCCACTTCCTCAAGGCCGTCGGCATGACCGAATCCGAGATTCGCGACACCTTCGCCGACTACCCCGTCCTCCTCGAGAACCTCGAGAAGGACACGGTCGCCACGCAGGAAGAAGCCCTGCTCGACATCTACCGCAAGCTGCGCCCCGGCGAGCCCGCGAACGTCGATGCCGCCCAGACGCTGCTCAACAACTTCTACTTCGACTCTCGTCGCTACGACCTCGCCAAGGTCGGCCGCTACAAGATCAACAAGAAGCTGGCCATCGAAGCCGACCCCAAGGCCTCGACCCTGTCCCTCGAGGACATCGTCGCGACCGTCAAGTACCTCCTCGCCCTGCACCAGGGCGAGAAGACCTTCGCCGGCACCCGTCATGGTGAACCCGTCGAGGTTCGCGTTGAGGTCGACGACATCGACAACTTCGCCAACCGTCGCATCCGCGCCGTCGGCGAGCTCATCCAGGGCCAGGTCCGCACCGGCCTCGCCCGCATGGAACGCACCGTGCGCGAGCGCATGACCACCCAGGAGACGGACTCGATCACGCCCCAGACGCTGATCAACATCCGCCCCGTCGTGGCCGCGATCAAGGAGTTCTTCGGAACCTCCCAGCTCTCGCAGTTCATGGACCAGAACAACCCCCTCGCCGGCCTGACCCACAAGCGCCGTCTGTCGGCCCTGGGCCCCGGCGGCCTGTCGCGTGACCGCGCGGGCATGGAAGTTCGAGACGTCCACCCCTCGCACTACGGTCGTATGTGCCCGATCGAGTCCCCTGAAGGCCCGAACATCGGCCTCATTGGCTCGCTCGCGACCTTCGCGCGCATCAACCCCTTCGGTTTCATTGAGACGCCCTACCGCGTCGTCAAGGACGGCAAGGTCACCGACGAAATCCGCTACCTCACCGCAGACGACGAGAAGGGCCACTTCATCGCCCAGGCCTCGTCGTCCCTCGCGGCCGACGGTTCCTTCGCCGAGCACGACGTCCTGTGCCGTGTCGCCGGCGACGACCCGACCCTGATCGCCCGCGATCGCGTCGACTACATGGACGTCTCAGCACGTCAGATGGTGTCCGTCGCCGCGGCGTTCATCCCCTTCCTCGAGCACGACGACGCTAACCGAGCCCTCATGGGCGCGAACATGCAGCGTCAGGCCGTGCCGCTGCTCACCACGGAAGCTCCGCTGGTCGGCACCGGCATGGAGATGCGCGCCGCGCACGACTCCGGCGAAATGATCCTCGCCGCGCACTCCGGCGTCGTCTCCGAGGTCTCCGCGGACCTGATCGTCGTCTCCACGGACGAGGGCGGCCGCGACTCCTACCGCCTCGAGAAGTTCGAGCGCTCCAACCCCGGTAACTGCACCAACCAGCGCGTTATCGTGGACGAGGGCGACCGCGTCGAGGTCGGCGACGTCCTGGCCGACGGCCCCGCCACCTCCAACGGTGAGGTCGCGCTCGGCAAGAACCTCCTCGTCGCCTACATGTCGTGGGAAGGCCTCAACTACGAGGACGCCATCATCCTGAGCCGTCGCGTCGTCGAAGAGGACATCCTCACCTCGATCCACATCGAGGAGTACGAGGTCGACGCTCGCGAGACCAAGCTCGGTGAGGAAGAGATCACCCGCGACATCCCCAACGTCTCCGAGGAATCCCTCGCTGACCTGGACGAGCGCGGCATCATCCGCATCGGCGCCGAGGTCACCGCCGGCGACATCCTCGTCGGTAAGGTCACCCCGAAGGGCGAGACCGAGCTGACCTCCGAAGAGCGCCTCCTGCGCGCGATCTTCGGTGAGAAGGCCCGCGAGGTGCGCGACACCTCCCTGCGCGTCCCCCACGGTGAAGAGGGCATCGTCATCGGCGTCCGCGAATTCAACGACGACGAAGACGACCTTAACCCCGGCGTCCGCCAGACCGTGCGCGTCTACGTCGCTCAGCGACGCAAGATCACGATCGGCGACAAGATGGCAGGCCGCCACGGTAACAAGGGCGTCGTTTCCAAGATCCTCCCGGTCGAGGACATGCCCTTCCTCGCCGACGGCACGCCCGTCGACATCATCCTCAACCCGCTGGGTGTCCCCGGCCGAATGAACGTCGGCCAGGTGCTCGAGTACCACCTCGGTTGGCTCGCCCACCAGGGCTGGGATGCCTCGGCCGCTGTCGAGGCCGGGGAAGAGTGGGCAGCGCACCTGCCCGCCGACGGCATCAAGACCGAGCCCGGCACACCCGTTGCTACCCCCGTGTTCGACGGCCTCGAGGCCGACGAGCTCGCCGGCCTGCTGCGCAACGTGAACCCGAACCGCGACGGCGACGTCCTCACCAACTATGAGGGCAAGGCGCGCCTGTTCGACGGCCGCTCCGGTGAGCCGTTCCCGTACCCGATCTCGGTGGGCTACACCTACATGCTCAAGCTCCACCACCTGGTCGACGACAAGATCCACGCCCGCTCCACGGGCCCGTACTCGATGATCACGCAGCAGCCGCTGGGCGGTAAGGCCCAGTTCGGCGGCCAGCGCTTCGGCGAGATGGAGGTGTGGGCCCTGGAAGCCTACGGTGCCGCCTACGCCCTCCAGGAGCTGCTGACCATCAAGTCGGACGACACCACCGGCCGCGTCAAGGTGTACGAGGCCATCGTTAAGGGCGAGGACATTCCCGAGCCCGGCATCCCCGAGTCCTTCCGAGTCCTCATCCAGGAAATGCGCTCGCTGTGCCTGAACGTCGAAGCTCTCGACGCGGCTGGCAACGTCATTGACCTGCGTGAGCAGGACGAAGACTTCAATGCGCGTGAGGATCTGGGCATCACCCTTGATGCCCGTCCGAACGCTGCGGCGACCATCGATGCGATCTGATAGGGAGAGATAACTTTGCTGGACGCCAAAACGTTCGACAGCCTGAAGATCACCCTGGCCACCGGCGACGACATCGCCGTCTGGAGCCACGGTGAGGTGAAGAAGCCGGAGACCATCAACTACCGCACGCTCAAGCCCGAGCGCGACGGCCTGTTCGGTGAGCAGATCTTCGGTCCCACCCGCGACTGGGAGTGCGCGTGTGGCAAGTACAAGCGCGTGCGCTACAAGGGCATCGTGTGCGAAAAGTGCGGTGTCGAGGTCACTCGCTCGCGCGTTCGTCGTGAGCGCATGGGTCACATCGACCTGGCTGCCCCCGTCACGCACATCTGGTACTTCAAGGGTGTTCCCTCGCGCCTGGGCTACGTGCTCAACCTCGCGCCCAAGGACCTCGAGAAGGTCATCTACTTCGCTGCTTACATGATCACCGAGGTCGACGAAAAGGGTCGCCACGAGGATCTGGCTGAACTGCGCGGCGAACTTGAGGTGCAGAAGAAGCAGATGGAGAACAACCGCGACGCGACGATTAACGACTTCGCGGAGCAGCTTGAGTCCGACATGGCCGCCCTGGAAAAGGACGGTGCCTCGCAGGCCGAGCGCGAGCGCGCTCGCAAGCAGGGCGAGCGCGAGATGGCCAAGATCCGCCGCCGCTTCGACGGCGACATCGACGGCCTCGAGGCCGTGTGGGAGCGCTTCAAGGACCTCAAGGTCGGTGACCTCGAGGGCGACGAGCGCCTCTACCGTGCGATGGTGGCCCGCTATGGCACATACTTCAAGGGTGACATGGGCGCTGCCGCCATCCAGAAGCGCCTGGAGACCTTCGACCTGGAGGGCGAGGTCGCTGCGCTGCGTCAGACCATCGCCTCTGACTCCGGCCCGCGCAAGGCTCGCGCCATCAAGCGCCTGAAGGTCATCAACGCCTTCGTTGCGACCGGCAACTCGCCGGCCTCGATGGTCCTCACCAAGATCCCCGTGATCCCGCCGGACCTGCGCCCGATGGTTCAGCTGGACGGTGGCCGCTTCGCGACCTCCGACCTCAACGACCTGTACCGTCGCGTCATCAACCGCAACACCCGACTCAAGCGTCTGCTCGAGCTGGGCGCCCCCGAGATCATCGTCAACAACGAGAAGCGCATGCTTCAGGAGTCCGTTGACGCCCTCTTCGACAACGGCCGCCGTGGCCGCCCCGTCGCGGGCCCGGGCAACCGTCCGCTGAAGTCGATCTCGGACATGCTCAAGGGTAAGCAGGGTCGTTTCCGTCAGAATCTGCTTGGTAAGCGCGTCGACTACTCGGGTCGTTCCGTTATCGTCGTCGGCCCGCAGCTGCAGCTGCACCAGTGTGGTCTGCCCAAGCAGATGGCTCTGGAGCTGTTCAAGCCCTTCGTCATGAAGAGCCTGGTTGAGAAGAACTACGCGCAGAACGTCAAGGCTGCCAAGCGCAAGGTTGAGCGTCAGCGCCCCGAGGTGTGGGACGTCCTCGACGACGTCATCCGCGAGCACCCCGTGCTGCTGAACCGTGCACCTACGCTGCACCGCCTCGGCATCCAGGCGTTCGAGCCCCAGCTGATTGAGGGTAAGGCTATCCAGCTGCACCCCCTCGCCTGTGGCGCGTTCAACGCTGACTTCGATGGCGACCAGATGGCTGTCCACCTGCCGCTGGGAGCTGAGGCGCAGGCCGAGGCCCGCATCCTCATGCTGTCGACGAACAACATCCTCAAGCCCTCCGACGGCCGCCCCGTGGCCATGCCGTCGCAGGACATGATCATCGGTCTGTTCCACCTGACCTCGAACCCCGACCCGTCGGTCCCGGTCGAGAAGGACGAAGACGGAAACCCTGTGATTCCGTACTTCTCCAGCCAGGCGGAAGCCCAGATGGCGTTCGACGCTGGCAACCTGGACCTGAACGCGACCGCGCGCATCCGTTTCGCCGATGGCACCGTGCCGCCCGAGGACTGGGAAGCCCCCGAGGGCTGGGAGAGTGGCGACGAGCTGATCCTCGAGACCAGCCTCGGCCGCGCGATCTTCAACGAGCAGCTGCCCACCGACTACCCGTTCGTCAACGAGGTCGTCGGCAAGAAGCAGCTCGGCAACATCGTGAACACGCTGACCCAGCGTTACCCGAACGTGCTCGTGGCGGACTGCCTCGACGCACTGAAGTCGGCTGGCTTCCACTGGTCGACCTGGTCGGGCATCACGATTGCGTTCTCCGACATTCAGGCCTCGCCGCGTAAGCGCGAGATCCTGGCCCGCTACGAGGCCAAGGCCGCCGAGATCGTCGAGCAGTTCGAGACGGGTATCATCCTCGAGGAGACCCGCTACGAGGAGCTCGTGAAGCTGTGGCTGCAGTGCACCGAAGAGGTCGCTGAGGACATGCGTGCGAACTTCTCCGAGCGCAACACCGTGTACCGCATGGTGAACTCCGGCGCCCGTGGTAACTGGTCGCAGGTTCAGCAGATCGCCGGTATGCGTGGCCTCGTGTCCGACCCGAAGCAGAAGCTGATTGAGCAGCCCATTAAGGCGAACTACCGCGAGGGCCTGACGGTTCTCGAGTACTTCATCGCCACGCACGGTGCCCGTAAGGGTCTGGTCGATACGGCTCTGCGTACCGCCGAGTCGGGCTACCTGACCCGTCGTCTGGTCGACGTCTCGCAGGACGTGATCGTCCGTGAGGCCGACTGTGGCACTCGCGCGGGCCTGAAGATCGACATCGCTCACAAGAACGAGTTCGGTGAGTGGGAGGCGTCCGAGACGATCGAGACGACCGCCTACGCCCGTAACCTCGCCCGTGACGCGGTGAACGAGGCCGGCGAGGTCGTCATGCCCGCGGGCACCGATCTGGGTGACGACCAGCTCGCCGAGCTCGTCGCAGCCGGCGTTGCGCAGATCGTCTGCCGTTCCGTCCTCACCTGTGAGTCGCAGGTCGGCACCTGTGCGGCCTGCTACGGTCGCTCGCTGGCCACCGGCAAGCAGGTCGACATCGGCGAAGCCGTCGGCATCATCGCCGCCCAGTCGATCGGCGAGCCCGGCACGCAGCTGACGATGCGTACGTTCCACACTGGTGGTGCCGCCTCCGCTGCGGATATTACGCAGGGTCTGCCCCGTGTCCAGGAACTCTTCGAGGCCCGCAGCCCGAAGGTCGAGGCGAAGATGAACGAGGCCGCCGGCCGCGTCCACATTGACGACGAAGACCCGAGCGCGCGTAAGGTCGTCGTCACCCGTGACGACGGCAAGGAAGACCTGGTCATCGAGGTCTCGCGTCGCCAGAAGCTCCTCGTCTCCGAGGGCCAGCACATCGAGGCCGGCACCCCGCTGACCGAGGGCCAGCTCGACCCCAAGGAAATCCTGCGCATCATGGGCCGCAACGTGTCCCAGAAGATGCTCGTGGACGAGGTCCAGAAGGTGTACCGCGACCAGGGCGTGGGCATCCACGCCAAGCACATCGAGGTCATCGTCCGTCAGATGCTGCGCCGCGTCACCATCCTGGAGCCCGGCGACACGACGTTCATGCCCGGCGAGCTCGTCGACCGCATGGCGTACCTGACGCAGAACCGTCGCGTCGCAGCCGAGGGCGGCCAGCCCGCCTCCGGTCGTCAGATGCTGATGGGTATCACGAAGGCTTCGCTGGCCACGGATTCGTGGCTGAGCGCCGCGTCCTTCCAGGAGACCACCAAGGTCCTGACCGAGGCCGCTATGAACGGCAAGTCGGACTCCCTGGTGGGCCTCAAGGAGAACGTCATCATCGGTAAGCTCATCCCGGCTGGCACCGGCCTGTCGCGCTACAACGACGTCATCGTCGAGCCGACGGCTGAGGCCATGGCGAACTCGAACTACTCCGAGGCCGACTTCGGTGACGGCTCAGTGTCCGAGGACTTCCTTGATGCGCTGGGTGCCATCGACTTTGGCATGAACTTCCGCGAGTAATCGGGATCGTTCACCCGTGGGGCCCCGAACTCGTCCGTGAGAACGCGACGAGGCCGGGGCCCTTGTCGTATCTGTTTGCTCGCCCTGAGCGCACCGGGGATGTCTCACGGCGATAGGTACAACGAGTTCGACATCGATAGATCCGCTCAGGATCCAGCCGACTGCTGAGCAGCCCCAGCCTGCTTCTGGTAAGAGCACTGAGGGCAGTAAGTGTGCCAGCACCGGTGCGAACATCGGCGAAGCCCGCGGGGCGCCAGCGTGCCCACCCTGACAGATTATGCGCGCAATTCGACAGAACGCACGAGGTCCCAGCTCAAGGGGCCGACCGTGCGGTTGAATAGGTGGTGGTTCCCATCTGCCCTCGGGTCTGCGGCGACCCATGTCTATGGAGACACAAAAGAGGATGGTAAGGGAGCTGATCTGGCTCTGGGATGCAGGGTTTCGGAACTGAAAGAGGACATCAACAATGCTTTCCATCAACTGGTCTGATGTGTGGAAGATGGTTGAGTCGATCAAGGTGCCCTTGATCGTCATTGGCGTGGCGCTGGCGCTCGCCATCATCGTCTCCCTCGCTGTTTTCAAGATGGGCAAGCCTGCCCGCAAGCTGACGCGCTCGACGGCCTGGATCGCGGCGCTCGTCGCGGTCGTCGTGGCCGTCGTGTCGATGATGTACGGCGGCTTCAAGACGGTGCTCGACCTGGCGGCCGGCACCGGCGCCCTCACGGATGCGTCAAAGGCCCAGGTCGAGGATCTGGGCAACGACATTTCTGACGAGGGCATGGTCCTCCTGAAAAATCAGGGCGGTGCCCTGCCTCTTGCCAAGGGCTCCGCGATCAACGTGTGGGGATGGGGTTCGACGAACCCGATCTACGGCGGCACCGGCTCCGGCTCGCTGTCGAAGGACAACCCGACGACGACCCTGCTTGATGGCCTGCACAACGTCGGCTTTGCCACGAACGACGAGCTGACGAACCTATACACCTCCTACCGCGCTGAGCGTCCCGAGGTCGGCATGTTCAAGGCCGACTGGTCGCTGCCCGAGCCCACGCAGGACAAGTACTCTGACGACCTGCTCTCCAACGCCACCTCCTTCGGTGACACTGCGGTCGTGACGATCGCCCGCTCGGGCGGCGAGGGCTTCGACCTGCCGCGCAACGTCAACCAGGAGATGGCGGACAACCCGTACTTCAGCTACACGAACAACTCCGAGGAATACACGGACTTCGAGGACGGCCAGGGCTACCTCGAGCTGACGCGTCCCGAAAAGGACATGATTGAGCTGGCGAAGAAGACCTCGGACAAGACGATTGTCGTCATTAATGCCGCCAACGCCTTCCAGCTGGGCGACCTCCAGGACGACCCGGAGATCGACGCGATCGTGTGGGCGATCCCCGGCGGCCAGGTTGGATTCAACGCGCTGGGGCGCATCCTGGACGGCGAGGTTAACCCCTCGGCCAAGACCCCCGACACCTTCCCGCGTGACATCAAGGCTGGCCCCGCGGCCAACAACTTCGGCGACTTCCAGTACATGAACATGACGGAGTTCGCCCAGGACGACCCCTTCAACAAGGGCACCCAGACGCAGCCGTCCTTCGTCAACTACAACGACTCGATCTACGTCGGCTACCGCTGGTACGAGACGGCCGCCGCTGAGGGCGTCATCGACTACAGCAACGAGGTCGTCTACCCCTTCGGCTATGGCCTGTCCTACACGACGTTCTCCCAGTCGATGAGCGACATCTCGGTCGACGAGGCCACGGGTGCCATGTCCGCGGACGTGACCGTCACTAACACGGGCCAGGGCGCCGGTAAGGACATCGTCCAGATCTACGACAACCCGCCCTACACGGACGGTGGCATCGAAAAGGCTTCCGCGAACCTGCTGTCGTACGAGAAGACGAAGCTGCTGGGGCCCGGTGAATCCCAGACGCTGACGGTCACCTGGAACCGCGATTCACTTGCCTCCTACGACGCGGTCAATGCCAAGGCATACGTGCTCGAGGCTGGCGACTACAAGATCTCCGCGCGTACCAACTCGCACGACGTCATCGACGAGAAAGCGTACACGGTGGATGCGACGCAGACATTCAATACCGCCGACAACACGCACGACGGTGACAAGGTCGTGGCCACCAACCAGTTCGACGACGCGAAGGGGGACATCACCTACCTGTCGCGCGCGGGCCGCTTTGCCAACCTCGCGGAGGCGACTGCAGCCCCCACGAACTTTGAGATGAGCGAGGCCAACAAGGCGAAGTTCCTCGCGACGTCGAACTACGACGCGGCAGCCGCCGACGCTGACGCCAGCGCGACGATGCCCAACACGGGCGCCAAGAACGGCCTTGTCCTGGGTGATCTCGCTGGCCTCGATTACGACGATCCGAAGTGGGACCAGCTTCTCGACCAGCTGACCGTCAAGGACATGAACACCCTCGTCTCCAAGGGTGGCTACGGCTCCCCGGCGATCTCCTCGATCGGCAAGCTGCGCGTCTCCGACGTGGACGGCCCCGCCTCGCTAAACAACAACTTCACGGGTGTCGGCTCGATCGGCCTGCCCTCCGCCGTGTCCGTTGCGGCCACCTTCAACAAGGAGCTCGCGCGTTCCTTCGGTGACGCGATCGGCACGATGGCGCACGACATGCAGGTCTCTGGCTGGTACGCGCCGGCCACGAACACGCACCGCTACGCCTACGCGGGCCGTAACTTCGAGTACTTCTCGGAGGACCCGGTCCTGGCCGGCTCGCAGGTCGCCGAGGAAATTAAGGGTGCCCAGGCGAAGGGTGTGTACGCCTTCCTCAAGCACTTCGCGCTTAACGATCAGGAAACGAACCGCACGCACATGCTGGCGACCTGGACGAACGAGCAGGCGATGCGCGAGATCTACCTGCGTCCCTTCGAGATCGGCGTCAAGGACGGCGGTGCACACGCGATTATGAGCGCGTTCAACTACATCGGCCCTCAGTACGCGGGTGCAAACTCTGCGCTGCTGAATACTGTCCTGCGCGACGAGTGGGGCTTCCGCGGCATGGTCCTCACCGACTACTTCGCGGGCTATGGCTACCAGAACGCGGACCAGATTACGCGTCACGGTGGTGACATGATGCTGGCCACGCTCGACATGCCGATCGCAACGGTCAACGTGCAGGATGCAACGGGCGTGAGCTCTCTGCGACGCGCATCGCACAACATCCTGTACACGGTCGCGAACTCGTGGATCTATGAGAACGGCCAGCCCGAGGTCACCCGCAATGCGTGGGAGTACATCACCTGGGTGGTGGCAGGCGCAGCGATCCTGGCGCTGCTCGGACTTGAGCTGGTCGCGATCCGTCGCTACCGCGCTCGAAAGGCTGAGGCTGTGATTACCGTCGAGCCCAACGCTTCGATCGGCGAGGCCGGGGCTGAGAAGGCGGACGAGTGACCGAACCGGGAATAACCGGATGGAGCATGATCCCAGGGTGGCACTAAGTATCCCCCACCCGTGGGGGAGGGGCCCGCAGGCAAGCGCCTGCGGGCCCCTCTGCGTGCCTGTTCGTGCGCGTACATGTGGCGCACGGTGGGCGCTCCGACAGCGTTGACAAGGGTGCCTGCGGCACCCCGCAAACGACATGTGGTCCCGGTCGTCTGCACCGGCCTCGTCGATGAGGAAGGAACCACAATGCGCCCCCTTTGACGAATGGTCCCGTTTCCCACTATCCTTGAAGGCGGTTCCCGCTTCTGTGGAACCTCTGTGCCCGGGAAACCGGGAGCGGGCTCCGTCCGTCGGAGCTCCGGGCGTCATTCTCTGACCCTCGTGGTTATCATGGCGCGCCGGCCCCCAGGCGGACACGTGTGCCCACACGGGGGTGAACGCAGTCGCGGAAGACTGACAATCAGGGCCGCCCCTTGAAGCGAGGGGAGGCCGCCGACGGAAAGAAACTGGAGACCCAGTGCCTACCATTCAGCAGCTCGTCCGCAAGGGACGTGTCTCGAAGCGCGCGAAGGTGAAGACCCCCGCGCTGAAGGGCTCCCCCCAGCGTCGCGGCGTGTGCACCCGTGTGTACACCACTACGCCGAAGAAGCCGAACTCGGCTCTGCGAAAGGTCGCTCGTGTGCGCCTTTCGTCCGGCATCGAAGTCACCGCCTACATTCCCGGTGAGGGTCACAACCTGCAGGAGCACTCGATCGTGCTCGTGCGCGGTGGCCGTGTGAAGGACCTGCCCGGCGTGCGTTACCGCATCGTCCGCGGCTCGCTCGACACCCAGGGTGTCCGCGGCCGTCAGCAGGCTCGTTCCCGTTACGGCGCGAAGAAGGAGAAGAAGTAATGCCTCGTAAGGGCCCCGCTCCCCGTCGCCCCCTCGTCGATGACCCGGTTTACGGCTCCAAGGTCGTGACCCAGCTGGTCAACCGCGTTCTCCTCGACGGCAAGAAGACCGTCGCCGAGCGCATCGTCTATGGCGCACTTGAAACCGTTCGCGAGCGCACCGAGCAGGAGCCCGTCTCCGTGCTCAAGCGCGCTCTTGAGAACATTCGTCCGGCCCTCGAGGTCCGCTCCCGCCGTGTCGGTGGCGCGACCTACCAGGTCCCCGTCGAGGTTCGCCCCTCGCGCGCCACGACGCTGGCCCTGCGCTGGCTAGTCGACTTCTCGCGGCAGCGTCGCGAGAAGACCATGACCGAGCGTCTCGCCAACGAGATCCTCGACGCCTCCAACGGCCTTGGTGCCGCTGTGAAGCGCCGTGAGGACATGCACAAGATGGCTGAGTCCAACCGCGCCTTCGCGCACTACCGCTGGTGATTTAAAGACGAGGCCTGGGCAACCGGGCCTCGTCTCACGCAGCTTTCACACCCATTACTTCGAACGAAGGAACCACACTCGTGGCACTAGAGGTGCTGACGGATCTCAACAAGGTCCGCAACATTGGCATCATGGCTCACATCGATGCCGGCAAGACGACCGTGACCGAACGAATCCTGTTCTACACGGGCATCAACTACAAGATCGGCGAGACGCACGATGGCGCCTCGACGACCGACTGGATGGAACAGGAAAAGGAACGCGGCATCACGATTACGTCCGCCGCCGTTACCTCTTTCTGGAACGGTAACCAGATCAACATCATTGACACCCCCGGTCACGTTGACTTCACCGTTGAGGTTGAGCGCTCCCTGCGCGTCCTCGACGGCGCTGTCGCCGTGTTCGACGGCAAGGAGGGCGTTGAGCCCCAGTCCGAGACCGTGTGGCGTCAGGCCGACAAGTACGACGTCCCGCGTATCTGCTTCATCAACAAGATGGACAAGATGGGCGCCGACTTCTACTTCTCGGTTGGTACCATCCGCGACCGCCTGCACGCGACCCCTATCGTCATGCAGCTCCCGATGGGTGCCGAGAGCGACTTCGTCGGCAACATCGACCTGCTGACCATGGAGGCCCTGACCTACCCGGCCAAGGACGACAAGGGCAACGATACGCTCGGCTCCATCGTCGAGCGCGGCCCGATTCCCGCTGAGTACCAGGAAAAGGCTGAAGAGTACCGCGAGGCGCTCGTTGAGGCCGCCGCCGAGGGCTCCGACGAGCTGACCGAGGCCTACCTGGAGAACGGCGAACTCACGCTCGAGCAGATCAAGGAAGGCATCCGCCTCCTGACCATCTCCTCGCGCGCGTTCCCCGTCTACTGCGGTACCGCTCTGCGTAACATGGGCGTGCAGCCCGTCCTCGACGCCGTCGTGGACTTCCTGCCCTCCCCGCTCGACGTCGGCGATGTTCACGGCTTCCTCCCCGGTTCTGAGACCGAGGAAGAGACCGAGGTTCGTAAGCCCAACGAGAACGAGCCTTTCTCCGCTCTGGCGTTCAAGATCGCCGCTCACCCCTTCTACGGCAAGCTCACCTTCATCCGCGTGTACTCCGGCAAGGTTGAGTCCGGCGCCCAGGTCCTCAACTCGACCAAGGGTAAGAAGGAGCGCATCGGCAAGATCTTCCAGATGCACTCGAACAAGGAGAACCCCGTCGAGGTGGCGCACGCTGGCCACATCTACGCGGTGATCGGCCTCAAGGACACCACGACCGGCGACACCCTGTCCGCGATGGACAAGCCGATCGTCCTCGAGTCGATGACGTTCCCCGCCCCCGTTATCAAGGTTGCCGTCGAGCCCAAGTCGAAGGCCGACCAGGAGAAGATGGGCGTCGCCATCCAGAAGCTGGCGGAAGAGGACCCGACGTTCACCGTCGAGCTCGACGCCGAGACCGGCCAGACCATCATCGGTGGTATGGGTGAGCTCCACCTCGACATCATCGTCGACCGTATGCGTCGCGAGTTCAAGGTCGAGGCCAACGTGGGTAACCCGATGGTTGCCTACCGTGAGACCATCCGCAAGGCGGTCGACAAGTACGAATACACGCACAAGAAGCAGACCGGTGGTTCCGGTCAGTTCGCGCGTGTCATCATCGCCCTGGAGCCCCTCCCGGCTGACTCTGAGGAAGAGTACATGTTCGAGGACAAGGTCACCGGTGGCCGCGTTCCTCGCGAGTACATCCCGTCGGTCGACGCGGGCATCAAGGACGCCATGCAGTCCGGCGTTCTCGCCGGCTACCCGATGGTTGACATCAAGGCCACGCTGCTCGACGGCGCCTACCACGAGGTTGACTCCTCCGAAATGGCGTTCAAGGTTGCTGGCTCGATGGCGCTGAAGGAAGCTGCTAAGAAGGCTAGCCCCGTCCTCCTCGAGCCGATCATGGCCGTTGAGGTTCGTACTCCCGAGGAGTACATGGGCGATGTCATCGGCGACCTCAACTCTCGCCGTGGCCAGATCTCGTCGATGGACGAGCAGCACGGCGTGCGCGTCGTCAAGGCTCAGGTCCCGCTGTCCGAGATGTTCGGATACGTGGGCGACCTGCGCTCCAAGACGCAGGGCCGCGCTGTCTACTCCATGGAGTTCGACAGCTACGCCGAGGTTCCGCGCGCCGTTGCGGACGAGATCGTCGGCAAGTCTCGGGGCAACTGAGTCCCACCGGGGGCTCGTGGGGCAGGGTGACCTGCCCTGCGAGCCGCCTCACACACAAGTAAACCCAGTAGGTCTCAAGCCCCAGGGGTGTTAAAGTGGCACCTAGCCGTAGGCTGAGAATATCTACCCGAGTCCAGGAGGACACAAGTGGCGAAGGCCAAGTTTGAGCGCACCAAGCCGCACGTCAACATCGGCACGATTGGTCACGTTGACCACGGCAAGACGACGCTGACGGCAGCTATCACCAAGGTGCTGCACGACAAGTACCCCGAACTCAACGAGTTCACCCCCTTCGATCAGGTCGACAACGCTCCTGAGGAGCGCGATCGTGGTATCACGATCAACGTCTCCCACGTCGAGTACCAGACCGAGGCGCGTCACTACGCGCACGTTGACGCCCCCGGCCACGCCGACTACGTCAAGAACATGATCACCGGCGCGGCCCAGATGGACGGCGCGATCCTCGTGGTCGCCGCCACCGACGGCCCCATGGCCCAGACCCGTGAGCACGTTCTGCTCGCCCGCCAGGTCGGCGTCCCCACCATCCTCATCGCCCTCAACAAGGCCGACATGGTCGACGACGAGGAGATGCTGGAGCTGGTTGAGGAAGAGTGCCGCGACCTGCTCGAGTCCCAGGACTTCGACCGCGACGCCCCGATCATCCAGGTTTCCGCTCTGAAGGCCCTCGAGGGCGACCCGGAGTGGGTTGCCAAGGTCGAGGAGCTCATGGACGCTGTGGATACCTACATTCCCACCCCCGAGCGTGACATGGACAAGCCCTTCCTCATGCCGATCGAGGACGTCTTCACGATCACCGGTCGTGGCACGGTCGTCACCGGTCGTGTTGAGCGTGGCAAGCTGCCCATCAACTCCGAGGTCGAGATCCTCGGTATCCGTGAGCCCCAGAAGACCACGGTTACCGGCATCGAGATGTTCCACAAGTCGATGGACGAGGCCTGGGCCGGCGAGAACTGTGGTCTGCTGCTTCGTGGCACCAAGCGCGACGAGGTCGAGCGCGGCCAGGTTGTGGCCGTCCCCGGCTCCATCACGCCTCACACGGACTTCGAGGGCCAGGTCTACATCCTCAAGAAGGAAGAGGGCGGCCGTCACAACCCGTTCTTCTCGAACTACCGTCCGCAGTTCTACTTCCGTACCACCGACGTGACCGGCGTCATCACCCTCCCCGAGGGTACCGACATGGTCATGCCTGGCGACACCACCGAGATCTCCGTCCAGCTGATCCAGCCGATCGCTATGGAGCCCGGCCTCGGCTTCGCCATCCGTGAGGGTGGCCGCACCGTTGGTTCCGGTCGTGTCACCAAGATCCAGAAGTGAGCTGATTCAAGCACATGCCTGATTCCCTGATCTTCTGATCACGCGGCTTCAGGGAGTCCGCACCCGTCAGGGTGCGGACTCCCTTTTTGTGTATACGGGATGGACGGAACTGGGTGCATGTCGAATATGTGAGGTGGAAAAACGTGTGTTCGCTGGAGTGTGCTGACAGTATGTGGGGTGCATGCGGTCAAGTCCGGGTTATAGGACAAACGTGTTGGTTTTGTGGTGATTTTTCGGCTTTTTGGTGGGGGAAAATCCACAGTGAAGTTGGTTGTTTCATCGTGGGGGTATGAATACCCCCAAATGCCCGACGTGCGGGCGAGTGATGACCAGGTATGGGCACTTAGCGTCAGGGGCGCAGCGATGGCGCTGCTTCCTGTGCAATATCAGCCAGGTCAGCCGCATTAATTCCACGGCGAAGCATCTTGATGAATTCTTGTCCTGGCTGCTCAGTGGGCGCCGTCAGGCGGATTTGCCTGGCGGGGGCCGCTCGTTTCGTCGGTGTTGTGAGCCGTTGTGGCAGTTATGGCCTGTCAGCCCGATCATCGATGAGGTTCATGACGTCATCTTCGTCGATGGTATCCACCTGGGCCGATGCGCTGTGGTTCTCATCGCCCAAAGTCCCGATCATGTGCTGGGCTGGTACGCGGCTCGGAGTGAGAATTCGCGGGCCTGGGGTGCGCTCATGAGCCGGATCGCGCCCCGGCCATGGTGGTCACTGACGGGGGCAGTGGGTTCGCGACAGCATGCACGAAGGTCTGGCCTGCCACGCGCGTCCAGCGCTGCACCTTCCATGCGTATTGCCGTATTCGCCAAGCCACCACGACGCGCCCCAAACTGGTGGCCTCGCGACGCTTATACGCTCTTGGGTAACAACTCCTTGCGTGTAGAGGACCCAGAAGATGCTCAGGTATGGATAGGTGCCTACCAGGCCTGGTGCACGCGCTGGAAGGGCTTCCTGGAGGAGAAAACACGCAGACCTGACGGAGGGTGGGAATACACCCATGACAGGCTCGTTCGGGCTCGTAACAGCCTCAGCAAACTCATCAGGCAAGGCTTGTTGTTCACGTACCTGAACCCCACCTGGGACCACCCGATGCCCTCAACAACCAACCAGATCGAAAGCACGAACGCCCAATTGCGCCAGATGCTGCGCGACCACCGCGGCATGCGCTTGACCCGACGCATGAAAGCCGTGTTCTGGTGGTGCTACACCCACTCTCCGCGCCCCCAGCCAGCAGCAACAATCCTGGCCACCATGCCCACCGACGCAGCCCTCAAAAACGCCTGGTACCACGCCAGCCACACCCACCAAGCCACCGCCACCATCCCCGGCTGAGGCGACGCAATCTGCTGAAACGAACTCCACCACACCACCCCCTACCACAACACCTGGGACTAACCCCTCAACCAACACGTTTTGTCCTATAACCCCACTTTTCCTTGATATTTAAGATCTTGAGGGCTGTTGCCGCTCTTGTGTTTTGCTATGAATCTTGGGGAAGAAAGCAAGCCGGCTCCTAAGGATGGCAAGCCCGGAATGCAGAACACCAAGATCGCTCGCACCGGTTCCGATGCCCTCGTGATCGGTGGCGCATCTGCAGCCATGCTGCTGGCTGGCGCCGGAGCAGTTGCTCTGCGTCGTCGTAACGCCTGAAACTAATCTGACAGTGCTTCGGGCACTGAACGAGACCCTCCTGTGGGGTGGAAGCGCACGCTTCCACCCCACAGGAATTTTTATCCCCTCCCATCGATATTGTTGAATGGGAGAGGGCGAATAAAAGCGTTGAAATGTGAAGAGCTGTAGTGATAGCGCTCGTCACATATGAGCGGCTAAAAGCTGAAATTCCGCCTGAAACATATATGGGCGTGACCTATCTGACTTTGCGACACGCCCGAGTGCGGTGTACGGTGGTCAATCGGTGCGTAGTGCATCTCCTCGCGGAGCGCTGCCTGCGAACCATGCCGCCCCTATCGGAGGATTCACACGCTTTCATTGGCTCTCGAGCTTGGTGAAAACGGCGAAGATCTGACAAAATGGGACGGTTGCCCCGCAGAGTCGGGGCGGTCTGCATGTGCCATCATGTGCAGGCCGGGCAAAATGCCCAAGATCTTTGGACAAGACACCGGTTCTCACACTGGGAACAGTGGGTATGTGTGCGTCGCATGCGACACGCCCGAACGCGGGGATCGGTGCCGAATCTGTACGAGAAGAGGTAAGACGGCATGGCGGGACAGAAGATCCGCATCCGGCTCAAGTCGTATGACCACGAGGTCATCGACAGCTCCGCGCGCAAGATCGTGGACACCGTACAGCGTGCTGGCGCCACGGTCGTGGGCCCGGTGCCGCTGCCGACCGAGAAGAACGTTTTCGTCGTTATTCGGTCGCCCCACAAGTACAAGGACAGCCGCGAGCACTTTGAAATGCGCACGCACAAGCGGCTCATCGACATCATCGATCCGACCCCCAAGGCCGTCGACTCGCTCATGCGCCTCGACCTGCCTGCGGACGTCAACATCGAGATCAAGCTCTGAGGACATCTGCAATGACTAACAAGAAGCAGCACGCTGGCGCGCCCATCAAGGCGCTGCTCGGCCGCAAGCTCGGCATGACCCAGGTCTGGGATGCCGACGGCCACCTCGTGCCCCTGACTGTCGTGCAGGTCGGCACCAACGTCGTCACCCAGCTTCGTACCGATGAGGTCGACGGCTACTCCGCTATCCAGCTTGGCTTCGGTGAGATTGACTCCCGTAAGGTCACCAAGCCCCTCCAGGGCCACTTCGAGAAGGCCGGGGTTACCCCCCGTCGCCACCTCGTTGAGGTCCGCACCTCCGAGCATGACTCTTACGAGCTCGGCCAGGAAATCGACGCCACAACCTTCGAGGCTGGCGAAGGCGTCGACGTCTCCGGCACCACCAAGGGCAAGGGCTTTGCCGGCGTCATGAAGCGTCACGGCTTCGCTGGCGTTTCCGCCTCCCACGGTGCGCACCGCAACCACCGCAAGCCCGGCTCGATCGGTGCCTGCGCAACCCCCGGTCGCATCTTCAAGGGCCTGCGTATGGCCGGCCGCATGGGTGGCAACCGTCGTACTGTTCAGAACCTGACGATCCAGGCCGTGGACGCCGAGAAGGGCCTGCTGCTTATCAGCGGCGCCATCCCGGGTCCGAAGAACGGCGTGGTCCTGGTTCGCTCCTCCGTGAAGGGTGCGTGATCATGGCTGACGATCGTAACGTTGACGTCATCGACCTGAAGGGCAAGAAGGCGGGTTCCGTCGTTCTCCCCGGTTCGATCTTTGACGTTCCCACCAACATTCCGCTGATGCACCAGGTTGTCGTCGCTCAGCTTGCGGCCGCTCGTCAGGGCACGCACGCGACGAAGACCCGTGGTGAAGTCGCTGGCGGCGGCAAGAAGCCGTTCCGTCAGAAGGGCACCGGTAACGCTCGTCAGGGCTCCATCCGTGCGCCTCACTTCACCGGTGGTGGCATCGTCCACGGCCCTCAGCCGCGTGACTACGACCAGCGCACCCCCAAGAAGATGAAGCAGGGCGCTCTGCGTTCCGCTCTCTCCGACCGTGCGCGCGCCGACCGCATCCACGTTGTCACCGCTCTGTTCGAAGGTGACAAGCCCTCGACCAAGGCTGCTCTCGCCGCTCTGTGCGCGATCGTCGAGGACCGTCAGGCTCTCGTCGTCCTTGAGCGTGGCAACGAACTGACCGCGCTGTCCCTGCGCAACGTTCCCGAGGTTCACGTCCTGTGGGCCGACCAGCTGAACACGTACGACGTCCTGGACGCCGATGATATCGTCTTCACGCAGGCCGCCCTTGAGTCCTTCCTCGGTACCAAGGAGGAGACCAAGTGAGCACGATTGAAGCGGGTAAGAACCCCCGTGACATCATCCTGAAGCCGGTCACCACCGAGAAGTCGCTCGCCCTCATGGACCTGGGCAAGTACACCTTCGAGGTTGACCCCCGCGCGAACAAGACCGAGATCAAGATTGCCCTCGAGCGTATCTTCGGCGTCAAGATCGGTTCCATCGCCACCCAGAACCGCAAGGGCAAGACCTACCGCACCCGCAACGGGATCGGTAAGCGCAAGGACGTCAAGCGTGCCATCGTCACCGTACGTGAGGGCACCATCGACATCTTCGGCGATCAGGCCTGAGGACCGAAGGGACATTTGAACAATGGGAATTCGCAAGTACAAGCCCACGACTCCGGGCCGTCGCTTCTCGTCCGTCTCTGACTTCGTCGAGATTACCCGCGACACCCCCGAGAAGTCGCTGCTGCGCCCGCTGCACAAGACCGGTGGCCGTAACAACAACGGCCGTGTGACCTCCCGCCACCGCGGCGGCGGCCACAAGCGTCAGTACCGCGTGATCGACTTCCGTCGTCACGACAAGGACGGCGTCCCGGCAACGGTCGCTCACATCGAGTACGACCCCAACCGCACCGCTCGCATCGCCCTCCTGCACTACGCGGATGGCGAGAAGCGCTACATCCTCGCTCCGACTGGCCTCAAGCAGGGCGATCAGATCGAGGCCGGCGTTGGCGCTGACATCAAACCCGGCAACTCCCTGCAGCTGCGCAACATCCCCCTGGGTACCGTTGTGCACGCCGTCGAGCTCTACCCGGGTGGCGGCGCGAAGATCGCTCGCTCCGCTGGTACCTCCGTGCAGCTCGTCGCTAAGGAAGGCCGCTTCGCCCAGCTGCGTATGCCCTCCGGCGAGATCCGCAACGTCGAGGCCACCTGCCGCGCCACCATCGGTGAGGTCGGCAACGCTGAGCAGTCGAACATCAACTGGGGCAAGGCCGGCCGTATGCGCTGGAAGGGCAAGCGCCCGCACGTCCGTGGTGTCGTTATGAACCCGGTCGACCACCCGCACGGCGGTGGTGAAGGCCGCACGTCCGGTGGTCGTCACCCCGTGTCGCCTTGGGGCAAGCCCGAGGGCCGTACGCGTCGTCCGAAGAAGGCGTCCGATCGCATGATCGTCCGCCGTCGCAAGACCGGCAAGAACCGCTGAGTAGGAGTCGATTGAAATGCCGCGTAGTTTGAAGAAGGGCCCGTTCGTCGACGACCACCTGCTCAAGAAGGTCGACGCCGCGAACGAATCCGGCTCTAAGAACGTCATCAAGACCTGGTCGCGTCGCTCGGTCATCACCCCGGACTTCCTGGGTCTGACCATCGCCGTCCACGACGGCCGTAAGCATGTGCCCGTTTTCGTCACCGAGTCGATGGTGGGCCACAAGCTCGGCGAGTTCGCTCCCACGCGTACTTTCCGTAGCCACGACAAGGACGATCGCAAGGGACGTCGGCGCTGAGCCGGCCTTGCGTAACGAAGAAAAGGCAGGATTTCATGGAAGCCAAGGCGCAGGCGCGTTTTGTCCGCGTCACGCCCCAGAAGGCACGCCGTGTCGTGAACGAGGTTCGCGGCAAGGCTGCTTTGGAGGCAGCCGACATTCTGCGGTTCGCCCCGCAGGCCGTCGCCACCGATGTCCGCAAGGTGCTCCTGAGCGCCGTCGCCAACTCGAAGGTCAAGGCTGAGAACGCCGGCGAGACCTTCAACGAGGCCGACCTGCTCGTTCTGGAGGCATACGTGGACGAGGGTCCGACCATGAAGCGCATTCGTCCCCGTGCACAGGGGCGCGCCGGTCGTATCCTGAAGCGCACCTCCCACATCACCATCGTGGTGGGCACCAAGGAAGACAAGAAGAAGGGAGACCGCTGATATGGGTCAGAAGGTCAACCCCCGCGGGTTCCGTCTGGGAATCACCACTGACCACCGGTCTCGCTGGTTCTCCGACTCCACCACCAAGGGACAGCGCTACGCGGACTACGTGGCTGAAGACGTCGCGATCCGCAAGTTCCTGACCGACAACCTCGAGCGCGCCGGCATCGCCGAGGTGAGCATCGAGCGTACGCGTGACCGCGTTCGCGTCGACCTGCACACCGCGCGCCCGGGCATCGTCATCGGTCGTCGTGGTGCTGAGGCCGACCGCCTGCGCGTTCAGCTCGAGAAGCTGACGGGCAAGCAGGTACAGCTGAACATCCTTGAGGTCAAGAACCCCGATCTCGACGCGCAGCTCGTTGCGCAGGGCATCGCCGAGCAGCTCGCTGCCCGCGTGTCCTTCCGTCGTGCGATGCGTAAGGGCATCCAGTCCGCGCAGCGCGCCGGCGCCAAGGGCATTCGTGTCCAGGTGTCCGGCCGTCTGGGTGGCGCTGAAATGTCCCGCTCCGAGTTCTACCGTGAGGGCCGCGTGCCGCTGCACACCCTCCGCGCGAACATCGACTACGGATTCCACGAGGCCCGTACGACCTTCGGTCGCATCGGCGTCAAGGTGTGGATCTACAAGGGCGACATCACCGAGCGCGAGTTCGCTCGCCAGCAGGCCGAGCAGGCCCAGCGCGGCGGCCGTCGCGATGGTCGTCGCGGCCCCCGCCGCGGTGGACGCCCCAACCAGGAGACCGCTGCGCAGCAGGCTCCCCGTGAGGCTTCGGCCTCCGAGGCCGTTGCGCCCACGACCGGATCGGAGGCCTGAGCCCAATGCTCATTCCCCGTCGGACTAAGTACCGCAAGCAGCACCGTCCTCACCGCACTGGCTTTGCCTCCGGTGGCACCGAACTGGCGTTCGGCGACTACGGCATCCAGGCGCTTGAGGCTGCGTACATCACCAACCGTCAGATTGAGGCCGCACGTATTGCCGTGACGCGTCACATCAAGCGTGGCGGTAAGGTCTGGATCAACATCTTCCCGGACCGTCCTCTGACGAAGAAGCCCGCCGAAACCCGTATGGGTTCCGGTAAGGGTGCTCCGGAATGGTGGGTTGCCCCCGTCAAGCCCGGACGTGTCATGTTCGAGCTGGCAGGCGTCCCGGAGGAGCTCGCTCGCGAGGCCCTCAGCCGTGCCCAGCACAAGCTTCCTATCAAGACCCGTTTCGTGGTCCGAGAGGGTGGTGACATCTGATGGCAGATAAGGGTCTGACCACTGAACAGCTCGATGCAATGGACAACTTCCAGCTGTCCAAGGAGCTGGAGAAGGCGAAGGCTGAGCTGTTCAACCTGCGTTTTGCGCAGGCCGTTGGCAACCTCGAGGATCACGGTCGCATGAAGACCGTGCGCCGCGATATTGCCCGGATCTACACCATCGCGCGTGAGCGGGAGCTTGGCTACCGCACCGCCCCGAGCACTGAGGAGTGAGCCTGATGGCAGAAACCACCGCTCGTAACGAGCGTAAGGTCCGTCGCGGCTACGTCGTCAGCGACAAGATGGACAAGACCGTTGTCGTCCAGATCGAGGATCGCGTCAAGCACGCCCTCTACGGCAAGGTCATGCGCAAGAACAAGAAGGTCAAGGTTCACGACGAGCACAACGAGTGCGGTGTCGGCGATCTCGTCCTCATCATGGAGACCCGCCCGCTGTCGGCCACCAAGCGCTGGCGCGTTGTGGAGATCCTCGAAAAGGCGAAGTGACCTTCGCTCACAGACCGAAATCCGTTCGGCAAGGCTCGACCGGTACAATCCGGAAGAGAACCGGCACGACGACAGGAGTCAATAGAAAATGATTCAGCAGGAGTCGCGACTGAAGGTCGCCGACAACACAGGGGCCAAGGAGATCCTGACCATCCGTGTTCTCGGTGGCTCGGGTCGGCGCTACGCGGGTATCGGCGACACCATTGTCGCCACCGTGAAGGACGCCATTCCCGGCGGCAACGTCAAGAAGGGCGAAGTCGTCAAGGCAGTGATCGTTCGCACGCGTAAGGAAACCCGCCGCCCCGACGGTTCCTACATTCGTTTCGACGAGAATGCGGCCGTCATCATCAACAACAATGGCGAGCCGCGTGGCACGCGTATCTTCGGCCCCGTGGGCCGCGAGCTGCGTGACAAGAAGTTCATGCGCATCGTCTCCCTCGCTCCGGAGGTGATCTGATCCATGGCAGCCAAGATTCGTAAGAATGACCTCGTCGAGGTCGTTCGCGGACGTACGTCCGACGAGAAGGCGCTGGCTGAGCGCAACGCCCGCCGTGCGGAAGAGGGCCTCGAGCCCCTGACCCCCGGCGACAAGGGCAAGCAGGGCCGCGTCATCCAGGTGTTCCCCGCCGAGGGCAAGGTCCTCGTCGAGGGCATCAACCTGAAGACGCGCCACGTGCGCCAGGGCCAGCAGGGCAGCGCTGGCGGCATCGAGACCATCGAGGCCCCCATCTCGCTGTCCAAGGTCGCACTGGTCGACCCCGAGACCAAAAAGCGCGTTCGCGCCGGTTTCCGCGAGGACACCGTCGAGCGCGGCGGCCGCACCCGCACTGTCCGAGTTCGCGTGGCTCGTGGCGGCGCGAAGCGCGGCGTTGAGCAGGGCAAGGAGATCTGAGCATGGCCCCGCGTCTGAAGGAAAAGTACGTCTCCGAGATCCGCGAGGCGCTCCGTGCTGAATTCAAGCACGAGAACGTCATGCAGGTCGGCGGACTGACGAAGATCGTTGTCAACATGGGTGTCGGCGAGGCCGCTCGCGACTCGAAGGCACTCGAGGGCGCAATCCGCGACCTCACCGCGATCACCGGCCAGAAGCCCGTGACCACCCGCGCCAAGAAGTCCATCGCGCAGTTCAAACTGCGTGAGGGTCAGGCGATCGGTGCGCACGTCACGCTTCGCGGCGACCGCATGTGGGAGTTCCTGGATCGCCTCCTCTCGACGGCGCTTCCCCGTATCCGTGACTTCCGCGGACTGTCTTCCAAGCAGTTCGACGGTCACGGCAACTACACCTTCGGTCTCACGGAACAGTCGATGTTCCACGAGATCGATCAGGACTCGATCGACCGAGTGCGCGGCATGGACATCACGGTTGTCACCTCGGCCACCACCGACGAAGAGGGTCGCGCCCTTCTCCGTCACCTCGGCTTCCCGTTCAAGGAGGACTGACCCATGGCCAAGACATCCCTGAAGGTCAAGGCTGCCCGCAAGCCGAAGTTCGGCGTGCGTGCCTACACCCGGTGCAACCGTTGCGGTCGTCCGCACTCGGTGTACCGCAAGTTCGGACTGTGCCGCGTGTGCCTGCGCGAGCTCGCCCACCGTGGCGAACTCCCCGGTGTCACCAAGAGCAGCTGGTAAAACGAACGTCGCAGGTCCCGGATAACCGGAGAAACCGCGACGAGGAAGGGGAATAAACCCCCATGACAATGACAGACCCGATTGCAGATATGCTGACGCGTCTGCGCAACGCGACTCGTGCGCACCACGATGCGGTCTCCATGCCGTACTCGAAGCTCAAGAATGCGATTGCGAACATCCTGGTCGAGGAAGGCTACATTGCCTCGACCTCCGTCGAGGATGCCCGTGTGGGCAAGACCCTGACGATCAACCTGAAGTACGGCTCGCACCGCGAGGCCGCGATCCAGGGGCTCAAGCGCGTGTCCAAGCCTGGTCTGCGCGTGTACGCCAAGTCCACCAACCTGCCCAAGGTCCGCGGCGGCCTCGGCGTGGCTATCCTGTCCACGTCCTCCGGCCTGCTCACCGACCGTCAGGCAGCCGAGAAGGGTGTGGGTGGGGAAGTCCTCGCCTACATCTGGTGATGAGGAGGCTGAAGAATGTCGCGTATTGGTAAGAATCCGATCGAAATTCCCGCGGGCGTCGACGTCACCATCAACGGTGCAGACGTTACCGTTAAGGGCCCCAAGGGAACACTGAGCCACGTTGTGCCTGAACCCATCAGCGCCGCCATCGATGAAGGCAAGGTCGTTGTGACCCGTCCTTCCGATGATCGTGTTGCTCGTTCGCTCCACGGCCTGACCCGCACCCTGATCGCCAACATGATCGAAGGTGTGACGAAGGGCTTCTCGAAGCAGCTTGAAATTGCCGGTACCGGTTACCGCGTTGTTGCAAAGGGCAAGGACCTCGAGTTCTCCCTCGGCTTCTCGCACACCGTTTTCGTTCCGGCGCCCGAAGGCATCGAGTTCTCCGTCGAATCTCAGACGAAGTTCACCGTGTCGGGTATCGACAAGCAGCTCGTTGGAGAGACCGCCGCTCGCATCCGTAAGCTCAAGAAGCCTGAACCCTACAAGGGCAAGGGTATCCACTACGTGGGCGAGACCATCCGTCGCAAGGTCGGAAAGGCTGGTAAGTGATGGCTTACTCGATCAAGGGCAAGGGCAAGTTCGTCGCTCGCAAGCGCCGTCACCTCCGCCTCCGCAAGAAGATCAACGGCACGCCCGAGCGTCCCCGTCTGGTCGTTACCCGTTCGAACCGCCACATGGTGGCTCAGGTTATCGACGATACGGTTGGTCACACCCTGGTGTCGGCCTCCGACATCGAGACCGAGGTCGCTGGTTCCGAGGGCACGAAGACCGACAAGGCTCGCAAGGTCGGCGCACTGATCGCCGAGCGTGCGAAGGCAGCCGGTATCTCCGCTGTCGTCTTCGATCGCGGTGGTAACAAGTACACAGGTCGCGTTGCGGCCGTTGCCGAGGCCGCCCGTGAGGGCGGACTCGAGCTGTGAACGAGCCGAAAGAAAGAGAGATCATCTGATGGCTGCACAGCAGCGAGACAGGAACGGTTCGGGCGCGGGCGAGAACAACGATCGCCGTGAGCGCCGCTCCGGCCGCGGCAACGATCGCGATAACCGCCGGAACAACGAAAACAAGAACGAGTACATCGAGCGCGTCGTGACCATCAACCGCGTCTCCAAGGTTGTGAAGGGTGGACGTCGTTTCTCCTTCACCGCCCTGGTTGTCGTGGGTGACGGCGAAGGCACGGTGGGCGTCGGCTACGGAAAGGCCAAGGAAGTTCCCCAGGCTATTTCCAAGGGCGTCGAGGAGGCGAAGAAGAACTTCTTCCGCGTCCCGATGATCCGTCGCACGATTACGCACGTGGTGCAGGGCCGAGACACCGCCGGTGTCGTCCTCCTGCGTCCGGCTGCCCCCGGTACCGGCGTTATCGCCGGCGGCCCGGTGCGCGCCGTCCTGGAGGCCGCAGGCGTCCACGACGTGCTCACCAAGTCGCTGGGCTCGTCCAACGCGATCAACATCGTCCATGCGACGGTTGACGCACTCAAGCAGCTCGAGCAGCCCGAGGCTGTCGCCGCACGCCGCGGCCTGCCCGTCGAGCGCGTTGCTCCCGCGTCCATGCTGCGCGCTCGCGCAGAGGGCGAGGCCGAGAAGCGCGCGGCTGCCGAGGCCGCCGAGGCCGACAAGGCCGCTGCAGGGGAGGCTAAGTGATGGCGAAGAACATCAAGATCACGCAGGTCAAGTCCTCTGCTCACGCGAAGCAGAACATGAAGGACACGCTGCGCACCCTCGGGCTGCGCAAGATCGGCCAGAGTGTCGTGCGTGAGCAGACGGAAGCCGTTCTGGGCGCCGTTCGCACCGTGCGTCACCTGGTGACCGCTGAGGAGGTCGACTGACAATGGCGGACTCCACGAACAAGACGCAGATCGTTAAGCTGCACC
This sequence comes from uncultured Actinomyces sp., assembly GCA_902373435.1. Classification (GTDB taxonomy): domain Bacteria; phylum Actinomycetota; class Actinomycetes; order Actinomycetales; family Actinomycetaceae; genus Pauljensenia. The sequence goes on from CABKMD010000001.1 coordinate 73,106, forward strand.
ACCTGCGTCCTGCCCAGGGAGCCAAGACCGCTAAGACCCGCGTGGGTCGCGGTGAAGGTTCGAAGGGTAAGACCGCTGGCCGCGGCACCAAGGGCACCAAGGCCCGTTACCAGGTTGCTGCCGGCTTCGAGGGTGGCCAGATGCCGATCCACATGCGTTTGCCGAAGCTTCGCGGCTTCAAGAATCCCTTCCGCGTTGAGTACCAGGTCGTGAACGTTGGCAAGCTCGGGGAGCTCTTCCCTGAGGGCGGCAAGGTCACGGTCGAGGATCTCATCGCCAAGCACGCCGTTCGCGATTCCGCGCCCGTCAAGGTGCTCGGTACAGGCGAACTGAGCGTCAAGCTCGAGGTTGAGGTCGATTCCTGGTCGTCCTCTGCCGAGGCGAAGATCACGGCTGCCGGCGGGTCCATTTCGGCTCGCTGACGCTGAACGGGGGTGGTCCCTCGCGGGACCACCCCCGTTACGTGTCTGTGTTTTCGCGGGTGACACGCTGTCACAGTGCTTGTGCCCCGAGACAGTAACTCGCCCCAGCGCGTGGGGCGTAGGTGCGCCGCGTCTCGTTAAATACGCGGCAATGCGCTTGTTTAATGATTGGATATCGCCAGCCACTACCCGTGTCGGGTAAGCTGGATCAGTCTAGGGGCTCTCGCCCCGCTGCCCATCACCCGTAGGAGGAAGCCTTGCTCGGTGCATTCGCCCAGGCGTTCCGTACCCCCGACTTGCGTCGGAAGCTGCTGTTTACCCTGTTCATCATGGCCGCGTTCCGGCTGGGCTCGTTCATCCCGACGCCCGGCGTGGACTCTCAGGCTGTGCAGCGCTGCATGGCGCAGGAGTCGCAGGCGTCGCTGCTCGACCTTGTCAACCTGTTCTCGGGTGGAGCGCTCCTCCAGCTGTCGATCTTCGCGCTGGGAATCATGCCGTACATCACTGCGTCGATCATCATTCAGTTGCTGAGGGTCGTTATTCCTCGCTTCGATGACCTCTACAAGGAAGGTCAGACGGGCCAGGCCAAGCTCACGCAGTACACGCGTTATCTGACGATTTTCCTGGGCATCTTGCAGGCAACGACGACGATTTCTCTCGCACGCAGCGGCCAGCTCTTCCAGTCGTGCCAATACGACATCATCAAGGACCGCTCCGTCTTCACCTTCATCATGATGATCATCGTGATGATGGCTGGTACCGGCGTCATCATGTGGCTGGGCGAGCTCATCACGGAGCGCGGCATCGGTAACGGTATGTCACTGCTGATCTTCACGTCGATCGCCGCCCGCCTGCCGGAGCAACTACTCTCCATTGGTCAGGCCGGCAAGTGGGGTTCGGTCGCCGCGATCGTTGCGCTACTTCTCCTCGTGGCCATCGCTGTCGTCTATGTGGAGCAGGCCCAGCGCCGCATTCCCGTCCAGTACGCCAAGCGCATGATCGGGCGTCGCCAGTACGGCGGCACCACGACGTACATCCCGCTGAAGATCAACATGTCGGGCGTTATCCCCGTCATCTTCGCCTCCTCGATCCTTGCCCTGCCTCCGATGGCGGCGCAGTTCGGCAAGCCGGACGATCAGTGGGTCCAGTGGATCTCCGCGCATTTCACGCAGGGCAGCGCGTTCTACCTGACGATCTACGCCCTCATGACTTTGTTCTTCACCTTCTTCTACACCGCCATCACGTTCAACCCGGACGAGGTCGCGGACAACATGAAGAAGTACGGAGGCTTCATCCCCGGTTACCGTGCGGGTCGTCCCACGGCTGAGTATCTGCGCTACGTGATTAACCGAATCACGTCGGCGGGCGCTCTCTACCTCGTGATCATCGCCCTCCTGCCGTCTCTGGCGATCATCCCGTTGAAGCTGTCGAGCTCGCAGATGCCCTTCGGTGGCACCACGCTGCTCATCATCATCGGCGTTGGTCTGCAGACGGTGAAGGAAATCAATACGCAACTCCAGCAGCACCACTACGAAGGATTCCTGAAATGACAGTCGTTATCCTCCTCGGCCCTCCCGGAGCTGGCAAGGGTACCCAGGCCTCGCGTATCGCTGAGCGCTTCGGTATCCCGGCTATTTCGACGGGCGACATCTTCCGCGCCAACATGGCGGAAGGTACGGAGATCGGCAAGCAGGCGCAGGCCTACATGGACCGCGGCGAGTTCGTTCCGGACTCAGTGACGAACGCTATGGTGAAGGCGCGCCTTGCTGCCCCCGACGCTGCCGACGGTTTCCTCCTCGACGGCTACCCGCGTTCCGTGGAGCAGGCGCACGTCCTGCGTGACATGCTCCTCGATCTGGGCAAGTCCATCGACGTGGTCCTGGAGATCCAGGTGGACGAGGACGAGGTCGTGGAGCGCATGCTCAAGCGTGCTCAGGAGCAGCACCGCACGGATGACACCGAGCCCGTCATGCGTCACCGTCTGGAGGTTTACCACCAGCAGACGGAGCCCGTTGCCACGTACTACGTCGACCAGGACCTTCTTGAGGTCGTGGACGGCTCCGGTACGATCGACGAGGTCACGGCTCGGATCTTTGCGATCCTCGACTCGGTGGCAAAGAACTAAACGATGCCACGCATTGAACTGAAGTCCGCGCAGGAGATTCGATGGATGCGCGAGGCCGGCCTGGTCGTCGCTTCCATCCACGAGGCCCTGCGCGGCGCCATTCGTCCCGGCATGACGACACGTGAGCTGGACGAGGTCAGCGCCCAGACGATCATCGACGGGGGAGCAACCTCCAACTTCAAGGGCTACTACGGCTACCCGGCGACGGTGTGCATCTCAGCGAACGACGTGATCGTTCACGGTATTCCCGGCGACTACGAGCTGGCACCCGGCGACATCGTGTCTTTTGACTGCGGCGCGTACGTGGAGCGCGGAGGCCGCCAGTGGCACGGAGACGCTGCATTCAGTGTCATCGTCGGCGAGGCCTTCGTGTCGGACGCTGCCTTCGCGGCGGGGGAACGGGCCACCGGTGCGATCGCTGGAGTGGACGAGAACCTGCTGCGTGAGCGTCGCCAGCTCGACGCGGTGACGCGCGAGTCGCTGTGGGCCGCCCTTGCGGGTTTGGCGACGGGGAAGCGTATTAGTGCGGTCGGCAACGCGGTCGAGACCGTCGTCGCGGAGAATGCTCTCATCAACGGCTGGGAAGCCGGCATCATCGAAGAGTTCGTTGGCCACGGTATCGGCACGAAGATGCACATGCCACCGGACGTCCTCAACTACAACGTCCGCGGTATTCAGGCTCGCCTCAAGCCGGGCATGGTCCTGGCGGTCGAGCCGATGCTCACTCGTGGTGACATAGCGTCGCAGACGGACGACGACGAGTGGACGGTGCGCACGGTCGACGGCCGTGATGCGGCCCACTGGGAACACTCGATAGCGATCACCGAAGATGGCGTCTCCGTCCTGACGGCACGCGATGGGGGAGTCGCCGGCTTGGCACCCTACGGCGTCACCCCGGTGTCGCTCGACTGACATCACAGACGTTTTCGGGCTCGGTACCTCTGTGAGGTGCCGGGCCCGAGTCATATCTCGACGAGGCAGTGGGTGGCGGTGCCCTGCCCGTCAGGCTCAAATCGTTCATGGATGAGGCTGTGGCTCTCGTGCGCTCATCACGCACCCGTCGCACAGGGCCGCGGTGAGGCATGGCTCGCCCCGGCCTCGTCGTTATGAGACGACCGACGACGGCGATTCTCCAAAATGTGACGCATTAAACGTGAGCGAACCGACAGGGGCCCTGACTACCGGCAATGGGTGTCGATGCCGTAGAGTAGTCCCTTGGGCGTATCTGCATCCGACATTCGTCGGTGTGCTATGCCTAGCGGCATCCGCCGCAACCTATCCGAGACATGTAGAGGATAAACGGAGGATATGGCGAAGAAAGACGGCGTCATTGAGATGGAAGGCACGGTCGTTGAGGCCCTGCCTAACGCGATGTTCCGTGTGGAACTGAAGAATGGCCACGTGGTTCTCGGCCACATTGCGGGAAAGATGCGTCAGCACTACATCCGCATCCTGCCCGAGGATCGAGTTGTCGTCGAGCTGAGCCCCTACGACCTCTCCCGAGGTCGTATCGTCTACCGCTACAAGTGACCCGACACAAACTGCCCGACGGGCAGTGGAGGTAACAACCATGAAGGTCAAGCCGAGTGTCAAGAAGATCTGTGACAAGTGCAAGGTGATTCGTCGCCACGGCAACGTCATGGTCATCTGCGACAACCCCAGGCACAAGCAGCGCCAGGGCTGAGACCCGCTGCGACCCCGCGGGGCACTAAGCCCCACAGCATCACTCTAAGCACCCACCCGTGGGTGACCCTCGGTTCGGAGGCCGAGGCCGGGCTGCTCGCCCGGATTGAGCGATGACGACCTCCGATGAACAACTGGAGCAACATCACCATGGCACGTATTGCCGGCGTCGACCTCCCCCGCGAGAAGCGGCTCGAGATCGCGCTCACATACATCTACGGAGTCGGCCGCACCCGCGCGGCAGAGACCCTCGCCGCCACCGGCGTCAGCCCGGACACTCGCGTGAAGGACGCGACGGAAGAGGAACTCGTCAAGCTTCGTGACTACATTGAGGCAAACTTCAAGGTTGAGGGTGACCTCCGCCGTGAGGTTCAGGCCGACATTCGTCGCAAGATCGAAATCGGTTCGTACCAGGGCCTTCGCCACCGTCGTGGCCTGCCGGTCCACGGTCAGCGCACCAAGACCAACGCGCGTACCCGCAAGGGCCCCAAGCGCACCGTTGCAGGCAAGAAGAAGGCCAAGTAAGGCCTAGGAGAGCGCATCCCTTCGGGATAGCTTTCCGCGACAAGAAGGAACTGAACCAGAAATGGCAGCAGCAAAGACCTCGCGCTCGGGCGGTGCCCGCAAGCCGCGTCGCAAGATTTCGAAGAACGTCACCAACGGCCACGCCTACATCAAGTCGACGTTCAACAACACCATCGTTTCCCTCACGGACCCCACGGGCGCGGTTGTCGCCTGGGCGTCCTCCGGCCAGGTTGGCTTCAAGGGTTCGCGTAAGTCCACCCCCTTCGCCGCCCAGCTCGCGGCCGAGGCTGCGGCTCGGCGCGCCCAGGAGCACGGCATGAAGAAGGTTGACGTTTTCGTGAAGGGTCCCGGCTCCGGCCGTGAGACCGCGATCCGTTCCCTCCAGGCCGCCGGCCTCGAGATCGGTTCGATCCAGGACGTCACGCCTCAGGCCTTCAACGGCACCCGCCCGCCGAAGCGCCGCCGCGGCTGACTTGTGGACGGGAGGGCTATGCCCTCCCCACGTCTGAACCTTCAGGTTCTTACTCCCTTAGCCTGCTTCAGCAGGTTCCCATATCCGGTGTCATATAGCGGGCACCGGCCAGAAAGGAATAGACGTGCTCATTGCAGAGCGACCCATCCTGACCGAAGAAAAGGTCAGCGACCTGCGCTCCCGTTTCACCCTGGAGCCCCTCGAGCCCGGGTTCGGCTACACGCTGGGTAATTCCCTGCGTCGTACCCTCCTCTCCTCGATCCCGGGTGCAGCGGTGACGTCCATCCGTATTGATGGCGTCCCCCACGAGTTCCGCACGATCGAAGGTGTGAAGGAAGATGTCGCTGAGATCATCCTGAACATCAAGCAGATCGTCCTGTCCAGCGAGAACGACGAGCCTGTCGTCATGTACCTGCGGAAGGCTGGCCCCGGCGAGGTTCTCGCCGGCGACATCACGCCTCCCGCCGGCGTGGAGATCCACAACCCCGATCTGCACCTTGCCACCCTCAACGAGAAGGGCAAGCTGGAGATCGAGCTGACCGTCGAGCGTGGCCGTGGCTACGTGTCGGCTGCTCAGAACAAGGATCCGCAGGCCGAGATCTCTCGCATTCCGATTGATTCGATCTACTCGCCCGTCGTCAAGGTGACCTACAAGGTCGAGGCGACGCGTGTTGAGCAGCGCACCGACTTTGATCGCCTCGTCATCGACGTGGAGACCAAGCCGGCGATCACCCCGCGCGACGCCCTGGCCTCGGCCGGCAAGACGCTGGTGGAGCTGTTCGGCCTCATGCGTGAACTGAACGAGGAAGCGGAAGGCATCGAGGTGGGCCCGTCCACAACCGACGCCACCCTCGCAGCCGATCTGGCTCTTCCGATCGAGAACCTCAACCTGCAGTCGCGTTCCTACAACGCGCTGCGTCGCCGCGGCATTCTGACCGTCGGCGAGCTGGTTGCTCACTCGGAGGCCGACCTGCTCGACATCCGCAACTTCGGCACCAAGTCGATCGAAGAGATCAAGGAGTCCTTGGCGGCCCTTGGTATGACGCTGAAGGACTCGGTCATGCCGAGCTTCAGCGACTCGGAGTCCGCCGCGATCTTTTCGGACGACCAGTCCATCTGACCCCGTGCGTCCGATGGGCGCATTGAATCCGTAGGAGAAACTCATGCCCACCCCCAAGAAGGGTGCTCGTCTGGGCGGTAGCCCGGCACACCAGAAGCTGATCCTGTCGAACCTGGCAGCTCAGCTCATCGAACACCGTGCGATCACGACGACCGAGGCCAAGGCCAAGGCCCTGCGCCCCTACGTCGAGAAGCTCATCACTAAGGCCAAGCGTGGCGACCAGCACGCCCGCCGCACGGTCATGAAGAAGATCCCCAACAAGGGTATCGTCGCGATCCTCTTCGAGGAGCTCGTCCCCGCGATGGATTCCGAGCGCGCCGGCGGCTACACCCGCCTTATCCGCGTCGGCAACCGCAAGGGCGACAACGCTCCCCTGATGCGCGTTGAGCTCGTCATGGAGAAGGTCGAGAAGAAGGCCGTCGTGAAGGCTGCCGAGAAGACCGCTGCAAAGGCTGTCGCCGCCGAGGCCGAGAAGGCTGCTGAGGCTGCCGCCGATCGCGCCGAAGAGGCTCGTGAGGAAGGCGATCTCGCCAAGGCCAACGAGGCTGAGGAAGTTGCCTCTGAGGCCGGCGAGGCTGCTGACGCCGCCGAGCAGGTCGAAGAAGAGAAGTGACCGTGAGGCACTGACCGATTCGAGCATTGGGCCGGACATTCCGCAAGGAGTGTCCGGCCCTTGCCGTATCCGGTAGCCTGAAGCCATGACTCGTGAGATGACGTTGGCGATTGACTGCGGCGGCGGTGGGATTAAGGGTTCCGTCGTGGATGAGCGCGGCACCATGATGGCCCCGCCTCGCAGGGTGCCCACTCCCTACCCGCTGCCTCCCGAGCTTCTCGTGGAAACCGTTGTCGGCCTCGCGCGCGAGCTTCCCGCTGCGACGCGCGTGACGATGGGTATGCCGGGCATGATTCGCCACGGCGTGGTCATCGCGACCCCTCACTACATCACGCGCGACGGGCCGCGCTCGCGCGTGCTGCCTGAGCTGGTGGAACGCTGGGATCACTTCGACATGGGGCGCGCTATTGAAGGGGCCCTCGGTCTGCCGACGAAGGTCCTGAACGACGCCGAAGTCGCCGGCGCAGGGGCGATCACGGGCCGCGGTCTCGAAATGATCATCACTCTGGGCACGGGCCTCGGTAACGCCGTTTTTGACGGTGGCCAGCTGGCTCCCCACGTCGAGGTGTCGCAGGGGCCCGTTCGGTGGGGCTTGACCTACGACGACTACATTGGCGAGCATGAACGCCTGCGCCTCGGCGACGTGCACTGGTCGCGCCGTATCCGCCGCGTCGTGGACGGCCTGCGTCCCATGTACATGTGGGATCGCCTCTACCTGGGTGGCGGCAACTCCAAGCGCATCACGGCCTCGAACCTGCGCCTCATGGGTGATGACGTCATCGTCGTGCCGAACGACGCGGGCATCATCGGCGGCGTTCGGGCGTGGGAGCTGTGAGCGCGCGGCGCCTGCGCCTCGACCTGGGCTACGACGGCACTGACTTTCGTGGATGGGCAGCACAGCCCGGCCTGCGTACCGTCCAGGGCGAGATTGAAGCGGCCCTTGCCATGGCCTCGCGCGAAGAGATCGTGACGACGGTCGCGGGTCGCACCGACGCGGGGGTTCATGCGCGTCACCAGGTCTGTCATGCGGACATTTCCGAGGCGGCCTGGGCGCGCCTGTCGCCCAGGGGAGGGGAGTGCGACGATGACTCCGCGGCCTCGTCGATTGTCCGACGACTCAACAAGATCCTGTCCGGCCGATACGGCGAGCGCGCTCGTGGGCGCGAGCTGGCCCCCGCGCGCGGCACCTGCGACGTGCGCATCTATTCGGCCGCCGTCGTCAACCCCAGTTTTGACGCGCGCTTTTCTGCCCTTGGGCGTTCCTACGCCTACCGGGTGTCCGATCGTCCTGAGCCTCTTGGGCGCTGGGATCGCCTCTGGATCGAAGAGCCCCTCGACGAGGGGGCCATGAACGAGGCCGGGGCTGCCCTCCTCGGGGAACATGACTTCCTCGGGTTCTGCCGCCCGCGCGAGGGAGCCACGACGATCCGCACGCTGCGCACCCTGCACGCCGAGCGTGACTCAGAGCGAACCCTCGTCTTCCGAGTCGAGGCTGACGCTTTCTGCCACTCGATGGTCCGCTCCCTGGTGGGGGCGCTGCTCCTCGTCGGCTCGGGCGCGCGCGACACCGACTACCCGGCGCAGATCCTGCGGGCGCGCTCCCGTTCCGAGGCCGCGCCGATCGCTCCCGCACACGGACTCACCCTTGAGAGCGTGGAGTATCCCGATCCCTCGCAGTGGGGCGCGCGAGCCGAGCAAGCCCGGGCTAGGCGCGACACGTGCTGCGGCGACGACGGCTGAGGAATGTGACACAGTATTCGCCGCGCTTTGACCGCCGGGCTGCGCACAGATAATATGGCTAGTGCTGTGCGTCAGCAGAGTACCTAGTGTCTCCCACTCGCTAGGAGCGCTCGCCGACGCCTCGCGCGAACCGTTTCATCGTGGACACCCCCGGAAAAACCGGCGCGGCGTCCCATGACCAACAAGAATTGAAGGTTACGCCCGTGCGCACCTATTCACCCAAGCCTGGGGACGCGGACAAGAAGTGGTACGTCATTGACGCCACCGACGTCGTCCTCGGTCGCCTGGCAGCCCAGACCGCTGCCCTTCTCCGTGGGAAGCACAAGCCGACGTTCGCCCCTCACATGGACATGGGCGACTACGTCATCATCATCAACGCGGACAAGGTCGCTCTGACCGGCAAGAAGCTCGACCAGAAGATGGCCTACCGTCACTCCGGTCGTCCTGGTGGCCTGACCGCAACCGCTTACCGTGACCTCCTCGCCGCGACGCCTGAGCGCGCCGTCGAGAAGGCCGTTAAGGGCATGCTTCCTCACAACTCCCTCGGCCGCGCGCAGTTCAAGAAGCTGCATGTGTACGCTGGCCCGGAGCACCCCCACGCCGGCCAGTCGCCGGTTCCCTACGAACTGACCCAGGTGGCTCAGTGACCTTTGGTCGCTGAACGCCTTTGACCCTGAGGAGAACCGTGGCTGAGACCATCGTTTCCGCTGAGCTGGACGAGGAAGTCGTCCCCAGCTCTTACACGTCCGAGACCGAGTCGGCTCCCGCCGGCGCCGGTCAGTCCATCACCGCGCCCGGCGCGGGCCTGGGCCGCCGCAAGGAGGCCGTCGCCCGCGTTCGCCTGGTCCCCGGCTCCGGCAAGTGGACCATCAACGGTCGCACCCTTGAGGACTACTTCCCCAACAAGCTGCACCAGCAGCTGGTGAAGTCCCCCTTCGTGCTGCTCGACATTGACGGCCGCTTCGACGTCATCGCCCGCATTAACGGCGGCGGCATTTCCGGCCAGGCCGGCGCCCTGCGCCTCGGCGTGTCGCGCGCCCTCAACGAGATCGACCGCGACGCGAACCGTCCGGCCCTCAAGAAGGCTGGCTTCCTGACCCGTGATGCCCGCGCCACCGAGCGTAAGAAGGCAGGTCTCAAGAAGGCCCGCAAGGCTTCGCAGTTCTCGAAGCGCTGATTTTACTCAGCACATTTTCTGTTGGCCGCGCCCCGCATCTGCGGGGCGCGGCTTTCGTATCCCCTCCTGGCCGTGCCAGTATGTGAGCGTCTCCGCTGTCCGCGCCTCGGCCTCGTAGAAATGAGTGGGCGCGAACGCGGTAGGCTTAGTGCAGTCGAATGACCCACTGAACGGAGAGACTATGCCCAGGATGTTCGGCACGGACGGCGTGCGAGGACTGGCGAACGTTGACATCACTGCGGACCTCGCGCTGCAGCTCGGCGAGGCGGCGGCCCGCCAGTTCGGCGGCTCCCTGCGTGCGGACGGCTCCAAGCCTCGCGCGATCATCGGCCGCGACACCCGCATCTCGGGTGAGTTCCTCGACCACGCGCTCGCGGCGGGCCTGGCGAGCGCCGGCATGGACGTGACCCGCATCGGCGTCGTCACCACCCCGACGGTCGCGCACCTGACGGCCACGGAGGACACCGTGGATCTGGGCGTCATGATCTCCGCGTCACACAACCCCATGCCCGACAATGGCATCAAGTTCTTCGCGCACGGCGGCTACAAGCTCGCCGATGCCGTGGAGGACCAGATCGAGGCGCTCGTGAACACCGAGTGGGATCGCCCCACCGGCGACGCAGTCGGCGAGGTTAACGCGGACCACGCGTGGGCGAAGGACTCCTACATTGCGCACCTCGTCGAGGCGATCGGCACCGATCTGCGCGGTATGAAAATTGCGATCGACTGTGCGAACGGCGCGGCGTCCGAGCTGGGCCCGGCCGTCTTCCGTGAGCTCGGCGCTGACATCACCGTCATCAACGCGTCCCCCGACGGACGCAACATCAACCTGCACGCGGGTTCCACGCATCCCGAGTCCCTGCAGGCCGCCGTCGTCGAGGCCGGCTGTGACTTTGGTGTCGCCTACGATGGAGACGCGGATCGTTGCCTCGCCGTCGACCACGAGGGCAACCTCATCGACGGCGACAAGATCATGGGTGCGCTGGCCGTGAATGCGCTCGGGCGCGGCACTCTCGCTAAGAACACGCTCGTCGTCACCGTCATGAGCAACCTGGGCCTGCTGATCGCTATGCGCGAGGCTGGTATCAAGACCGTGCAGACCGGCGTGGGCGACCGCTACGTCCTCGAAGAGATGCTGGCGTCCGGCTACTCCCTCGGTGGTGAGCAGTCCGGCCACATCATCGCCCGCGATCATGCGACCACTGGCGACGGCATCCTGTCATCGCTGCTGATTTCGCGCATGGTCAAGGAGTCCGGCCGTTCGCTGGCCGACCTGACGTCCTTTATCCAGCGTCTGCCGCAGACCCTCATCAACGTGGGCGGTGTGGACCGCGCGGCTGCCTCGACGAACGAGGCCGTCGCCGAGGCGGTCGCGGCCGCCGAGGCTCGCCTGGGCGATACCGGCCGCGTGCTCCTGCGTCCCTCCGGCACCGAGCCGCTCGTGCGTGTCATGGTCGAGGCCGCCACGCAGGAGGAGGCAGACTCTGTCGCCGCTTCGCTGGCGGACGTCGTGAAGGAGAACCTGGCGCTGTGAGCGTCTGAGAGACGCACGTACGGGGCGGGCACCAGCCGGTGCCCGCCCTACGAGTATGCAGATGAGTTAAACGCAGGGTGTCGTGTCACTTCGCTGCGAATATACGAGAAATAGGAGTATGTTCGTTCTAGTGATCCGTGTGACAATTTCATCGTAGAAGGGCAACCATCACGGCACTTCCATTCATCCTTGGCGCGTACGCCTCGCATCCGGCACCGGAGCTGGAAGCTGACTACTACCGACTCCTCGCAGATCAGCCGTGGGTGAGCGGCGTCGAGATCCCTTACCCGGGGCAGCTCGCCGCCCAGGGTGAGGTCCTGGCCAGCCACCTGGCGGCCCACTGGGACTTCAACACGATCACAGCGATCCCTGGCACTATGCAGAACGTGTGGAAGAACGAGAACTTCGGCCTGGCCTCGCCCGACGAGGCCGGACGCGGAGCCGCTCTCGACTTCACCCGCGCGCTGCGTGACGACCTCGCCACCCTGTGTGAGCGGGTGGGCCGCCAGCTGGTTGCTCGCGTACAACTGCACTCGGCTCCCACTCGCCTGGCGCAGGTGGATGCTTTCAAGCGTTCGCTCGCCGAGGTGGCCACATGGGACTGGTGCGGGGCCACGCTCGTCATCGAGCACTGCGACAAGTACATCCCCGAGCAGAACCCCGAAAAGGGCTTCCTGTCCCTCGAATCCGAGATCGACGTCGTCTCCGAGGCCGGCATCGGCATCCACCTCAACTGGGGCCGCTCCGCCGTGGAGGGGCGCAGTGCGGACAGCGCCTATGAGCACGTGCTCGAGGCTGGCAAGCGCGGCGTCCTGGACGGCATCATCTTCTCGGGCGCAGGCCCGGAGGAAACCCACTACGGCTACTCCTGGATCGACGGCCACCTGCCCGCGCAGGCCGACGAGCCGACCTCGCTCATGGACGAGGCCGAGATCGCTCGCTGCGCGCAGGGTGCTGTCAGTGGTGGCGCCAAGTACCTCGGTGCGAAGGTTTGCGTCCCCAAGGACGCATCCCTCAAGCAGCGCCTGGCCATGCTGACCAACATCTACCGGGCCTGCGGCCTCGGTGAGTAATGGCTTCTCCTCGGGCGTCACTCCCGCATTTTGTGAGCGTGCGGGAGGCGCTCGGCGCGAGGCGCAAGCGTGAGGGAGGGGCGGATGCCAACTGGCATCCGCCCCTCCCTGCGTTCTGTCATGTGCCGCTCTATGCGCGCCTGGCCACCGACGAGCGCCACACCGGGTGCGTCGGGATCGTCGCGATTGGTGTCCGGTGTGCAGACTCCTCGTCGAGGGATGCCTGCGGGTGAATGTCGGCCATGGGGGAGCGCCCCTCGATGACGTTGATGACCGAAGAGATGGCGGCCTCGGTCATGTCCTTCAGGGGCCACTCGACCGTCGTCAGGCCGAGTGCGGAGGCGCTGCGGTGGTCCTGGTCTCCGAAGCCGAGGACCGACAGGTCATGGGGTATGGACAGATCCAGGTCTGCGGCGGCTTGGAAGACGCCGGGGGCCTGCGAGTCGTCGGCCAGGGCAATGAGCGAGATTGATGGGTTCTCGTCGAGGAGGCGCAGCGCGGCCTGGTAGGCCGTGGTGGGCTCCCAGTCTGGTAGCGAGTAGAGGGTGAAAGCGGTGCCGAACGCCCGTGCGATGGGGTTCTGGCGCGCGTGATTCGTGTTTGGTCCGGCCAGGAACACCGCCCGCCCACTGCCCGTGCCTGTCGATGGGTCCACGAGCACGGAGTCGGAGAGGATATCGCCCACGCCGGCGCCCTCGTCGATGCGGATGAGGGAAGACTCTGAGCCGGTGGGGTCGGCCTCGATCATCGACATGGCGACGACGGGGACGCCGAGGTTGGCGAGCAGGCGCGACGTGAAGGCCTCGGCCGATGTAATCTCACGGATGATCCCCGCCAGCTGGGTGTCGCCCAGAACCCTGCGGATGACCTCGGCGTCCGAGGCTCCGTCGCCGGACTGGAACAGGGGGAGGAGGAGGTAGCCGTGGCGCTGAATGTGGATCATCGCTGTTGTGAGAACCGTGTGGACAACGGGCACGAAAGGATCGTCCGGCAGTTCGGCCATGAGGAGAGCGATGAGGTGGGACTTACCGCGCCGCAATGAGCGGGCGGCTGCGTTGGGGATGTAGTTGAGTTCGCGTGCGGCCTGCTTGACTCGATCGATGGTGGCGGGCGCGATCTTCACGTCCCGGCCTCGTCCGTTGAGGACGAGCGAGACGGTCGACGGTGCGACGCCTGCCGCGCGGGCGACGTCGGCCCGAGTTGCGCGCTCCATGCAAGCCTCCCGATCCTCGTGTGCGTTTCGTTGAAACACAACAACTATAACGTGTTAGTCTTGTGTGTGACGATCGGAGTTTCGACGATGACATCCGAAAGGCGCATAGACGTGATATCGATACTACCTTCCTATGCTCCCGGCGCGGGCGCGCTTGTGTCCCCGCGCGCGCACCTCGCTGACGACTGCGGGGCTCTCAGCCTCGACGGCATGTGGAGCTTCGCCTATCACCGCGCCGACCCCGCTCCCTTCGTCAACGTCGAGCAGCCCTGGGATGAGCCTGCCGCCTTCGATGATGCGTCCGAGATTGACGTGCCCAGCCACTGGGTCCTGCGCGGCGAGGGTGCCTGGGGGTACCCCGCCTATACCAACGTCGACTTCCCCTTCCCGGTCGACCCGCCCTTCCCGCCCGACGACAACCCCGTCGGCGACTACCGCCGCACCTTCGAGCTCCCCTCCGACTGGCAGGGCGGTCACATCCGCCTGCGTTTTGACGGCGTCGAAAGCCAGGCCAGCGTGTGGGTCAACGGCACGTGGATCGGCATGGCTCGCGGATCGCGTCTCGCTCACGAGTTCGACGTGACCGATGCCGTGCGCCCCGGCACCAATATGATCACCGTGCGCGTCCATCAGTTCAGCCCCGGCTCCTACCTCGAGGATCAGGATCAGTGGTGGCTGCCCGGCATCTTCCGCTCGGTGAGCCTGCGCCGCCTCGCTCCCGGCGCCATCGAAGACCTGTGGATTGACACCGACTACGAGGCCGGGGTGGGGTTTGTGACCGTCGAAGCCCGGGTGCTTGGTGCCCAGGAGGCTCATCTGTTCGGGCATCTCAGTATCGACGGCCTCTGGTCTTTCGCCTGCTCTCTTGAACGTGGCGACGATGGTCGCTACCGCAGTGGCCGCATCGAAGTGGGCAGCGTGCGCCCGTGGAGCGCGCAGGACCCAGCACTCTACGAGGCGCGCGTCAGCGTCCAGGGCGTGGAATGCCTCGGCGCGGGGGAGCGGTGCCTGCGCATCGGCTTCCGTCGCGTGTGTATCGAGGACGGTGTCCTCATGGCCAATGGTGAGCCCCTGACCCTCAACGGCGTCAACCGCCACGAGGTGCGTGCCGCCGAGGGGCGCGCTTTCGACGAGGACTGGGCGCGCGAGGACCTCGCCCTCATGAAGTCCATGGGAATCAACGCGATCCGCACCTCCCACTACCCGCCCCATCCTCGCCTGCTCGACCTCGCCGATGAAATCGGTCTGTGGGTCATGCTCGAAGGCGACATCGAGACGCACGGGTTCGAGGGTGTGGGGGAGTGGATCGATAATCCCTCTGACGACCCGCGCTGGGCCGACGCCTACCTGGACCGTACGGTCCGTGCCTTCGAGCGCGACAAGAACCATCCCTCGATCATGAGCTGGAGTCTCGGTAACGAGTCCGGCACCGGCGCGAACCTGGCCGCCTGCGCGCGCTGGGTGCACGAGCGCACCGGTTCCCGGGCGATCGTCCACTACGAGGGTGACCATGCCCTCGAATACACGGACATCTACTCGCGCATGTACCCGACCCTGGAGGAAGTCGCCGCCGTCCTCGACGAGAGCGATCCGCATGCCGAGGTCGCCGTTCCTACGCACGTCGCCGCGCGGGTTGACGACGCCGCGCGCGAGCGCATCCGCCGCGCCCCCTACATCATGTGCGAATACCTGCACGCGATGGGAACCGGCCCCGGAAACGCCGCCGCCTACGCTGCGCAGATGGACCACCCCCGCCACGCCGGCGGCTTCGTGTGGGAATGGCGCGACCAAGCCCTGTGGCGCACCCTCCCGGATGGGGGTCGCGCCCTGTCCTATGGCGGCGACTTCGGCGAAGAGGTGCACGACGGCAACTTCGTGTGCGACGGCCTGGTCGACGCGCTGTCTCGTCCCTACGCCGGCACCTGGCCGTGGGTTCAAGCGATGGCCCCTGACGCGCCCGCCCTTGCGAAGGCCGTGGAATCGTCGCGTGGGCACGGGGCAGATGAGGCCCGGCTGTGCGGACTCCTCGGTGCCCCCGTCTCGGTCGTGCGCTCGGATGATGGCGTGGAGGCCCCTTACGCGCTCGATGCGCGCGGGCACCTCGCGCGCATCGGAACCATGCCCGTGAGCGTGGAGCTCAGCGTCTACCGGGCCCCCACCGACAATGACCGTGGGCGTGGCCCCATCGACTACTGGGGAATTGCCGAGGACAACCTCGGTCCCCTCGGGGTCGGGCGCGGCGAGCATGGAACCTCGCACGCGGCCCGCTGGGAGCAGGCGCGCCTGCACCTGCTGCGCCGACGCCTCGTGTCCATCGAGGAGGACGGCACCTGCCAGCGCGTCGTTGAGCGCTGGTCTCTGCCCGCCGCGCAATTCGGCATCACCCTCACCTGGGAGTATCGACCTGTGCTCCTCGGGGAGACCCCGGCCCTGTCTGTGACTGCCCGCGTCGCGCCCTACGGGGCCTGGCCCGAGCGAGTCCCGCGCCTCGGCGTGCGTATCGAGATGCCTGGATCGCAGTGGGAAGCCTCGTGGCTGGGCGACACCCTCATCGGATACTCCGACATGCGCGTGAGTGGCGCTCGCGGATACGGCAGCGCTCCCGTACGCGAGCTCTGGGAGGTCAGCGTGCGCCCCCAGGAAGGTGGGCAGCGCCTCGATCTCGAAGCTCTCTGCCTCCGCGGTGAGGCGGGCGATGTCCTCGTCGTGCCGACCTCGTCCCTGGGGTGGAGTGTGTCTCCGTGGAGCGAGCGTGAGCTGGCTGAGGCCTCGCACTGGGAGGATCTGCCTGACAGTGAGCGCACGTTCCTGTGGTTGGACGCCTTCCAGGATGGCATCGGCACGCGTTCATGCGGACCTGACTCTCGGCCCGAGTTTGCCGGTACTATGCGCGATTCAGACCTGACATTTGTGATTGCCCAGGTTGGGGGTGATGAAGCCCCACAGTGTTAAGTTGCGGCTTGATAACGATGCGCGAAGTTGTTGGCAAATGATGTACGAAGCGTCACAGGCCGCAATGATTCAGACATTAACTAACACGAGCTAGTTAGTGACTCGATCCCACCGATCGACCAACAAGAACAGACCAATGGAGGTTTCGCATGTTGAAGAAGAAGATGGCTGCAGGCGTCTTCGCCCTCGCCATGTTTAGCACCCTCGGCCTGGCCGCCTGTAACGATGGCGGCTCGGGCTCTACCACCAGCTCGAGCGGCGGTTCGTCTGCTGCCGGTTCCATCCCCGAGCCCGACGTCGCGGGCGACATCCCCGCGGGCAACATTGACGACTCGAAGATTGACACCTCGAAGGTCGAAGGCGAGATCACGTTCCAGACCCAGGGTCTGCAGAACGACTTCGGCGACTTCTTCAAGGCCAAGATCAAGGAATTTGAGGAGGCCAACCCCGGCGTCACGATCAACTGGACCGACCAGGGCGGCGGCGCCGAGTTCGACTAGACCGTGACCGCTCAGCCTCGAACTGCAAGATGGCGGACGTCATCAACGTTCCCTCCTCCACCATCCTCGCCCTGTCCAAGTCCAACCTCCTCATGAACTACGACGTCAAGCCTCCCGGAATCGGCGACAAGTTCGTGGCGTCCATTTGGGACTCCACCGCCCTGGGCGCCAATGATCACCACACGGCTCTGCCCTGGTACTTCGGCCCCTACATCACCACCTACAACAAGGAAGTCTTCAAGCGCGCTGATCTCGACGAGAACACGTCGCCCAAGACCATGGATGAGCTGTTCGAGACTGCCGCCAAGGTCGGCGACGACGGAAAGGTTACTACGGTATCTACGGCTCGCCCGAGTGGTACATGGTTGCTCAGCTGCACGGCATGGGCGTCAACCTGCTGAACGCTGACAAGACCGCCTTCGACTTCGCCGACAACGAGGCCGCGATCAAGTACGTCACCAAGCTCTCCGAGCTGTACGCCTCCGGTGCGATCCCGAAGGACTCCCTGACCGGTGAGCCCGACCCGGGCAAGGCCTACACCGACGGCAACCTCGCCTTCGGTACGCCCAATGCCTCGTTCCTGAAGTTCGTCAAGCAGAACAATGAGACGGTCTGCCAGAACATCGGCGTCGGCCCGTTCCCGACCAACCCCGGCATCAAGCCCGTCTTCGAAGGCCAGTACATCGGCGTCTCCGTCACCACGCAGAATGCCCCCTGGCCATGAAGTTCGCTGAGTGGATCACCAACGCTGAGAACGAGTACGCCTGGACGCACGACGGCGACGCCATCATCTTCCCGGCCGCCACCGAGGCCCTCGACAAGCTCGTCAACAACCCGCCGGAGGTCGCCGACGACCCGGTCTTCAAGGCCGCCTACGAGGAAGCCGCCAAGGCTGCCAAGGAGGCCGAGGCCTGGCCTCGGCCCCCGACGCATTCCTCGCCCAGCGCCGGGCCGCCGACTCACGACCCCGCGCATCCCTGAAAAAGGACTTTGGTATGCCGATACGTAAGAGTGCCAAGACGCGCTCCCTCAATGGCGCCGCCCGATTTCGCCCGGGCTGGGTTCCCTGGCTGTGGGTGACCCTCCCGGTCCTCGCGGTCATCTCTTTCTACATTTACCCCTTCATCACGATCGTTTACGTGTCGTTCACGAAGACCAAGCCGATGGCGCCGATTGGAAGACCATCGTCACCCATGGCTCGCTCACGCGCGACGCGCGCGGCCTGTGGTACTGGGACTTCAACAGCTACCACCTCGCCAAGAACATCCGCATCTGGATGAACGACGAGACCGAGCCCCAGACGCCGCAGAATATCGCGACCGCGGTGACCTTCAACGACGTTGGGGTGTGGGGCCTGCCCGCCGGCAAGATCCCGGTCGCCCCGGCAGTCGACAATTCCATGTATGAGCGCTACTCCGGCTTCAACCCTGGTGACGGCAAGTGGGGCGTCAACCGTGCCCAGGCGCTCGCCCTGCAGTACAGCGTCATGATGCCCGCGTGGGTCCCCTGCGAGGGCTACGGACGCGGCGGCTTCGATGCCAACGAGCGCGACCGCACGGGCGGCGCATTCCCGATGTTCTACGACCTGCCCATGTTCAACACCGCCATGATGGAGTCCCTGGGCATGGGCGCGCCGTGGGCCCTCGCGAAGGCCCCCACCGGCAAGAACAACATGTGCAACGCGGGCGAACCCGGCGACTTTATGAACGAGTACATGTCGCCCTACGCCTCTACGCTCGTCGACATCCAGTACGGCGATGAGGGCGGATTCAGCCGCGGCGAGTCGGAGTGCTTCAAGAACTGGTTCGCCTGGTCCAAGCAGAACATCCCCGGCACCGTCGTCCACGCCAACTCCTGGGACGACCCGTCCTGGTACCGCGACGCCAACCTGAGCTACTACGTCGAGTACGCCAAGCCCGACCTGCTCAGCTGGGACAAGTACTACTGGGGTGCCAACGGCGGCCCTGCCCCGAGCAACGTCGTCATGAACCTGCTGAATACCAACACCTGGAAGAAGCAGCGCGAATACGGCCTCAAGGGCATCACCGGTGACGGCTCCAGCCCGATCCTGTACGGCCAGTACCTGGACTACAACTGGGACGCGAACGTGTCCGCCTCCGAGAAGTCGATCGTTCCCTCCCTGGGCCTGGCCACCGGCCAGAAGTGGTTCGGCCTGTTCCGCATGGAGTGCAACGGCTACGACCGCTCGTCGATCATCGACCACGATGGTGCGCCGACGCGTTCGTTCTACGAGTTCTCCAACATCTTCGGCAACGTCACCTACATCGGTAACTACACGAAGGCCATGAACTCCACGTTCGTCGCCTACAAGCCCGGCCAGTACGCGGCCCGCGGCACTGCCCCCTCGCTGAGCGGCTACAAGTACGGTGACTTCGCCTTGGGAGACGAGGCCAAGGCCGCTAACGAGGCCGTCGGCCTGGTTGACATGTCGGTCACCAATGTCGGCTCCGTCAACGACGGCCTGCCCGGCGACGTCGTCGTCGGCTACTTCGAGCAGCTCAATGGTCTGGAGGCCGCCAAGTCCGCCGAAATCTTCGGCGACTCCACGACGGCCCCCAAGGGCTTCATGGTCGTCAACGCCCTCACCGGCCAGACCCGCTACCCGTCCTACCTCCTCGACCCGCGCACCGACAATGGCTCGCTGGCCGAGACCGCGCAGGACATCACCCTGACCGTCAAGAAGCCGGCTCCGAATGCGCACCTGATGCTCGTCAACCCGGCCGACAAGACGACGCAGGAAGTCGAGGTCGGCGAGGGCGAGACCTCGC
>CABKMD010000002.1 GCA_902373435.1 uncultured Actinomyces sp.
CCCCGGCCTCGTGCATCACCTCACGAGGACGGGGCCCGCCGCACAGTGTCGGAGCCTCAGGCCTGGGGGCGCTCTCGGCGATCCAGCATGTACAGGGCCAGCTTCGAGGGCTCGAGCGCGCGCACGGCGTGCGGCAGGCGCGTGCCGAAGTGGATGACGTCACCGGGCTTCAGGACGACGGTGCGACCGTCGGCCTCGATCTCGAGGGCGCCCTCGAGGGTGTGCAGGATGACGGGCATCGCGGCAGTGTGCTCGCTGAGGATCTCACCCTTGTCGAAGCTGAAGAGGACCAGGCGCACACCCTCGGCGTGCATGACGGTGCGCGAGACCGTGGCTTCCTCGTTGATCTGGATCATCGATGCGATGTCCTGCAGGTCCGTCATGATGGGCGTGGGAACCTCGGTGTTCGATTCGGACGACAGGCTCATTGGCTCTCCTTGGGTTTGCGCGCGACGATGGCGACGCCGCACAGGTGTCGGTCATATTTCTTAAACGTGCGCGCCATCGTCGTGACGCGTTCGCGCAGGTCCTTATCCCGCGCGACATTGCGCATGATACGCAGGGCTCCGCGCACGCCCTCATCCGCGATCATGCGACCGGGCTTGAGCAGAGCCATGGGGGCCGTGCGTGTCTCTTCCACGACGAGGCCGACCTCTTCGAGCGCTCGCCTCCAGTCGGCAACCGTGAGAGGTCGTGCGTTGACGTTGATGGCGCGGGCGAGCGCGCGGCGGATCTCGGTGGCGGGCCCTTCCCCGATCATGTCGGGACGCATCGCCAGCTCGTGGATGACGTAGCGGCCGCCGGGGCGCAGGATGCGCGCGGCCTCGCCCATGATGGCTCGCTTGGCTTTCTCTCCCTGCATGGAGAGCATGGCTTCGCCGACGACGACGTCCGCACTCTCGTTCGGCAGGCCGGTCTCGGCCGCGTCTGCGTTCACGCAGCGTCCCACGCCCGAGGCGATGGCGTCCACGCGCGCGGAGGCGTTCGGATCGCGCTCCACGCCCACGTAGGAGGCGGGTCCCACGCCGATGATCGCTCTGGCCGTGACGCCCAGGCCGGGCGCGAACTCGACGACGTCGGAGCCGGGCAGGACGGCGCGCTTGAGCGCCCACGTGCTGAGGGCGAGGCCGCCGGGGCGCAGCACCGTCTTTCCGGCGCGCGCGAGCACCCAGTGGCCGGGCGCCTTCTCGACGGGCCGGTCGGCGAAGGGCAGGGCCTCCGCCAGCGATTCACTGCTTGTTGCCATATACGCAAGTATAGCGTTATCTATTTCCTGACGCAGGGCTTTACCCACAGAAAATACGCCGACGGAGTCCCCGATGGGCTTCTACAGGTCGATAATCTCGGCGAAAGCTCCCTTAATTGTCTCGAGGCGCTCGCGCGCCTGCTCCCAGGGCAACGGCTCCCCCTCGGCAACCGGCAGGATCACCTCGAGGTAGCACTTGAGCTTGGGCTCGGTGCCCGAGGGGCGCGCGATGACACGATCCCCCGCCTCGGTGAGCACCAGAACGCCGTCCGTGGGCGGCAGGCCGCGGTACCCCTGCGACAGGTCCGAGACATCGACGACGGGAGAACCAGCCAGCACACTCGGCGGCTGGGCGCGCAGGCGCGCCATACCGCTAGCAATCTGCTCGATCTCCTCGACGCGGAAGGTCAACGGCGAGCTCACGTGCAGGCCGTGCAGTCGCGCCAGGCGCTCCAGCTCGTCCCACACGCTGCGTCCCTGCGCCTTGAGGGCGGCCACCAGGGACGCGGCGACAACTGAGGTCGCGATGCCGTCCTTGTCGCGCACGTGGGCCGGATCGGGGCAAAAGCCGATGGCTTCCTCGTAGCCGAATCCAAGCCCGGGGGCGCGGGCAATCCATTTAAAGCCCGTGAGCGTCGTGTGATGCTCCAGGCCGTGAGCGCGGGCGATACGCGAGAGCAGGCGCGAGGACACGATCGAGTTTGCGAGCGAGCCCGTCATGCCGCGCGCAGCCAGGAACTCACCCAGCAGCGAACCGATCTGGTCGCCGCTCA
The DNA here is from genome assembly GCA_902373435.1 of uncultured Actinomyces sp. Lineage (GTDB taxonomy): Bacteria > Actinomycetota > Actinomycetes > Actinomycetales > Actinomycetaceae > Pauljensenia. Next base: position 2,020 of record CABKMD010000002.1, read on the forward strand.
GCGGGCTCCATCCCGTCTCCGAAGCCGGATCGGGCACCGCGAGCGCGCATCGATCCGCGTCGGGATCGACCGCGATGATGAGGTCGGCCCCCTGCTCGCGCGCCTGCTCGATCGCCATGTCGAGGGCGCCGGCCTCTTCGGGATTCGGGAAGGGAACCGTCGGAAAGTCCGGATCAGGCTGGGCCTGCGCCTCCACGAGGGAGACGTTGGTGAACCCAGCCTGGGCCAGGACACGCGAGGTGATCGCGGCGCCCACGCCGTGCATGGCGGTCAGGACGATGCGCAGGTTCTCGCGGGCGGAGGCCTCGCCCGAGGCCAGGGCGGACGCGCAGGCCACGTATTCCTCGCGCGGGTCCACGGCCTCGACGAGGTCGTCGCTCATCGGGACCTCATCCGCGGGCGGGGCGGCCTCGATGGCCGCCGCGATCTCCGCGTCGAAGGGCGGGACTATCTGGACGCCGCGCCCGTCGCCCTGCACGACGGTGCCGCCCAGGTAGACCTTGTATCCGTTGTCCGGAGCGGGGTTGTGGGAGGCGGTCACCATGACGCCCGCGTCCGCGTCGAAGTGGAGCATCGAGAAGGAGGTGAGCGGCGTCGGGTTGGCCTGCGGCAGCGCGAGGACACGCACTCCGGCGGCGGAGGCGACGCGGCACGCGGCGGTTGCGAACTCGGAGGACCCGTAGCGGGCGTCGCAGCCGACAACTAGCGTGGGCGTGCCCGTCGCGTGGCGCTTGACGACCTCGCACAGGCCGGCGGTCGCGCGGATGACGACCGCGAGGTTCATGCAGGACTCGCCCGGTCCCACGACGCCTCGCAGGCCGGCCGTGCCGAATTGGAGGGGGCCGTTCATGGCCGCACCCACGCGGGCCGCCGCCTCCTCGTCGCCGTGCTCCGCGGCCTCGATATCGGCGCTCAGGGCCGAGGCCGTGGCGGGGTCTGGGTCATGGCTCGCCCACTGGCGGGCGCGCTCGAGCAGCTCCATAGTGTCAGTCCTCCAGTCCTGCCAGGATGGCGTTCGTTGCGGACACTCCCAGGCGCGAGGCTCCGGCCTCGATCATGGCCAGGGCGGTCTGTGCGTCTCGGATACCACCCGAGGCCTTAACTCCCAGGGCGTCGCCGACCGTGGCGCGCATGAGCGCGACAGCGTGGGTCGAGGCACCGCCCGCGGGGTGGAAGCCCGTCGACGTCTTGACGAAGTCCGCGTCTGCCGCCATCGAGGCCTTGCAGGCTGCGACGATCTCGTCGTCCGTCAGGGCGGCGGACTCGATGATGACCTTGAGGACGCGCGGGGCGGGGACAACGCGGCGCACGGCCGCGATCTCTTCCTCGAGTTCGTGAAGGCGCGCGTCCTTCACCAGCTCAATGTTGATGACCATGTCGATCTCGTCCGCGCCGTCGGCGACGGCCTGGGCGGCCTCGAAAGCCTTAACCTGGGGCTTGACCGCGCCCGACGGGAAGCCGACCACGCAGGCGACCTTGAGGGCCTCGGGAACGTCGAGGGGCAGCATCGAGGGGGACACGCACACCGAGAAGGTGCCGGCCGCGGCCCCCTCCTCGACGATGCGGGCAACGTCCGCCTGGGTGGCCTCGGGCTTGAGGATCGTGTGGTCGATCATCGCGGCCACGTCACGCTTGTTCATAAAACTACTTTCTTGTCGCATCACAGCTGGGCCAGGGGCAGGGCCAGCTCCATCATGGTGGTAAAGGACGTCTGACGCGCCTGAGCGTCGGTGGCTTCGCCCGTGACCAGGGAGTCCGAGACGGTGAAGATACCCACGGCCTCGACGCCCGCGTGGGCGGCGGTCGCATACAGGCCCGCGGACTCCATCTCGACCGCGAGCACGCCCATGCGCTGCCAGGCCTCGTTGAAGGTCGGGTTCGCGTTGTAGAACGTGTCGGAGGAGAGGATGTTGCCCACATGGATCGGCACGTCGGCCTCGCGGGCGCGGCGCACCACGTCATCGATGAGGCGGAAAGAGCCGATCGGAGCGTACGAGCCGGGGATCTGATACTGATCGAGGAACGCCGAGTTCGTGCACGCGGCCTGGGCGACCACGACGTCGTACAGGTTGACGCCAGGCTGCAGGGCGCCGCACGTTCCCACGCGCACGAGGCGCGTGCAGCCGAACTCGTGGATCAGTTCATGGGCGTACAGCGAGATTGAGGGGATGCCCATGCCCGATCCCATGACGGATACCGAGGTGCCACGGTAGGTGCCGGTGTAGCCCAGCATGTTGCGCACGGCGTTGAACTGCTGGGCGTCCTCCAGGTATGTCTCGGCGATGAACTTCGCGCGCAGCGGGTCTCCGGGCAGGAGGATCGTCGGCGCGATGGGAGCGGTGGGGTTGATGTGCGGTGTCGAGCGCATGTGTCCTCCTGTGGTATCGAGGAGCCGGGGCTCCGTCGAGGCTTCTTTACCCTTGTCGCAAGGCTATGCCGTGCAATTGAAATGTGTCAACGAATGCTTTGACAAATGTTCTCATCCACTTGGGGTGCGATCACGTACCCCGCGCGGGTTTGCCCCACGCGGCCGTTCCAGCAGCGCAAGGGCCAGGTCTTGGTCGACCACCAGGTGCGTGGCCAACCCCATGTGAAGCGCCGTGTCCAGCGCCTCCGCTTTCACGCACCCGCCAGCGACGAGCACCCGCACGGGGCGAGAGCGCAGCTCGTCGAGCGTAATGCCGACCGTCCTGCGGTCAACCGACGCCAGGGCGACGTCGCCCTCGCGCGTGAAAAACCGCGAGCACGCGTCCCCGACCGCGTCGCGCAGAAGCACCTCCACCTCGTCATCCTCAAGCTGGCCGAGGTTGAGCGAGAGGGCCTCGCGCCCCAGGGAACCGACGGTAAACACCGCCACCTCCACACCGCGCCCCTCCTCCAGGATCCGCTCGATCGACCGATCACGGCGCACGATCGAGAGCATCGCGGTGTCCTGGAAGATGACGGGCAGCGGCAGGTAGCGCGGCTGTGCGCCGAAGGCCTCGCAAAAGGAACGCATGATCTCAAAATCGTGCGTCGCCCTCTCGGAAAAAGACGCCCCACCCTTGAGCTGGACGACGCGCACGCCCACGCGAGGGGCGCGGGGCAGATGGGCCGCGAGCGCACTCATCGTACGCCCCCAGGAGATGCCGACACTCATACCGTCGCGCACGAGCTGAGTCACCACATCCGCACCGACGCGTCCGACCTGCTCGATGGCCTCGGTCTCGGTCATATCGGGGCCGTGGGCAACGCGCGCGCAGGCCAGGCCGAAGCGCTGCTCGAGCCGCAGGGCGATCTCCGAGGCATCCTCGCGCGGATCGTGGATCTCGATGGTGACGAAGCCCCGCTCCCGGCCGTGCGCGAGGAGTTTGGCGACCGTGGGGCGCGACAGGCCCATGCGGGTGGCGACCTCGGCCTGACTGAGGCCCTGCTGATAGTAGAGCTTGACCGCCTCGATCGACTGTTCGTCGCGCCGTTCCACGATTCCTCCTCCTTGTGCGCTCGCGGCACACCGCCTTTAGGACACCGTCTCCAGGACGACACTGCGCGGCTCGGGGATCACCCCGTCGGCGATCTCGATGGCACCGGAGAGAGACTCCAGGGCGCGCTCGATGCGCCACTCGTCGTCGGTGTGGAGCGTGAGCACGGGCTGGCCCGCCGCGACGCTGTCACCCCGCTTGGCGTGGATTTCAATGCCGGCACCCGCCTGCACGGGATCCTCCTTGACGGCGCGGCCCGCGCCCAGCCTCCACGAGGCCACACCCACGGACAGCGCATCCATGCCCACGACGGTTCCCCCGGCCTCGGCAAGGACCTGGTGGGTGTGCGCGGCGCGCGGCAGCGGCGCGTCCGGGTCTCCGCCCTGCTCGCGAATCATCGCACGCCAGCGGTCCATCGCGCGCCCGTCCGCCAGGGCTGCCTCCACGTCGGCGTCGCTCACCCCCGCGAGGTCGAGCATGTTGCGCGCAAGCTCGCACGTCAGCTCAATAACGTCGGCGGGGCCGCCTCCGGCGAGGACCTCGACGGATTCCTCCACCTCGAGGGCATTGCCGATCTTGCGACCCAGCGGCACGGACATGTCGGTGAGGAGGGCGCGCGTGGCGACCCCCGCGTCGCGTCCGAGGTCGACCATCGTGCGGGCGAGCTCGCGCGCGGCGTCCAGGTCCTTCATGAAGGCACCCGACCCGACCTTGACGTCCAGGACGAGGGCTCCCGTGCCCTCTGCGATCTTCTTGCTCATGATGGAGCTGGCGATCAGGGCGATCGACTCGACGGTCGAGGTGATGTCTCGCAGGGCGTAGAGCTTCTTGTCCGCGGGCGCCAGTCCCGAGCCCGCCGCGCAGATGACCGCACCGCAGCCGGAGCCCAGCTGGGTCATGATCTCGTCGTTGCTCAGCTGAGCGCGCCACCCGGGGATCGCCTCGAGCTTGTCGAGGGTACCGCCCGTGTGCCCCAAGCCTCGGCCCGACAGCTGCGGGACGGCCACGCCGAAGCACGCGACCAGCGGGGCCAGGGGCAGCGTGATCTTGTCGCCGACGCCGCCCGTGGAGTGCTTATCGGCGGTCAGCTTACCGATGCCGGAGAAGTCCATGCGCGCGCCCGAGCGGATCATCGCGTCCGTCCAGCGGGCGATCTCGCCCCGGTCCATGCCGCGCAGGAAGATCGCCATCGCCAGGGCGGCCATCTGCTCGTCCTTGATGATGCCCTTCGTGTAGGCGTCGATCGTCCAGTCGATTTGGTCGGGGGTCAGTACTCCCCCGTCTCGCTTGACGCGAATGATGTCAACGGCATCAAAGAGAGCCATCGTGTCCTTCTTTCTCTTCCAGCGAGGCCGGGGTCGCCTGGGCGACGCTCGACAGGTCATGGGGTCCGAACGCGCCGGGTAGCACCTCGGTCATGGGCGCGACGCCGCCCGGCATGAGGACCAGGCAGGAGGGCCCGCCGTGCTCGTAGATGAGCTGGCGGCAACGCCCACACGGGGCCACCGGCTCCTCGTTGCCGTTGACGGCGACGACCGCGACGAGGGTGCCTCCGCCGGAGCGGATGAGGTCGGAGACCATGCCGCACTCGGCGCACAGGGTGACGCCGTAGCCGGCGTTTTCGACGTTGCAGCCGCTGACGAGCCAACCGTCTGCCGTCAGCCCCGCGGCGCCCACGGGGAAGTTTGAGTAGGGGCAATACGCGTGCTTCATGGCCTCGATGGCCTCGGCCAGCAGGTCGTCCCAGTCGATATCTGTTGGATTCATGCGGGTTCTCACTTCACGTAGGGGATGTTCTCAGCGGCGGGGGCGCGCGACTTGCCGACGAATCCAGCAACGGCCACGATCGTGACCACGTAGGGGATCATCGAGACGAGGTCGGCGGGGATCGCGGGCTCGATGTTGGGCAGCATGCGCGCCAGTGCCTGCGCGAAGCCGAACATGACGGCCGCCCCCATGGCACCCAGCGGGTTCCACTTGCCCAGGATCATGGCGGCCAGGGCGATGTAGCCGTTGCCCGCGGAAATGTTGTCCGTGAACGCCAGGCCGGAGCCGATCGTGAAGAACGCGCCGCCCAAGCCAGCGAAGGAAGACCCCAGGATCGTGTTGAGGGTGCGTGTACGCCCCACGTTGATGCCGACAGTGTCGGCGGCACGCGGGTGTTCACCGCAGGCCCTCAGCCGCAGGCCCCAGCGGGAGCGGAACAGGAAGAAGGCCAGGGCAATGACGGCCGCGTACATGAGGTACACGAGGATCGACTGGTTGAACAGGACCGGGCCGACGATCGGGATCTCCGACAGGACGGGAATCTTGATGTCCGAGAGCGAGAACTGGTTGGTGTTCAGGCTTCCCGGAGCGTCCTTCATGACCGTGCCGTAGAAGAACGTCGTCAGGCCCAGGGCCAGGACGTTCAGGACGACGCCGACGATGATCTGATCCACCTCGTACTTGACGGAGAAAAGGGCCAGGAGGGACCCCAAGAGGGCACCCGCGAGGGGTGCCGCGACGAGGCCCGCGTAGGGGGTCTGGAAGTACGAGGCCGCCATGACACCCGCGAACGCGCCCACCAGGAGGTCGCCCTCGATCGCGATGTTGACGACGCCCACACGCTCCGAGATGACGCCCGAGAGCGAGCCAAAGATGAGGGGCGTCGAGATCGCCACGGTGGACACCAGGGTCGAGGTCAGGGTGACGACGCCCGACGATCCGGAGCCCGCGTAGAACAGGAAGCCGAGGATCGTGGAGAGCCCGACGACGGCCATGCCGCCGACGCGCACCCACGCGGGCTGGGTGATGCGCCGCAGGGTCGCCACGAGCGTCCATGCGGTGATGGCGATCGTCAGGGCGGCGAGAACCCACACGATGGGGGCGCCCGCGGTGACGATGTCGGGGATCGCGTAGGACTGCGACTTGTCGTTCAGTCGCAGCGTCATGTCACCTCGAGCAGCGGCCGCGAAGACCACGAGCAGCACACAGGCGGCCACGTAGATACCGGGAAGCTTCCACGAGCGCTTGGCCTCAACCTGAGAGACCACGCCGGACTCACTTGTGCTCATCGACGTTCCCCTTTCGCGTGTTCGCCGCGAGCGCGCGGACATCGGGCAGACGGAACAACCACCGCACGAGGGCGGGTGCAGCGATCAGGAGGACGATGACCGACTGCAGGATGAGGATCATGTCGATCGGCACGCCCTTGGCCTGCATCGTGTAGCCGCCCGCCTTGAAGGCACCGAAAAGGAGCCCCGCGCCAAACGTTCCCCACGTCTTGTTGCGACCCAGGAGGGCCACCGTGATCGCGTCGAAGCCGATCGAACCAGCCACGTCACGAGAGACGTACCCGATCGTGCCCAAGGCCTCGTTCGCCCCGGCGAGGCCGAGGAACGCGCCCGAGATCACCATCGTGATCGCCGTGATGCGCTCGACCGAGATGCCGGCTGTTCGGGCGGCGGCCGCGTTCGCGCCGACCGCGCGGATCTGGAATCCCAGGGTGGATCGCTCAATCAGCCACCAGAAGGCGACGAGGGCGACCAGGGCAACCAGGAACCCGACGTGCAGCTTGAAGGGGGCGGGCAGGAGCCGCGCGAGGGCCGCGCTCTCCGCGACCTTGGGAGTCACCGGCTGATTCGTTCCGGGCACCTGCCAGGCCTTCTGCGTGAGGGTGTATCCCAAGCCCAGGGTCGCTATCGAGTTGAGCATGATCGTCACGATCACCTCGTTCGCGCCCGTCTTCGCTTTCAGGACGCCCGCGATGCCGCCGTAGAGGCCGCCCGCAATGACCGCGACGAGGAGGGCCACCAGCGTGTGCAGGACCGGCGGCAGGTTTACCGCGAAGCCCACCCACACGGCAGCGAGCGCCCCGATGATGATCTGGCCCTTGCCGCCGATGTTGAACAGGCCGGCCCGGAAGCCGAGCGCCAGGCCCAGGCCCGAGATGATCAGCGGGATCGAATAGAAGAGAGAGTCCGTCAGCGGCTTGATCATGCGAACAGCGTTCGCCGCGTTCGGGTCCACGATGGAGCCGCGGAACATCGCATAGTAGGCATCCACCACGGACGCCCCCGACAGCGCGATGAGGATCGCTCCAATCGCGAAGGCGATGAGGACGGCCAGCACCGACACAAACCACTGGGAGCCAAAGACCCGGGTCGCGATGCCCTGCCCGTTACTCCTGCGTGCGCTCATTTCTCCTCCTTTCCAGGCGCCCCGGCGTCCTCAGCGGATCCCGAGGAAGCCGCCACGGCCTCGTCCAGGGGGACTCCGGCCATCATGAGGCCCAGGACGTCTCGTCCCGTGTCCGCCGGAACGATGCCAACGATGCGGCCGCGGTACATGACGGCGATGCGGTCGGCCAGAGAGACGACCTCATCAAGCTCCGAAGAGATCAGCAGGACCGCACAGCCCTGGTCTCGCACGTCCACGATCCTGCGGTGAATGAACTCAATCGAACCGACGTCGACGCCTCGCGTCGGCTGATTCGCGACCAGCGCCGTGAGGTCACGCGACATCTCGCGGGCCACAACAACCTTCTGCTGGTTACCGCCAGACAGGGAGGACACCGGGTCCTCGATAGCCGTCAGACGGATGTCGTACTCCTTTTCCTTGTCGCGGGCATTGCGCGTAATCGCACCGCGCTTGAGGGAGCCAAAAGACGAGAAAGACGAGGAGCGGAACTGGTCCAACACCAGGTTGTCCGCGATCGAAAACGAGGCGATGATGCCATCCGTAGACCGGTCCTCGGGGATGAAACCGACGCCCGCGTCCAGGGATTCGCGAGGCTTAGCACGCGTAATATCTGCGTCCTCGAGTCGGATAACCCCACTGTCAGGTGTTTGCAGGCCCAGGATCACCTCGGCCAGCTCCGTCTGACCGTTGCCCTGCACGCCGGCGACCGCCAGAATCTCACCGCGGGGAACATCGAAGGACACGTGATCGAGCAGCGGCACACCGCCCGCACCCAGCAGGGACACATCCTCGAAGGACAGGCCACCTCCTGCGGGGCGCGCGGGATCCTTCTCCACGCGCATCAGCACCTCACGCCCGACCATCTGCGTAGCCAACGAAGCCTCGGAATCACTCGGGGACGCGTGCCCCACGACCCGACCCCGGCGGATCACCGTGATCTCGTCGGCCACCGCGCGCACCTCGCGCAGCTTGTGCGTGATGAACACAATCGAGGTCCCCGCGTCGGCCAGCTGACGCATGATCGTCATCAGCTCGTCCGTCTCCTGCGGGGTGAGCACCGCGGTTGGCTCATCGAGAATGAGGACCTTCGCCTGGCGCGACAGCGCCTTGACGATCTCCACCCGCTGCTGGGCACCCACCGGCAGATCTTCGATGAGGGCGTCGGGGTCCAGGTCGAAGCCGAAACGCGCCGAGACCTCGCGCACCGTCTGGCGGGCGCGCTCGCGGCTGATGATCCCGGCCGGTCCGGTCGGCTCGAAGCCCAGGGCGATCGACTCGGCGACCGTGAAGACGGGGATGAGCATGAAGTGCTGGTGCACCATGCCGATACCCGCCGCGACCGCGTCGCCCGGGCCCTTGAACGTCACGGGTTCGCCGTCGATGAGGATCTGGCCCTCGTCGGGGGCGTGCATCCCGTACAGGACGTTCATGAGCGTGGACTTGCCCGCGCCGTTCTCCCCAAGCAGGGCATGAATATGCCCCTCCTCGATCGTTACATCGATCAAGTCGTTGGCGGTGAGGGGGCCAAACCTCTTCGTGATCCCCCGCAGCTCTAATTTCATTCCTTCGACCTTCCCGGGCAGGTGGGCGCACCCCGATGCCCGTGTGGGGCCGGCAGCGATCAGCCACCAGCCCCACACGCATCGCATCACTTCGGGGCGTTCTGCGATTCGATGACGAGCTTGCCGGACTTGATGTCGTCCGTGAGCTTGGTCAGGTCCGCCTTGAGCTCCGCGGACACCTTGTCGTCGAAGTCGTGGAACGGGGCGATCGAGACGCCGCCGTTGGCCAGCGTGCCCACGTACGGGGTAGAGCTGAACTTGCCGTTCACCGAGTCCTGGATCGCCTGCTCGACCGAGGCGCCGATCTCCTTCATGACCGACGTCAGCACGATCGAGGAGTAGTCGGGGTTCGCCTCATACCAGTCGGAGTCAACGCCAATGATCCAGGTGTTGCCGTCCGCCTTGGCGGCCGCAGCCGCCCCCAGACCGACCGGGCCCGCGACGGGCATGATGATGTCCGCGCCCTGCGAGATGAACTGCTGGGCCTGCTCCTTGCCGAGAGTCTGATCGTCGAAGGACTGCGTGAAGGAGCCGTTCTGCGTGGCCTTGTCCCAGCCGAGCAGCTGCACGTTCGTGCCCTTGGCCTTGTTGTAGGCCGCGACGCCATCAGCGAAGCCATCCATGAACACCGTCACCGAGGGGATCTGAATACCGCCGAAGGTGGCGACCTTGCCGGTCTTGGTCATGCCCGCGGCCACGTAGCCGGCCAGGTAGGCGGCCTCAGCGGTGTTGAACAGCAGCGGACGCGCGTTGTCCAGCGTCACCGTGTTGTTGTTACCGTCGTTGAAGCTGGAGTCGACGAGAGCGTAGTGCACGTCCTTGTTCTCTTCGGCCGAGGTGTGGACGGCCTTCTCCAGGTTGAAGCCGACGCCGATGATCAGGTTGCAGCCGTCGGACACCATGGACTCCACGTTCGGGTTGAAGTCCGCGTCCGAGTTGGACTCGGCCGTGTTGATCTGGATGCCGAGGTTGGTCTGGGAGGCCTTGAGGCCGTCGTAGGCGGACTCGTTGAAGGACTTGTCATCCCAGCCGCCGGCATCAGAGACCGCGCAGGCCTTGAACGAGGTGGCATCCTTCGCCCCGCCAGGCTGGCTGGTAGCGGTTCCTCCACCGCCACCACAGCCGGTCAAGGCGAGCGTTGCGACTCCCGCCGCAGCGAGGAGCTTCGTGAGGTGCTTCATGAGTGTTTTCCTCCGTCGATGTGGATTCTTCCTTGAACCGGTGGCGGCGCGGGCCGCAGATCGTGTGCGCGCAGCCATTGCGCGAACATCTGTCATGATCGACTTTTACGTCTGATCCGAGTGTCCCGCGCCACCCCTACGCTGTCAAGGGCTACTTGTTGTCGTTTTGGTAACGATTGAAGCGGCGCCGGGCGAACACCCCGGCAACGCCGATCGCTCCGATAAACATCGCACCGGCCAGGCCAGCGAAGTCCGCGCCCGTGCGGGCCAGGAAGCCCTTGGGGCCCTTCGTCTTCTTGTGCTGCGTGGAAGGCACTGCCTGGTGACCCGACTGGGTATCATCCGCCGCGTCAGCCGACGGGCTCGGGTCGGGTGCCGCCGACCCCGCACAGGTCACGGGGATCGTCAGGCCGTCCCCGGCCTCGACGACCATCGCGAAGTCTGTGGCGACCGTGACGGGCACATTCACGACCTCGCCGGCAGCCTTGCCCTCACATGCGCCCACGACCGTCACGTCCACGCTCGCCTGTCTCGCGCCATCGGTCGTGATGACCGAGGCAGCGTCGGAGGCGTGCACGTCCACGAGGGAGTTGTCAACCTCGGCCACGGACTGCGCTCCCCCGGCGCTCACCCGCACCTTCGAGGTGATGGAGGGGCCTTCGGAGAAGGACAGGCCGCGCAGCGGGATCGTCACCGTCGACCCATCGGCGACGGGATCCGCAGGTAGGGTCAGGCCAATCGAGGACTTGGCCTCGCGCGGCGTCAGGCCTCCCGTGGCCTGGATCGAGCGGGCCGCGGCACCCGAGTGCGCGCCCAGGTAAGCATAAAAGGAATCGCGGTCCAGGTTTCCGTTCGTCGTGGCCGCTCCCCCTCGGGTCAGGGCCTCGAAGGAATCGCCACCCGCCAGCAGGAAGGTCACGGAGCCGACCGTGTACGTCGCGTCCGCCTTCAACGGTTCACCGTTGATCGTCACCGACGTGATGCGCTCCCCGTAGGGCTTCGACGGATCGTAGGTGTAGCGCACGTTCGAGGACAGACCCAGCTTGAGCATGGGCCGGGAGTTCTGCGAGTTCAGGTCCGTCTTCCACTGCTGCTCCAGCGCGTCCTTGATGTCCGAACCCTTGAGCGTCACGTACCCCAGCTCGTTGGAGAAGGGCTCGACCTCGTATGTCTGCGCGTAGGTGATCGTCCCGGCCTCGTTCGGCACCAGGTCGGCGCGCAGGCCGCCCGCGTTGATCATGCCAATGTCGACACTCTTCCCGTCCGGGGTGAGGATGGTTTCGCGCAGCGAGTCGGCCACCAGGTCGCCCAGGGAGGACTCGATGCCTCGGTTCGATCCGGGGTCCGTCGCCCCCTCGGGGGTCGTGAAGACGCCGCGCCTGAAGGGCTCCGTGTACCCGGTCGCGACGACGCGCTTACCGGCTTCCTTCGAGTCGGCCTCGGCTCGATCGACTATCGCCTGGGTGTCCGAGTCCGCGCCGCACTGGGCAACCTCGGCGGCGGGGATGAGGATCGAGTCGGCACTGGTCACCTGACGCGTCGCTGGGTCGATCGTCAGTCGGATCAGGCCCAGGTTATCCGTGTAGGAGCCCGACGCAATGCCCGCCAGGCGCGGGTTCGCGGACTCGAAGGACTCCACCGAGTTGACGTGGTCGAACTCGTAGAGTACGTGCGTATCCCCGCCCATGAGTCCGTCGACGTCCTTGCCAACCTTCGTGTAGTTATTCTTCACGTCGTCATCCAGCATGGCGATGATGACGTCGGCCGTGCCGCTAGTCTTCAGCTCGGCGGCCAGGGAGTTGATGCGCGCGATCGGGTCCGTGAAAGTCAGGCCCGCCGTCGTTCCGGGGCTAAGCTTGTAGGGCACGTCCTACGCAATGGCACCGATGAATGCCACCTTCACGCCCGAGGGCGACGTCCACACCTTGTAGTCCCCCAGGTAGGGGGTGCCGTCCCCGTAGGTTCCCATGCCCTCGATGTTGGCCCCGAGATAGGGGAAGGTCGCCTGCACGAACTCACTCGGGTTGGATCCGTCGACGCGCTGCTTGAAGACGGTCTGTCCCATGTCCAGCTCGTGGTTGCCGATCGTCGAGGCCAGCGGAGCCATCGTATTGAGGGCCGCGATGGTCGGGTTGTCCTTGAGCGCCCCAGAAATGTAGGGGGATGCTCCGATGTTGTCTCCCAGCAGTGTGAACGAGGAGTTGGTATTCGTCGCGCGCGCCTTCTTCAGGTAGCAGTTCATCGCGGGCAACCCAGCCTCGCGTACGACACCCTTCTTGGCGACCTGCTGGATGTGCCCGTGCACGTCCGTGAGGTTGTAGAGGTCCAGAGTGATCGGCGAGGCCTCGTTCTGTGACGCTTCATCCTGCGGGGCCGCGAGCGCGGCTGCGGGCAGGGAGGCCAGAGTGAGGGCGGCCACCGAGGCGAGCGCGAGGCGAGTCCATGGTCTGCGCATGGGCGTGTTTTCATCGGGGCGGCGACGGTGCCGCGCTGGGGGGCGTTGGACGGGTCAGCGGACGGCTCGATGGACGGCGTCGGGGCAGGCTCGTCCCCGCCGAGCAGGGTGAGCCCAATGAGCTCGGGGTTGTGATCCGAGGAACGGTAGGGGTTATCGGCTTCGACGGCCAGGTGGGCGTTCATTCCGGCCCTCGAGTATTCGAAGGTGATGGACTCCTGAGCGTTGACAGCCCAGCTGGTGACGCCCGCCAGGAGCGGCTTCGCGGCCGCGTTGGCAAAGACGTGGTCGAGGGAACCGGAGCGTCCGCATAGACGTAGGAGGCCTCGCCCGCGCCAGAGACCCGCTCCCAGCCCGCTGCCTCGAGGGCCTTGATCGGATCCTCCTGTGAGTAGGAGTTGAAGTCACCCACAAGCAGTGTCGGCTTGTCTGAGAATCGGGCGGCGAAGGATGCCAGGGCACCCGCCTGGGCGACGCGGATCGCGTTCGCGTTGCCCTGACCGTCCCCACTGTCAACGTTGCCAGCAGGCGCGCCCAGCCCGGACTCGGCAGCCGGGTACGCGGCCGTCACAACGCCGAAAGTCGTCACGGTGGCCCCCACCATCGCGGAATCGTCCCCCTCGCCCAAGGCCTGGATGTCGGGGATCGGCGTATCGACGAGGCCGGGGCTGGCCTCACCCGATTGCGCGGAGTTTTCTGGGGTGGAAGGCTCCGCTGGTTGTGTGGGGCCAGCCTGCACAGCTCCCGACTTGGCCAATGCGTCACCTGACTGCGATACCTCCGAACCTCGCAACTGTTCGACCTGCGCGACATCCACCTGAGCGGACTGGCCGGAATCAGCCTGGCCCACATCGGCCGCCCAAGCGGCGGGCACAAGCCCCATCGCGGACAGCGCGAGCGCGCCGAGTACAGCTAGCGATCGTGTCCCGCACTTCATCGGAATGTCCTCTCAACCTCACCTCACCGTGAGGGGCCGACGAGCCCCGTGCCGCAGGCGTCTTTACCAACGGCAACACGAGTTATGACAAGTGTAAACTCGCGCATATACGTGCGGAAGCGATTGAGAATATTCCCGAAAATACAAGGCGCAAGCGGGCGGGCATGCAGCCGTATGGACGTGCCAGCCTACACCTCGTCAAACTCAGCCCGGCCCCGTTACCCGCCGTTGCTTCATCGCGCTCAGCCCCGGCCTCATCCGCTCAGTGAGCGCGAGTCAGGACGCGGAGTACGGGGAGACGACCACCTGGGCGCGCTGAAGATCCTTGACCTCCGAGTACCCCATCGAGGCCATCGTCCGCTTGAGGGCACCCACGAAGTTCAGGGAACCGTCCGCGCGCGTCGAAGGGCCGTAGAGAATTTGCTCGAGCGTGCCCGTCGTACCCACGTGAACGCGCTGGCCGCGCGGCATATCCGGGTGGGTCGCCTCGGATCCCCAGTGCCAGCCTCGTCCCGGAGCCTCCTCCGCGCGGGCGATGGCGGCGCCGAGCATGACGGCGTCCGCGCCACACGCGATCGCGCGCGACAGGTCTCCGCTGCGGCCGATGCCGCCGTCCGCGATGACGTGCACGTAGCGACCGCCAGACTCGTCCATGTAGTCGCGTCGGGCTGCGGCCACGTCCGCGATCGCGGTCGCCATCGGCGCGTGCACACCTAGGGACCGGCGCGTCGAGTGGGCCGCACCCCCGCCGAAACCGACGAGGACGCCCGCCGCGCCCGTGCGCATCAAGTGCAGGGCCGCCGTGTCCGTACAGACGCCGCCCACGATGACGGGGACGTCCAGCTCGTAGATGAAGCGCTTGAGGTTGAGGGGCTCGCGGCGCGAGGACACGTGCTCGGCGGACACCGTCGAGCCACGAATGATGAACAGGTCGACGCCCGCGTCCACGACCGCGCGCCAGTACTTCTGCACGCGCTGGGGCGACAGCTTGCCGGCGACGACCACTCCGGCCTCGCGCAGATGCTTGAGGCGCGCGGTGATCAGCGAGGGCTTGATTGGCTCGGAGTAGACGCGCTGGAGGGTAGCGATCGACTCCTCCTCGCCCAGGTGCGCGATATGATCGAGGATCGGGGTGGGGTCCTCGTAGCGGGTCCACAGGCCGTCCAGGTCGAGCACGCCGATGCCGCCGAGGCGGCCGAAAGCGATCGCGGTCTCGGGACTCATCACCGAGTCCATCGGGGCGGCCATCAGCGGGGTGTCGACATGGTAGGCGTCGATTTGCCAGCCGACGTTGACGTCCTCGGGGTCGCGGGTGCGCCGCGAGGGCACGAGGGCGATATCGTCCAGCGTGTAGGCGCGGCGTCCGCGCTTGCCACGACCGATTTCCACTTCGTCGCTCATGGTCCGATTCTACTGCCTACGGGACGCAGATGTGCCCACCCTCTGCCACACTGGAGTCACAGGCAAGGCTAGGAGCAATCATGAGCTGGATCGACGACCCGTGGATGGGTTTTGACACCGAGACGACGGGCGTTCGCGCGCTCATGGATCGCCTCGTCACCGCCGCGCTGGTGCTGCGCATCGACGGCGCGTCCTACCGCAGCTGTGTCAGCGCCCCCGACCAGGTGGCCACGTGGCTGACCGACCCGGGCGTCGAGATCCCCGAGCAGGCCACGGCCGTCCACGGCATCACGACCGAGCAGGCGCGCCGCGATGGCCGCCCCATCGAGGAGGTCCTGCACGAGCTGGCCGGTTCCATCGTCGAGCACTGGCTGCGCGGCTACCCGGTCGTCGCCTTCAACGCGACCTACGACATCACGCTGGTCAACCAGGAGTTACGTCGCCACGACCTGGGCTCCTTCGAGGAGCGCCTGGAGGGCGCACCCATGCTGGTCGTCGACCCGCTGGTGTTGGATCGCAAGCTCGACCGCTTCCGCAAGGGCAAGAAGACACTGACGGAGATGGCGCCGGTGTACGGGGCGATTGCCTCCCCCGATGCGCACACGGCCGAGGTCGACGTGGCCATGACGCTCGACGTGCTCGCCGGCATGGTGGACAAGTACCCGCAGCTGGCCTCCATGAGCGCCCTGGAGCTCATGGACTACCAGCTCCAGGCTCACCAGGATTGGGCCGAGGACTTCGAAAAGTACCTGCGCAAGCAGGGCAAGGACGCGAACATCGACCGCGAGTGGCCCCAGATTACGCCGCGAGGCCGCGGCGCCGATCAGGAGTAGGAACGATTCAGGCGGGGCGGCACGTGCCCCCGTTTTCGTTGTGCCTGAGGTGCCCTCCGCGCACAGGGGGCCGGTACGAGCTGCTTGGAGAGCGCCTGTACGAGGCCGTGGCAGGGCAACGGCTCCGCGCCCAAACCAGCCCCCCTCCACCTCCACGGCAACCAGGACACACCGCCCGACAAAAGTCGCATGCAATTCCCTCACGCCAGTTTTCAACGATTCCCAGAAACGTTGGAATTACAACGCCCCTATTTCAATTCTTGAAAGGTTGACAGGGGAATTGCATGCGACATTGGTCGGAAACCATGCCCATACCCATGCCCATGCCCGCGCCCGTGCCCGCGCCCATGCCCCACACACGGCCAGGACATGACACCACCTTCGAAGTGGTGCACTATCCCCTCAGTGGTGTCACGCCACTGAGCAACAAGCCAAAATGCGGCCCCATCCGGTGAAAGGGTGCCGAGGCCCCACGGATGCCAACACACGCGGATAGGTAACCAACATCCGGATAGCTTAATAACCTATCCAGATGCGCACGACCTATTCAGATAGCACGGAGATAGGTAGCAAGCGAGGGCCCGGACAAACAACTGCTGCGCCAGGGGGCGCAGTAACGGGCCTGGCCAAGCAAGGCACACCACACGCCACCAGCGTGGAGGGCGCCGACGGGCCGCAGGACCTGGCTGGGCTTCGAGCCGACGTGCCGAGCGACGCTCGCGGCGCGGACGGCGAGCGGACGGGCGGGCCCGCCGACGCCCGGAACACCGGTAACGCAGCCAGCAGAAACCCCGCTGACGTGAAAAGCCCGGAGGCGAATCGACGCCTCCGGGCCTCTCCGTAAGGCTCACTTTTCCTTGATGAGATCCAGCCACGTGCGGCGCTCGCCCACGAGGAAGCCGAAGTCGCGATTCTGGTCCGCAATAGCGGCGTCGGTCGCGGGGTTCTTGATGAGCGCAGCCAGCACGTCAGGGGCCGCGGTGATGGCACCCACGCCCTGACGGACCAGCTCGAGGACCTGCTCAGAGTTCTTGAAGGACGCGGCCAGGACGTCGGCCTTCAGATCGTAGGAGCGCAGAGTGCGGTGGATTTCGGAGGCGACGCGCACGCCGTCGATGCCGTAGTTGTCCATGCGGTTCACATAGGGGGCGACGTAACGAGCCCCGGCCTTAGCGGCCATGAAGCCCTGCATGGAGGAGTGAATGCCGGTCGCGGTCACCTGCATGCCTTCGCGCACGATGCGCGGGATGGCGGCAAAGCCCTCGCGCGTGACGGGGAGCTTGATGAAGAGGTTGCCGCCGATCTCGCCGCGCAGGGCGCGTGCCTCGGCGACCATGTCGTCGGCACGCTGGGAGACGATCTGGACGTGCAGCTGGGCGCCGTCGGGCAGGAGCTGCTTGATGGAGTGCAGGACCTCCAGGGGCTCCTTACCCTCGCGGTAGAGGATCGTCGGGTTGGTCGTTACGCCGTCAATGGGCAGGTATTCCAGGGTCTTGGCGATCGAATCGACGTTCGCGTGATCGATGAGGATGAGCATGTGAGCAGCTCCTTCGCGCTGTTGTGAGTTTTCGCACCACTAGGATAGCGCGGGCGGGAGCAGCTCACCGGCTACTCCCGCCCATCCCGAACGCTCTTGGCGGTTACCTCGCAGAAGAGGAGTGGTAGTTCGGCGCTTCCGTCGTCATCTGGACGTCGTGCGGGTGCGACTCGCGCAGTCCCGCACTGGTGATGCGCACGAAGCGACCATTGGCCTTGACCTGGGAGATCGTGGAAGCACCCAGGTAGAACATGGTCTGGTGCAGGCCCCCGACGAGCTGGTAGATGACCTGGGCGAGGGAGCCGGTGTAGGGCACCTGGCCCTCGATGCCCTCGGGGACGATCTTGTCGTCGGAGGAGACGTCGGCCTGGAAGTAGCGATCCTTGGAGTAGGACTTACGCCCACGCGAGCTCATCGCGCCGAGCGAGCCCATGCCACGGTAGCGCTTGAACTGCTTGCCATTGGTGAAGACGACCTCGCCCGGGGACTCCTCGCAGCCGGCCAGCAGGGAGCCGAGCATGACGGTGTCGGCACCGGCCACGAGGGCCTTGCCGATGTCGCCCGAGTACTGCAGGCCACCGTCCGCGATGAGCGGGACACCGGCGGGACCGCAGGCCTGGGCGGCCAGGTGGATCGCCGTGATCTGGGGGACGCCGACGCCGGCGACGACGCGGGTGGTGCAGATCGAGCCGGGGCCCACGCCGACCTTGACCGCGTCGACGCCCGCGTCGATGAGCGCCTGGGCGCCGTCAGTCGTAGCAACGTTGCCGCCGATGATGTCGATGCCGGCGAAGGTCGGATCGGCCTTAATGCGGCGGATCATGTCGAGGGCGAGCTGGGCGCCGCCGTTCGCGGTGTCGACGACGAGGACGTCCACGCCGGCCTCGGCCAGGGCGGTGGCGCGCTCCCAGGTGTCGCCCCAGTAGCCGACGGCCGCGCCGACGACGAGGCGTCCGCGCGAGTCCTTGGTGGCGTTGGGGTACTGCTCAGTCTTGACGAAGTCCTTGACGGTGATGAGGCCGGTGAGATGGTCGTTGTCGTCGACGATGGGCAGCTTTTCGACGCGGTGCTCAGCCAGCAGGTGCTTGGCGTGTTCGCGGGAGATGCCGACGTGGCCGACGACGAGGCGGTCGCGCGGGGTCATACAGTCGCGCACGCGCAGGGTGGACCACTCGTCCTGGGGGACGAAGCGCAGGTCGCGGTTCGTGATGATGCCCAGGAGGGTGCCGTCCTCGTTCACGACGGGTAGGCCGGAGACGCGGTAGCGGCCGCAGAGGCTGTCGAGTTCGTCGATGGTGGCGTCGGGGCCGACGGTCACCGGGTCCTCGACCATGCCGGATTCGCTGCGCTTGACCTGGCGGACCTGCGCGGCCTGTTCCTCGATGGAGAGGTTGCGGTGGAGGATGCCGATGCCGCCCTGGCGGGCCATGGCGATGGCCATGCGCGCCTCGGTAACGGTGTCCATGGCTGCGGACAGGAGCGGGATGCGCAGCGAAATGTTCTTCGTCAGGCGACTGCTCGTGTCAACGGATGAAGGAACGACGTCCGTGAGCTCGGGTAGGAGCAGGACGTCGTCGTAGGTGAGGCCGGTCAGGCCGAAAGGATCATGTGTAGCGAGTTCTCCCATGGGCCAATTGTAGGCGGTCCGTGACGCTTTCGCGTCCTCGCCTCCGCGAACATCTCGAACTCAGGCAGAGGGAGACGAGGCCGGGGCCCCTCAGAGCTCGTCAGGAGGACGCGCTCTGGCTGGCCTGGGAGGCGTAGCGGGCGGCGGTCGCGCCGGTGACTGTGAGATGGATCGGGGCGGCGCCTCGTGCCAGCATGCGGGCGGCGGTGAGGGCGTCGGGGTGCCCCTCCCGCACGAGCATGGAGACGGAACCATCGGGGGCGACCTCGTGGATCCAGCGGCCCATTCCGGCGCGCGCGTATGAGTCGGCCCAGGCGATGGCGCGGGCGTAGTCGACGGCGAGTTCATCGGCGCGCGAGGGATCCACGACCTCGGCGAGGACGCGGGCGGCGCTGGCGGCCTCGCACACGACCCAGTGCATGCGTTGGGGGGCCGCGACGAGGCCGGCGGGGTCGAGGGTGTAGACGATGCCGCCCACGCCCTCGTTCGTCCACCCGTCGGCCAGGGCACGGTCGTACAGGGCAGTCGCAGTGTCGATCATCCAGGGGCCGGGTTTTTCACCAATGTGGGTGAGGATCGCGTAGACCTGTCCGATGAGCCGGGCGGCTTTAAATCCGAGGCCGGGGAGCGTATCGCCGGGCCGGATGAGCTCAACGGGAGCCTGGTCACAGGAGGCGGTCAGGGGTCGCCATTCTTCGTCGTAGAGGTCGGGCAGGGCGAATCCACAGCGCGCGGCAATCTCGCCGACGAGGCGCAGGATCGAGCGCGCCCGATCGAACCATACGCGCTCCCCCGTCGCTTCCCAGGCTGCCAGGTAGGCCTGGGCGGTATCGAGGTTGGTGGAGAGGCGACGCAGGGGTGAGCGGACGCCGGCCTGGGCCTCGATTTCTTCGCGCACGCCGCCGGCGCTCGGATCCCACCATCGCCGATCCTGGTCCGCTTCAAGGTCGGCGAGCAGGTCGCGCGCGGCCCCGTGCCCGACCATAGTGGCAGCGGCAGCCGCGCCGATCATCGCGGACTGGGCGCGCTGGGAAAAGACCGCGCGAGGAACCGGGGTGGCACTGTGCTCCGACGTGGGCACAACCTCGGCGTACCAGGAGCCGTTCGTTGCACGCAGAGGGCCGGCCAGGGCGGCCAGTCCATGATCGACGAGGTGAGCGGCCCCCTCAATGCCTCGCACCTGCGCGAGGGCGAAGACGTGCGTCATGCGGGCGCTGATCCGCGCATCGAGGGGACGCCCGAGGTCGACCTGACCGTCGGCGCGCAGGAAGGCGAAGCCGACCCGCGCCTTCGACCGGGAAGCAAAGGCGACGAGCGCGTCAAAATCGGCGTCAAAAGCGCGGCGCAGATCTTCGTTGTTCCAGGGGGCGTTCATGACTGTTCTCCTGCCGGTACGTGCCTTCACGGTATCACCTGTCCGGCTCCGCGGGCGCAGGTGGGGGCCGCGTGCACGCAGTTGAGGGCGCAATTGCGCATGAGCCGTCAAGGGCGTCAGGAGCGGCCGACGAGCTCCAGGTCGGCCTGGGGCGCGAGGAGGGCGAGAGCTTCCTCGACGCAGGCGCTGATGGTGCGCACGCGCTGCACCTGAGGCGAGAGGATCTCGGGGGCGTCCGCGCCCACCATGATCGTGGGCACTCCGTATCGCGCGACGAGGTTTTCCACCGTTTGCGAGCACGCGGGACCGCATCCGAGGACAACGGTGAGGGCGGGGACGCCGTCGCGCACGTACTCGCGGAAACGATCCAGGGCCTGCACGCCCCCGTAGTTTTCGCTGGACAGCATGCGCACGTCGCAGCCGTACCAGGCCAGGGCGACGCCGATAACCTGGGCGGCGGTCTCGTGGAGCGAGTCGGAGATGAGCGCGACGCGATCCCCTCCGACGAGG
Source organism: uncultured Actinomyces sp. (assembly GCA_902373435.1). Classification (GTDB taxonomy): domain Bacteria; phylum Actinomycetota; class Actinomycetes; order Actinomycetales; family Actinomycetaceae; genus Pauljensenia. Next base: position 23,081 of record CABKMD010000002.1, read on the forward strand.
GAGCGGGCGGGACGGGACTGGTAGACGGAGCGGCACACGCGCTGGAAGGCGTTGACCAGCATGAGGGCGGGTGCGCTGCCAACGGGTTCGCCGCCCGGATCGGAACGCAGGGATTTGAGGGTGGGTTCGACGAAGCGCGACCACGTATGGACGAGGCCGTGGCTGGCGACGGCGGCCTCGATCACTTCTTCGAGGCGACGGTAGTCGTCGGAGAGGGCGACGGTGCGCAGCTGGGCAGCGTTCGCCGGGCCTCGACGGGGAAGGAACGTGCTTTCTGCGAGGGCGCGCTTGGCGGCCTCGGCGGCGGACATGCCGGCGCGCACGTGGTGGATCATGACGCGCAGACGGTCAACGTCCTCGGGCTGATAGCGACGTCGCTCGCCGGTCTCGCGCTGCGCGGGGCCGAGGCCGTAGCGTCGTTCCCAGGTGCGCAGGGTGGAGGGGGATACTCCCAGTTCATCGGACACGGAGGACACGGTGCGGGAGCGGTCGGCGAACGCCGACTGCGCCAGTATGGCTCGTGGCATGTCCGCTCCCTCCGGTCCTCGTCCCTACCCTGCTCTGATTCTTGCGTGTTCGCAGCGCGCACGCCACAGGAATGGACAGGAGGCTCACACGCAAGTTGTTCAAGAAGTTATTCATACTCTGTTCACTATGAGCGCCACACATTTCTCCGCGTTTCAACAGTACGGGCACGCGCGATCTGAGAACTGGCTCATAATTCGAGAAAGATCCTTGAATAACTACCGCATAAGTGTCTATTCTTGCCGACATCGTGTGCCGAAAATGTCGGCACGACAGACATAAAGGAGGCACCCAATGACTGACGTCTCCCGTCTGCCCGGACCCATGATCGACGCATGGGAATGGCAGTACGAAGCGGCGTGCCGAGACCTGGACACCGAGCTGTTCTTCCACCCCGAGGGTGAGCGTGGCTCCACACGTCGGCGCCGCGCAGCAAACGCCAAGGCGATCTGCGCGACCTGCCCGGTGATCGAGCAGTGCCGGTCCTACGCTCTGGCCGCTCAGGAGCCTTACGGCATCTGGGGCGGAATGACTGAAGAAGAACGACGCGAAGAGATCCGCTCCTCCGGACGCGGTCGCCGCGTCTCCTAACGCGCATCCATTGTCCGGTGCGGCATCGCCACCGCGGTGCCGCACTTTTTCTGCCCATCACAACGCCCATCCTCTCTGGGAGCTCGCATGACCAGCAACGACATCACGGCCTCGCAGAAAAAGGCCGAGGACACCTCCGCCAACCCGTACAAGGCCCTGTTCTTCGTCACCGCGCCGATCACCGCGGTCCTCGCGGGTGCGTGCGTGTGGATGGGTGTTCAGCTCTCCTCGACCTCTCCGGCGAGCCAGGCGACCCCTGCGGCCACGCCGACCGCGGTCGCGCAGATGCCGCAGAACACCGAGACTGCGGCTCCCAGCCAGACGAACGCGAACAACCTGGAGATCATGAAGTCTTTCATGCGCCACCAGGCTGATGACCCGCAGGCGAAGGGCGACGTGAACGCCCCCGTCACGATGATCCTCTTCTCGGACTTCGCATGCCCCTACTGCACGAAGTACGCCCAGGAGGTCGACCCCGCACTGGCCGATCTCGTCGAGGATGGCACCCTGCGTGTGGAGTGGTACGACCTTGCTCAGATCACCGAGACCTCGCCCCTGGCCGCGCAGGCGGGCATCGCCGCTGGCGAGCAGGGCAAGTTCTGGGAGTTCCACGACGCGGTCTACACGGCGGCTGACCCGACGGGTCATCCCCAGTACTCCGAGCAGGCGCTCGTCGACTTTGCGGCGAAGGCGGGCGTGCCCGACCTGAATAAGTTCCGCGAGACAATGCTCGCCGACCACACTGCCTCCAAGGTGAAGGCCGCCAAGGAACAGGCCCACCAGGCCGGCATCACCGGCACGCCCACGATATTCATCAACAAGGCGTTCGTCAGCGGCTACCGCGATGCGTCGTACATCCGCAACACCGTCCTCGACCAGGCGGCGCAGTCCGCGTCCTGACGCGAGGCCCCGTGCTGCAAGGATGCGCGGCGTGGAAGACACAAACAAAAGGGGCGGCCCGGAAGGATTCCTTCCGGGCCGCCCCTTTAGCGTTCAGCGTGCGAAGCGCTCAGCGCTCCACGACCGCCAGCACGTCACGCGAGGACAGGATCTGGAACTCCTGGCCGTCGTACTTAACCTCGGTGCCGCCATAGCGCGAGTAGATGACGACGTCGCCGACCTTGACGTCGACAGGGATACGGTTTCCCTTGTCGTCCACGCGGCCGGGGCCTACGGCGATAACTTCGCCTTCCTGCGGCTTCTCCTTGGCGGTGTCCGGAATGACCAGGCCGGAGGCGGTGGTCTGCTCGGCCTCAACCTGGCGGATGACGATGCGGTCCTCGAGGGGCTTGATGGAGATCGACATTGTCGTTCCCTTTCTTCTTTGTCACGAAGGTGCTCGTCCTTTCCCTGCCGTCGCGGGGGTCAGGTGCAGGACCGGTCGCGGGTGTTCCCGCGCTTCCTCCTCGAGTGTAGGCGCGGTCCTGGCACTCGGGCAAGCCGAGTGCCAGGCGCGTTCACCCTGGGCGAGACACCACCGGCACCACGACCGCAGACCCCACACGGCCTCGTCCCGGCAGAGATGGGACAATGAGCAGGTGAGCACCCTGTCCCCCATCCTGTCCTCTCCCGGCTGGGAACTGTTGGAGTCCCTGCAAGCGAAGCAGGCCGCCACCCCTCTCCCGCTGCCCGAGCTCGGATCCGCCCTGCGTGCCTCCGGCCTCGACGCGGAGCTCGTGGTCGCAGTCCTCACCCAGCTGACACTGCGCCAGACCGCACGCCCCAAGTTCGGGCCCTTCGCCTCCCACATGGTGTTCACGCGTGACGGCCTCGAGCAGGCCACGCGCCTCGTTGTTGCAGCCCGCCACGCCCAGCGCTTCAGGGAGTGTGGCGCAACGCACGTCGCGGACCTTGGCTGTGGCATCGGATCGGACGCCATGGCGATCGCCGGTCTCGGCATGAACGTGCTGGCGGTCGACATCGACCCCGATACCGCGGGCGCCGTGGCCGCGAATCTGCGGGCCTTCGAGGGGGCCGAGGTGCGCCTGGGAGACGTCACAGACCTCGACATGGACGAGCTGGCCGTCGAGGGCGTCGACGCGATCTTCGCGGACCCGGCCCGCCGCACGGGTGCCTCGCGCGGGTCGGCACGCATCACGGACCCCGAGCAGTGGTCTCCTCCCCTGTCACTCGCCCTCGGCTGGGCATTCACGATCGAACGCGTCGGTATCAAGGTGGCACCGGGTATCGCGTACGAGCACATCCCCTCCTCCTGGCATGCGCAGTGGGTAAGCGTGGGCGGCGACCTCGTCGAAGCCTCGCTCTGGTCCCCTGCGCTGTCTCCGGAGGGCCGCGGGCGCTCGTGCCTCCTCTTGGACGAGGCCGGAGCCGCCCATTCACTCTCCACACCCGAGGGATACGCGCCCAGCGCCCCCGCGCCTCGCGTGGAGGTCGCACCCCTGGGCACGATGATCGCCGAGCCCGACAGCGCGGTCATCCGCTCGGGCCTCCTGGGACGCCTCTCTGACGACATCGGCGCGGGCATCGTGTCCGACAAGATCGCCTACCTGACCGGGGACGACCTGCCCGATTCTCCCTTCTACGACCGCTTCGAGGTCCTCGCGGTGACCAACCTGCGGGCGAAGGCTATTTCCGCCGAGCTACGCACGCGCGGCGCAGGCAGCGTCGAAATCAAGAAGCGCGGAGCGGACATCAACCCCGACGACCTGCGCAAATCGTTGAAACTGGGCGGAGGTGACGAGCAGCTGACCGTCATCGCGACGCGCCTGGACGGGCGCCACCGCGCGATCATCTGCCGACGGTTGGCTAAAAACCTGTAAGAAAGCTCTCCGCCGACACCACGCGTCGCCCTGCCACAATGGAGGAAGCCTGCGAAAGGATCGACATGTCTTTGCCCTTCGGCTCCTCCCAGCGTTCCACGATCGGTGTTGAATGGGAGCTCCAGCTCGTTGACCGCGACTCCCACGACCTGCGCCAGAGCGCGGACGCGATCATCGACCGCGCCACGACCGATGGCAAGCTCTACCCGGGCATCCACCGCGAGATGCTGCTCAACACGATCGAGGTCGTGTCCAAGCCGCGCGCGACCGTTGCCGAGTGCATGGCCGACCTGACTGACTGCGTCGACTACCTGACCCCCCTGGCCTCGGACCTGCGCATCGACCTGGCCACCGCCGGCACGCACCCCTTCGCGCGCCCGGGCCGCCAGCGCGTCACCGATTCCGAGCGCTACGCCCAGCTGGTGGAACGCACCGCCTACTGGGGGCACCAGATGCTCCTGTACGGCGTCCACGTGCACGTCGGCGTCGAGGATCGCGCGAAGATCCTGCCGATCCAGGCCGCCCTCACCGCTCACCTGGGCCACCTGCAGGCCATTTCCGCCTCCTCCCCCTTCTGGGCGGGCGAGGACACCGGCTACGCGTCTAACCGCGCGATGGTCTTCCAGCAGCTGCCCACCGCCGGCATCCCGCGTCAGTTCGCGACGTGGCAGGATCTCGAGGCCTACACAGACGACATGATCCGCACGGGCGTCATCGAGGGCTTCGACGAGGTCCGCTGGGACATCCGGCCCTCGCCAGCCTTCGGCACAATCGAGAACCGCGTGTACGACGCTGCGACGAACGCGACCGAGGTCGCCACCTTCGCGGCCTTCACCCACGTCCTCGTCGAGCACTTCTCGCGCCTGTACGACGCGGGCGAGCCGCTGCCGTCCCTGCCGGATTGGTTTGTTGCCGAAAACAAGTGGCGCTCGGCGCGTTACGGCATGGACGCAACCCTCATCATCTCGCGCGACGGCACGACCGAGAGCGCGCGCGACGGCATCGCGAGACTCAAGGAAGAACTGGCCCCCGTGGCCGCCGACCTGAACTGCGCACGCGAGTTCGCAGGCCTGGAGACGATCCTGGCGATCGGTGCCTCCTACGAGCGCCAGCGCGCCGTCGCGGCGGCCGCGCGACCCGGCCAGGGCCTCGACGCGGTCGTGGACCTCATGCGCGCCGAGATGAGCGCGGGCCGTCCCCTAGCTCTCGCCGAGTTCGCAACCCTGAACGCCTGACTCCGTCACGCCAGTGCCCCACCCTCTCACCCGGGCGTGGGGTACTGTCGTCACCACCACACACTCACAGACAGCATTCAGGCGACTCTCAGAACGTCGCCGTATCCTATGCTGAGATAGAAAATGACACCGAGAGGACACTCGCCCGTGGTGCAGGAATTAACACAGTCACCCGATACCGACAGCGCGCCATCAGCGCTGGTCAGGATCGTTTCCCCCATCGGGGCGTCCGCGCAGACTGTGTGGCTGTTGCTCTCTACGCTGGCTCATCTCACCATCCGCTGGCTATCACGATGTCCGGCCACCGCCGTCCTCACCGTCGCACTGACGATCGTGTCGGCGACCTACTGGGTCTGGCATGATCAATTCACAGCCCTCGAAGCCGATCCATCCAGCCCTCACTGGTGGTCGGTCCTCTCCTCCATCGGCGCGGTTCCCGGTAATTTTGTCGCCACAGCCGTGCTCGGCATCGTCGTGATGATCATTGCGGGTGGAGCGGCCGAGCGACACCTGGGCACGCGCACATGGGTAGCCGCTGCGGCTGCGGGACAGATCGTCGGCATCGCCGCCACCTGGCTGACGCTCCCCCTGCTCACCAGGGTGTTCTCCATGTGGGGGCAGACCATTGATGCGGGGAGCCTATGGGGCACGAGCCTCATCTTCGTCGCCCTCATGGGTGCCGCAGCGCAGTCGCTGGCCTCTCACTGGCGCTGGCGCGCCCACTTCCTTCTCATCGGAATCCTCATCCTGTCGGCTGCCATTCTCGGATCGGCGATCTCGTATGCGCGCGTGTGGGCCCTCCTCGCGGGCATCGTGGCCGCACGCCTCGCGGGCGTGCGCGGGGAGCGCAGCGGGTCCGGAAGCGACATCACGATCGGACGCCAGCTCGCGTCCATCGCCGCCCTCTGCTGGGCGTGTGCGGCGGCACTGACCGTTGTTTCTTCGGCCCCCGAGGGACCTCTCGCTCAGATGCGGTGGTCGCTGGGACCCGCGTGGTGGCTCGAGGGGCGCACGGGCGTCATCACAACTCTCCTGTGCCTGGCCCCCATCACGCTCCAGCTGATCTTCGCGTACGGGCTGCGCAAGGGCAGACGCGCCGCCTACTACGGCACTCTCATCCTCCAGCTGGTCCTTGGGCTATCGACGGTCGCGGCGACGGGCGTCGCTCTCACCCAGGGCACCGACGAGAACGGGATGGCCAGGCCCGAGCTCGTCACCACGGCCTCGCTCCTTCTCGTTCCGGTCATCCTCAACGCCGCCCTGTGCGTCATCACGTGGTGGATGCGCCGTTCCTTCACGATTCACGCGGAGCCCTCCACGACCTCGACCCTGCTGCGGCGCTGGTTGCTTCTCATGGTCAGCTGCGCGGGCGCGGTTCTCGTCCTCGGGTTCCTGACGAGCGACTCGTTCGTCCCCCTCAATGCCCTTAATGCCGACGACCTCACCGTCACCGAGTACGCGGCTCCCCTGCAGATCCTCCACGATTACACCCTCACGTTGCTCCCCACGGCGACAGCATCGATCTTCGAGCCATCCCTGGTTCCGATGACGCTCTTCGCCGAGGCACCCGTCCTGTGGGTTCCCCTCGTCGCTTGGCTTGGCACCCTCACCATCATCCTGAAAGCACTGCTCGCTCGGCCTCGTATCCCGCTGTCCTCCCCACTCGAGAGCCTCACGCCACTCCTGCGCGCCCACGGCGCGGGCACACTCGGGTGGATACAGACCTGGGAGGGCAACCAGGTGTGGGTATCCCCTTCCAGCGAGGCCGGGGTCGCCTATCGCGGGTCGGGAGGCGTCGCGCTGACGGTCACCGACCTGGCGTACGAGCCGGGCAAGGCCTCCGATGCTATCGAGCAGTTCTCGTCCTTCGCGTCCGCCTCGGGCCTGACCCCCGCGCTCTACTCGGTCCACGAGGAACTCGCGCAGGCCGCGCGCGAGGAGGGCTGGACGATCATGCAGGTCGCCGAGGAGTCCCTGCTGGACCTGCCCGGCCTCGCATTCAAGGGCAAGGTCTACCAGGATGTGCGCACCGCCATGAATCACGCGTCCCGCGAGGGCGTCGACGCCGTGTGGACCACCTGGGAGGAGTGCCCGGCGGGCTGGCGCGATCAGATCACCGTCATCTCCGACACGTGGAGCAGTGACAAAGCGCTGCCCGAGATGAGCTTCACGCTCGGCGGCGTGCCCGAACTCGCGGTCCCCGAAACACGCATCCTGGTCGCCATCGACGAGGAATCGACGATCCACGCCGTCACCTCGTGGCTTCCCATCTACCGCGACGGAGCAGTCGTCGGCCTGACCCTGGACGTCATGCGTCGGCGCACGAACGGGTGGCGCCCCGCGATCGAGTTCCTCATCGGCAAGGCCGCCCTGTCGGCGCAGGAAGAGGGGTTGGAGATCCTGTCCCTGTCGGGCGCTCCCCTGTCCCGTTCAGCCGACGACACCTCGGCTTTTGGACCCGTCACCGACGCGCTGGCCGCCATCATGGAGCCGCTCTACGGCTTCTCCTCGCTGCATGCGTTCAAGCGCAAGTTCAAGCCCCGCACGCAGTCCCTGTACCTGGCGGTGCCGGATCCGGCCTCCCTCGCGACGGTGGGACTGGCCATCTCGCACGCCTACGTGCCCCACGTGTCTCCCGCGCAGACCCTCACGCTCGTCGCCTCCGTCGCCGGGGGCCTCGCCAAGCTCGCCGCGAAGGGCGTCGGCGACCTGCGATCGACCCGAGCGGCCTTTCGGGAGCGCGCGTCCCATGAGGGCACGCTCGCTGCCACGGCCTCGTCCGATGAGAGCGGGGAGGAACGTCGATGAGCATCCTGGGAAGCATCCCCCTCACCTCGCTCAAGACCCTCGCGGTCGTTACACTCCTGGCGGTTTTGTCTCTGCTGGCCGGGGCATCTGCGCTTGCACGTTCGGCCCCATCGCGCTGCCCGGGACGCACGAGGCGGTGGCTGGGGCGCACGGTCATCCTCCTCGTGCCCACGCTCCTGATCGCGTCCGCGGGCGCTCTCGTCTTCAATCGCTCGCTCGGGCTCGTGAAAACCAGCGGGGACCTTGCAAAACTCGCGTTTTCAACCGTCGTCGGAACGAGCGCCCAGTCCGGCGGTGAGGCCGACGTCGACGCGCAGTCGGCCGCCGCATCCGAACTCGACGCGACCTTCACCACGACCGAGGACGGCATGCTCGAGACCACCTGGACCGGCCCGTCGAGCGGGATCACCCTGCCCGTCTTCGTCATCACGCCACGCGACTACTCCCCCACCGACGGCAAGACCTACGCGGTCATCGAGCTTCTCCACGGCTACCCGGGCGGCGCCGACGGCATCCTGCGCAACCTCAGCATTCAAGAGGAACTCGACAAGGCCATCGCGGCGGGCATCATCCCACCCGCAATCGTCGTCGCCCCCGATCTCAACGTCGACGAGGAGGCCCACGACTGCGCAGACATCGAGGGGCGTCCCGCCGTCTACACGTGGGTGTCCCACGACGTCCCCGAGATGATTCGACACAACTTCCCCAATACGACGTCCAATCGCGACGCCTGGATGATCGGAGGTTTCTCTTCCGGTGCCTACTGCGCGATCTGGACAGCCCTGCGCACGCCCGAAACTTACGGCGCCGCCGCGTCTCTGTCTGGTTATGACACGCAGATCGAGGGGCAGATGACCAACCAGGGCGACCAGTACCTAGCCGACAACACGCTGTCGACCATGCTGGCGAAACGCAAGCCTGACGGAATGCGCATCTACGCGATGGCCGCCGGCGACGACGCCATTGGCGGCGCAAACGCCGCTCTCAAGATGGCGTCAGCCGTCAAGGAAGCCGACAGTGTCACCACCGACGTTCCCCCGACGGGCGGGCACGCGGGCCCGCTGTGGCGCGAGCACATTCCGACGATGCTGGCATGGTGGGGATCCTCCGACCGGGTCTCGCGGGCCGTCGGCGCCGCTTCGACGGCGGCGACCGCACAGTCCTCCGATGCCAGCGCGTCCATCGTGCCGGTGACGACCGTCACCCACGAGGTTCAACCGAGCGCCCCGAACGGGTACCTGACGCTTGGCCTCCTGATTGTCGGCGTACTCGTCTCGCTCGTACTCACGTGGTATGTCGCGCCGCGCTGGCAGCTGCGCCGCCAGGAGGACGAGCGCGATGAGGCCGACCACCCACACCGGGCGCGTCACCGCGCGCAGCACTCGGGTCTCTTCACCGCTGTGCCGCGTCCCGCGCTCCGGGGACTCGCATACCTGGCGCGTCTGATATCCCTCGGAGCGGCCACGGCAAGCGCCGCTCTCCTCGTCGGTATTGCCGCCAACATGGTGGGCGGCTTCTACACCTCGTGGAGCTCGATCGCGCAGAGCTTCATGGACGGCCTGCGCTAGGCCCGCGGGCCGTTCTCAGGCCCGCGGCGCCAGGTACGTCGCCGTCAGCTCCATGCCCGAATCCGGGGAGAAGTCCCAGTCCGACGGCGGCAGGCCCGCAGCGACCAGCTCGGAGCCGATCGCCGCGATCTGAGCACCGTTGTCCGTGCAGAAGCGCAGAGGGGGCATGCGCACCTGAACGCCGGCCGCCTCGGCTCGCTGGGCCAATAGAGCACGCAGTCGGGAGTTCGCTGAGAATCCACCGCCCACGACAATCGTGTCGCATCCGGTGTCTAGCGCGGCGCGCACGGCCTTCGCAGTGAGGGAATCGTTGACGGCCTCGGAGAACGCAGCGCACACGTTTTCCTTGCTGACGACCTCGCCGCGCGCGGTCGCACCCTCGATGTATCGGGCGACAGCGGTCTTCAGGCCCGAGAAGGAGAAGTCGTACTTGTGACGCTCCTTATCCTTGCCGGCAGCCAGGCCGCGCGGGAAACGGATCGCCTCGCGCTCCCCCTGCTGAGACAGACGGTCCACGTGCGGGCCGCCCGGGTAGGGCAGGCCGAGGAGGCGCCCGACCTTGTCGAAGGCCTCGCCCGCAGCGTCGTCCAGGGTGCCACCCAGCTCGACGACGTCCGTCGCGATATTGCGGATCTCAAGGATATTGGAGTGGCCACCGGAGACGACGAGTCCGATAAAGTGCTCGGGCAGTGGCCCGTCGGCGAGCTTATCGACAGCCAGGTGGCCGATCACGTGGTTGACGCCGTACAGAGGCTTACCCAGCGACGAGGCCAGCGCCTTCGCCGCGCAGATACCGACAGTCAGCGAACCAACGAGACCCGGTCCGGCCGCAACCGCAATCGCGTCCACGTCCCCCAGGGTCACGCCGGCCTCGCCGAGAGCAGCGTCCAGCGTGGGCAGGAAGGACTCCAGGTGCGCACGCGACGCGATCTCAGGGATAATGCCGCCGTAGCGGGCGTACTCATCCATCGACGTGGCCGTGCGGTCGACCAGCAGCTGTGTACCGCGCACGAGGCCGACGCCGGTCTCGTCGCAGGTTGACTCAATACCAAGGACCAGGGGTTCACTCACGCCCCCAGTGTAATCCGCGCATGCGGGAGCTGCCGCACGCGCGTGGCGAGCGGGTCCGGAGCGTACGGGGTCGGCGTCGATCTAATCGCGCGAACGCGCGTTCGCGATGACCATCGAGACACCCGCAATCGCGAAGACCACCAGGCTCCAGGGGAACAGAGAATCGGCGATCGGCTTGATCTGAGGCGAGCCAAAGACCATGCCCACCAGCAGGAGGATCGACAGAATCGCAAAGGCGATCATCGCCGTGATGCCGACGGTCGCGCTGACCCAGTAGCGACGCGTATGCGTGTTAGGACCAGTTTCATCAAATTCCATGGCGTGCTCCTCTCTGAGCCGATGATGCCTCTATGATACGCCGCGCGCCGGTCCGTGATGAGCTTATTGCGTTGGCTACTGCGCCACCATCGCCGCGTCGCAGCAACCGTCACATCACTGTGCCAACGGGTCTGCCCCACACAAACGCGGGAGGGCCCGGCGCGTGCGCGCCGGGCCCTCCACGAGGCCACTCCAGCCGACTCAGACGCCCTTGAAGGCAGCCTTGCCGAGCTGGCGGTTCAGGTTTGCGATCACGTCAAGCGGGATCTGCTTGGGGCAGACCGCAGCACACTCGCCGATGTTCGAGCAGGAGCCGAAGCCCTCGTCGTCCATCTGGTTGAGCATGTTGACAACGCGCTTGTAATTCTCGGGCTTGCCCTGCGGGAGCAGGCCAAGGTGCGTGACCTTCGCCGAGGTGAAGAGCATCGCGGAGGCGTTCGGGCAGGCAGCCACGCACGCACCACAGCCGATGCACGCGGCGGCCTCGAACGCGCGATCCGCGTCCTGCTTCGGGACCGGGGTCGCGTGCGCGTCGGGGGCCGCACCCGTGTTCACGGAGATGTAGCCGCCGGCCTGGATGATGCGATCCAGGGCGCTGCGGTTGACCACGAGGTCCTTGATGATCGGGAAGCCCGATGCACGCCACGGCTCGATCGTGATGACGTCGCCATCGTTGAAGGAACGCATGTGCAGCTGGCAGGTCGTGGTGACCTCCGGGCCGTGAGCGATACCGTTGATGACGATGCCACACTGACCGCAGATACCCTCACGGCAGTCGGAGTCGAAGGCGACGGGTTCCTCGCCGCGTGCGAAGAGCTCTTCGTTCAAGACGTCAAGCATCTCCAGGAACGAGGACTCTTCCGAGATTCCCTTCACCTGGTATTCATGAATTGCGCCCTTGTCTTCGGGACCGTTTTGGCGCCAGATCCTCAGTGTCAGGTTCACTTGTAGCTCCGCTGCTTCAGCTCGATGTCGTTGTAAATGAGGTCTTCCTTGTGGAGGATCGGGGGCTCGCCTTCGCCAGCGTATTCCCAAGCCGCCACGTACAGGAACTTGTCGTCGTGGCGCAGGGCCTCACCCTCGGGAGTCTGAGACTCCGCGCGGAAGTGGCCGCCACACGACTCTTCGCGGTGCAGCGCGTCGATGCACATGAGTTCACCCAGCTCCATGAAGTCGGCGACACGGCCGGCCTTCTCGAGGGACTGGTTGAGTTCACCGATCGACTTGCCGGGAACGCGAACGTTCTTCCAGTAGTCGGCGCGCAGCTCACGGATCATACCGATGGCCTTCTTCAGGCCGTCCTCGGTACGTTCCATGCCGCAGTACTCCCACATGATCTTGCCCAGCTCCTTGTGGAACGAGTCCACGGAACGGGTGCCGTTGATCGACATGAGGGTGTCGATGCGGCCCTGAGCCGACTCGAGAGCTTCCTTCACCGAAGGCGAGTTCTCGTCCAGCTTGGGCAGGTGGAAGCAGTGCGCCAGGTAGTCGTTGATCGTGTTGGGCAGGACGAAGTAGCCGTCCGACAGGCCCTGCATGAGCGCCGAGGCACCCAGCCGGTTCGCGCCGTGGTCGGAGAAGTTCGCCTCGCCGGCCACGTACAGGCCGGACAGGTTCGACTCGAGGTCGTAGTCAACCCACAGGCCACCCATGGTGTAGTGGACGGCCGGGTAGATGCGCATCGGCACCTCGTAGGGGTTGTCACCCGTGATGCGCTCGTACATGTCGAAGAGGTTGCCGTACTTGGCGGACACAGCGGCCAGGCCCATACGGTTGATCGCGTCGGAGAAGTCCAGGTAGACGCCGCGGGCGACACCGTCGATCTTCGGGCCGACGCCACGGCCCTCGTCACACATGTTCTTGGCCTGACGCGACGCGATGTCGCGGGGCACGAGGTTACCGAAGGAGGGGTAGATGCGCTCCAGGTAGTAGTCGCGATCCTCTTCGGGGATGTCGCGCGGGTCCTTCTCGCAGTCCTCGGCGCGCTTGGGAACCCAGATGCGGCCGTCGTTACGCAGCGACTCCGACATGAGGGTCAGCTTCGACTGCTGGTCGCCGTGCTGGGGAATGCACGTGGGGTGAATCTGCGTGAAGCAGGGGTTGCCGAAGTAGGCGCCCTTGCGGTACGCACGCCAGATGGCGGTCGCGTTACAGCCCATCGCGTTGGTGGATAGGAAGAACACGTTGCCGTAGCCGCCGGTGGCCAGGACGACCGCGTCGGCGATGAAGGTCTCGAGCTTGCCGGTGGACATGTCTCGGGCGACGATGCCGCGCGCCTTGCCCTCGTCGACGATGAGCTCGACCATCTCGTGGCGCGAGTGTTCCTTGACGGTGCCGACCGCGACCTGGCGCTCGAGCGCCTGGTAGGCGCCGATCAGCAGCTGCTGACCCGTCTGGCCACGCGCGTAGAACGTACGGGACACCTGCACGCCACCGAAGGAGCGGTTGTCGAGGAGGCCGCCGTACTCGCGGGCGAAGGGGACGCCCTGCGCGACGCACTGGTCGATGATGTTGGCGCTGACCTCGGCGAGGCGGTAGACGTTGTCCTCACGAGCGCGGTAGTCGCCGCCCTTGACCGTGTCGTAGAAGAGACGGTAGACGGAGTCGTTGTCGTTGCGGTAGTTCTTCGCGGCGTTGATACCACCCTGAGCGGCGATGGAGTGCGCGCGGCGGGCGGAGTCCTGGTAGAAGAAGCAGTCGACGTTGTAGCCCATTTCGCCCAGCGAGGCGGCGGCAGCGCCGCCAGCGAGGCCGGAGCCGACGATGATGACGCGCAGCTTACGGCGGTTGGCAGGGTTGACCAGCGCGGCGGTGAACTTACGCTGTTCCCAGCGCTGAGCAATCGGGACGTCGTGGGGGGCCTTCGTGTCGGTGATCTTCTCGCCTTCACGGTAGAGGCCGTGGATGAGTGTATCGGTCATGATTGAGTGCCCTTCCTCAGTGGATCAAGCCGGTGACGATGGCGACGGGCGGGGCCATGAACATCACGAAGATGACCAGACCGACCAGGCCCGAGAGGAGAACCAGCGGCTTGCGGGTCGCGGAACGCACCCAACCGAGCGACTGGAACATGGACCAGAAGCCGTGGGAGACGTGGATGCAGGCGCAGCCGACGAACACGGCGTAGAGGATCACCAGGACCGGCGACTGGAAGGAAGCGATCATGCGGGCGTAAGGCGTGGTGACGTCAGCGCCGAAGTTCGCGATCTTCGCGGGCAGGCTCACGGTGGTGAAGTGAGCGATATGGAAGATCAGGATCAACAGGATGAGGACACCGCTCATACGCATGGTGCGAGCCGCGTAGGAGTCCGAGACGGACTTCTTGACGACGTAGCGGGTGGAGCGAGCGCGACGCGAACGCTTCCAAGTGTAGGCGGCGGCCCACAGGTGGATGATGAGCATCAGCGCCATAGCGGCGCGGAACACCCAGATGAATCCGCCGTGCGGGAAGATCGGCACGAAAGCCTCTTCATGCAGCCAGTGCGCGTAGTCGTTGTAGACCTCCGCGCCCAGGAACATCTTGAGGTTGCCGTAGGAGTGGAACAGCAAGAAGAAAACGAAAACGAAGCCCGAGACGGCCATCAGCTGCTTAATAAAGACACTGGTGGTCCACGCGCGGCGCTTCTTCGTTGCGACATTTTGAGTGGCCATGCCACGAGCATATCGACGCTTTTCGTCCGCTTCGTAGGACCATGGCACGAGACCGATCGCGACGGTTCTCGACACGGTGTCATTTTCGGCCATTTTCTGCGGTTATATCAGGCAGCTTGCAGCGGGACCGCAAGGAAAACATATAGGACCATCGACCCCACGAACAGGGGACGAAAGACACGAATTTTGATACACCGACCGCACCTATTTAGCGGCGGCCGTCCCATTGCCTCAGTGGAGGGGTGCCCGCATCTCGACTGCCTCTTCGACGGGGTTGCGGAAGTAGCGCGGGCGGCGCCCGATTTCGATGAAACCCCGGGACTCGTACAGGCCGATGGCACCCATGTTGGAAGGGCGCACCTCGAGGAAGATGTCGCGCGCTCCAGCCTCGCGTGACCAGACCAGGAGGGCGTCCAGGATGGCCGCGCCGATGCCTCGTCCGCGCGCGTGGGAGCGCACCCCGATGGTCATGACGTCAGCCTGATCTCCGCCGACCTTGACGCCGCCATATCCGACGACGTCACCGGACTCATCCGTGGCGATCCAATAGCGCGAGGCAGGAGAGGAGAGCTCCTCGGCGATCGCATAGGGGGTCCAGGGGTCCTCGGCGAACACCTCGGCCTCGAGCGCTGCGAATAGTTCGAGGTCACCCGGCCCGGCGACGCGCAGCGTGACGTTCACAGGCGCGTGGTGGGCTGGCCCTGGATATCGGGGCGACGCAGGTACAGGGGATCGGTGCGCAGACGATCCTCGTCGCCGCGCGACAGACGCGTGGCGACGATGCGGCTCATGACGGCAGGATCGAGACTCACCTGGGGTCCGAGGTCCGCGCGGGCAAGCGCGTCGGCGCTGTGCGCGGGGATCGGCGCTCCCGCGACGACGAGGCCGGGGGCGGCCCGCATGGCGCCCAGGAGCACGCTGACAGCGCCGACTTCGAGACGCCCCTCAAGGGTGACGTCATCGGGTCCGGCGGCCATGTATGAGCCCCAGTAGAGTTCGCGGCGGCGAGCGTCGGCGATCGCGTAGACGCGGGTATCGGGAGGCAGTCGGTCGAGGCCCTGGCGGGCAATGACGTCGAGGGCGGACACGCCGTAGGCGGGCACGCCGGCGACCGAGGCGAGGACGCGAGCGGAGACGAGGCCGGCGCGCAGCCCGGTGAAGGGGGCGGGACCGGTGCCCACGAGGACACGATCGACACCGGCATGGGCGAGCTGCGCGGGCAGACCTGCTGCCGCGAGCGCCTCGCGCACGAGCGGGGTGATGGATTCGGCGTGGTGACGTCCAGAATCGTTCTGGGCGCGGCCGACGACGCAGCCGTCGTCGATGATGGCGACGGTGGTGGCTGCTTGGGTGTCTAGGGCTATCTCTCGCACGGTGTGATCCTACTCGTCGGCGCCAGCCTCGTCGATGCGGGTTCCACCATGGGCGGCGACGACGCCGTCAAGGACGCCGTCCCAGCGGTGCCCGTGGGCGTGCAGGATGATGACGCGCGTACCGTCGTCCATGTTCTCCAGGTCGATGACGTCCCCCTCGTGGGCGGCCTCGCCGCCCGAGGCCCGGCGCACCTCGATAGAGAGGCGTTCGTCGCTCATCGCCTCGGTTTTGCCTTCGCCCCATTCGACGACGGTGACGGCCTCGTCGAGGGAGGAGTCGAGGTCGAGGGTCTCCAGGTCGTTCAGATCGGTGATGCGGTAGGCGTCCGCGTGGATGAGGTCCGGGCCGCCGCTCAGAGAGGGGTGTACGCGGGCGACGATGAATGTCGGGGAGGCGACGCGCCCGCGCACACCCATGCCGACGCCGATGCCCTGGGTGAGGGTGGTCTTGCCCGCGCCGAGGCCCCCTGAGAGCATGAGGAGGTCTCCGGCCGCGAGGATACGGCCGAGGTCTTCGCCGAACGAGCGCGTCTGGTCGGCGTCGCGCGTCGACACCTCGTAGGAGGCGATGGGCTGGGTCATGAGTTGCTCCCGAAGGTCGCGTCAGCACCATCCCGGTAGATGCGGGGGATGTGTGCGCCGAGGTTCGTGACGATTTCGTAGTTGATGGTACCGGCTGCCTGCGCCCAGCCGTCAGCTAAGGCTTCGCCGCCCGCTCCGGAGCCGAAGAGGGTGACAATGTCGCCGAGGGCGGCGGGGGCTTGCCCACTGCGCGCAGTCGGTGTTCCGGGCCTCCCCTCGGCCTGCCCGAGGTCGACCATGAACTGGTCCATGCACACGCGTCCAATGAGGGGCGCATTGAAGGGGCCGGAGGCGGTGTGGACGACGACGCGCGCCCGGTTGGAGGCGGCGCGCAGGATGCCGTCACCGTAGCCGAGGGGAACGAGTCCGATCCAGCGGCGCGTGGGCGCGACCCAGGTACCCCCGTACGAGACAGGGGTTCCCTCTTCGACGACCTTGACGGAGGTGAGGGGCGCGCGCAGCTCGAGAGCGGGGATGAGGCCGAGCTGCTTGGACGTGGCCACCGCGGGGTCGGGGCTCAGCCCGTACAGGCCGATGCCGCAGCGGACCATGTCGTAGTGGGCCTCGGGGTGCCACAGGATGCCCGAGGTGGCGGACAGGTGGCGGATGCGCGGCGTGATGCCCGCGTCGGCGAGGATCGCCAGGCCCTCCTCGAATATCCGCACGTGTCTCGCGGTCGAGGCGTTGCCCGCCTCGCTGGGGTCATCGGCGCGGGACATGTGACTCCATGCTCCCACGATGTCGACGAGGCCGTCATCGGCGGCCATGCGCAGGGCCGCGGCCAGGGCGGGCAGGTCGGCGAGGGTGGAGCCAGCGCGGGACATGCCGGTGTCGATCTTGACGTGAACGCGGGCGGGGCGGCCCACCGTTCGGGCGGCGGCACAAATGTCGGCGAGAACCCAGGTCCACGATACGGACAGGTCGATGTCGGCATCGATCGCGGCCGCAAAGTCGGAGGATGAGGTGGAGATCCACGCGAGGATGGGGGCGTCGGCTCGGGCGACCCCAGCCTCGTCGAGGCCGTGGCGCAGCGCGAACGCCTCGGCCAGCTGGGCGACGCCCAGCCAGTCGGTGCCGCCGTCCAGCGACGCGAGCGCGACGGGGACGAGCCCGTGCCCGTAGGCGTTCGCCTTGACGGTGGCGAGCTGGAGTGCGCCCGGGGCGGCGGCCCGCAGGACGCTCAGGTTGTGCTTGATGGCGGCTAGATCGACGACCGCCCGCGACGGGGATCCCCGTCCCTCGCTTTGAATGTCCGTGACAGTCACTCTCCTAGTATCTCACGCGAGAGCCACCGCGCACCGCAGCGGTACGCGGGATCTCCCGAGCAATATCACTGGCCTGCATCGCAATATCACCGCTGTATTGGCGACCTATCCTGTCAGCCGCCCTCGCGTGAAGCATGACGGCTGCGGAAATCCTCGCCGACGTGACGTACTGCGGTCGTCCGTCTGGGCCCTCGCGCCCGGGACGGGGTGCGAGCGGGCGAGCAAGGACACCCGCTATCAAGCCGGCGAGGACGTCGCCGCTGCCGGCAACCCCCGCCCACGATGTCGTGGTTGCGTTCACCGTCGGCTCGTAAACACGCGTGAGTTCGGGACGCGCGTGCACACTGGTACCGTCGCCGCTGATATCGACCGCATCGACAGTATCGAGATCGACGTATTCGTAGGAGTAGACGATCGTCACGGGGCCTTTCAAGA
Organism: uncultured Actinomyces sp.; assembly: GCA_902373435.1. Classification (GTDB taxonomy): domain Bacteria; phylum Actinomycetota; class Actinomycetes; order Actinomycetales; family Actinomycetaceae; genus Pauljensenia. The sequence goes on from CABKMD010000002.1 coordinate 41,283, forward strand.
CGACGTGGCAGCCGGTGGCCTCGTGGAGCGCGCGGGCGTAGCGCAGGGGCGCGGCTGCGACCTCAGCTCGCGTCACCGCAGACCCGAGGCGTCCCAGGAGTCGCGAGGCCTCGCCGTAATGTGGGGTCAGGACCGTCATCTCCGGATTCATCACGCCCACGAGCTCGGGAACGAGGTTCAGCGCCCACGCGTCGATGACGAGAGGTATGCCGGCCTGACCGCAGAACTGTGCAAGCTCGAGCGCGTCCTCGCGGCGGTCCTCATCGAGGCCGGGGCCGATGAGAGCAGCCTGGATACGCCCACCGACCATGACGACACCCGGCTGGTCGGCCAGCACGAGATCTTGGACGCGCCTGGTCGAGTTGAGGCGAACCATGCCCACGCCAGCGGCCAGCGCCCCACGTGTGGCGAGAACGCCGGCACCCGGGTAGGTGTCGGACCCCGCGACGAGGCCGACGACGCCGCGGGCGTACTTGTCGTCTGAGAACGCGGGGATGGGGATGACAGATGCGGCTCGACATCCATCGTTGTAGTAGTAAACGTCCTGGGCTCCGATCGTTCCGTTCGCATCACGATCCACGCTGGTCGGTACGTCACTCCAGCACATGCTGATCGTTTCGAGGGAGCCGGAAAACTCAACGGCAGGCGGGAGAATCTCGGCGCGCTTGTAGGCACCCACCACCATCGTGCACGTCGCCCGGAGGATGGGACCACGAATCGCGCCGTCGCCATCGGTCAACCCAGAAGGCACATCGATTGCAATAACATGCCGGGGCTTGGCCGCATTCACCTCGTTCAGACGCGTGACGGTGCGCGCGAGCTCACCTGTGAGCGGCCCCTTCGCGCCAATACCAACGATGCCGTCAATCCAGACACCAGCCCCCTGGATCGTGCTCCACTCCAGAGTTCCTTCAACGGTGCGCAGCGGCTTGTCCGACAGGTCCACAATGGCCACGCCCGCCTCCCGGGCGGCAGCCAGGGCTCGGGGATGGGGTGAGGGCTTGAGGAGGAACGCGCTCACTCGTACGCATCGCTCGGCGAGGAAAGCGCATGCGTAGAGGGCATCGCCTCCGTTGTCGCCTCCACCGACAAATGCGACCACGCACTGGTCGACGCGATCAAACTCCGCCAACTCCTCGTCAATGTCGTAGTCCTTGGAGCGCGTGCGAAGGGCAGTGTGAGAAGCACCGACGGAGGGAGCCTCGGGGTCCTTAATGTGCAGAGCGTAAGGCGTCGCCCGCAGCTCAGCGGCGGCAGCGACTTCCTGAGCGACCTGGCGCATGTAGCGGTCGGGGTCGCCGTCAGCGACTGCCGCTTCAACGTGCCGACGTTCAATGTCTCGTGCCTCAGCGAAGGACAGGGCGCGACCGTCCAGAATCAACATGGGGCAATTCTCCCACACAGCCGGCCCACAGTGGTACGGGCCTCGTCCCGAATGAGGAACGAGGCCCGTGAGCGCTGCCGGGGCACAGGCCCCGCGCCGGCGGATCACTCCACCGTCACGGACTTGGCCAGGTTGCGCGGCTGGTCGACGTCGAGACCCTTCACGGCGGCGAGCTCGCAGGCGAAGATCTGCAGCGGCACGACGGTCAGCAGCGGCGCGTACAGGGTCGGCACGGCGGGCACGCGGAAGACGACCTCGGCGAACTCGTCGACGGAGGAGTCCCCCTCCTCGGCGATGATGATCGTGCGGGCTCCGCGGGCGCGGACCTCGGCGATGTTGGCCAAGACCTTGCCGTGCAGCTCGGGGCGGCGCGGGGTGGGCACGATGACGATGACCGGCTGCCCCTCGTCCACGAGCGCGATCGGCCCGTGCTTGAGTTCTCCGGCGGCGAAGCCCTCGGCATGGATATAGCAGATTTCCTTGAGCTTGAGCGCACCCTCGAGGGCGACGGGGAAGCCGACGTGGCGGCCCAGGTAGATCACCGAGGTCGCCTCCTGCATCGTGCGGGCGAACTGGCGCACGCTCTCGCCGTTTTCCAGGACGCGAGAGATCTCGGCGGGGACGGCCGCGAGCTTGTCCATGTAGTCGGCGATCTCGTCGGCGTACTTGTTGCCGCGCACCTGCGCCAGGTACAGGCCCAGGATGTAGCAGGCGGCGACCTGTGCGGTGAACGCCTTGGTGGAGGCGACCGCGATCTCGGGGCCCGCGTGCGTGAGGATCACCGCGTCGGACTCGCGCGAGATCGTCGAGCCGGGCGTGTTGACGATCGCGACGACTTTCGCGCCCTGCTCACGGGCGTGGCGGATCGCCTGGATCGTGTCCATGGTCTCGCCGCTCTGGGAGATGGCGACGACCAGCGTCTTTGCATCGACGACCGGGTCGCGGTAGCGGAACTCGCTGGAGAGTTCGACCTCGACGGGGATGCGGCACCAGTGCTCGATCGCGTAGCGGGCGACCTGTCCGGCGTAGGATGCGGTGCCGCAGCCGATCATGATGACCTTGTCGACGGAGCGCAGGACGTGCTCGGGGATGCGCACCTCGTCCAGAGCCAGGCGACCGTGGGAGTCGATGCGGTCGACGAGGGTAGCGCCCACGGCGTCGGGCTGCTCGTGGATCTCCTTCTCCATGAAGGTCGGCCACCCGTTCTTGGTGGCGCGATCCGAGGAGAAGTCGATCTCGTACGCTTCACGCTCGACCGGGTTGCCGCTGGGGTCGATGACGGTCACGTCGGTCGCGGAGACGACCACGACCTCGTCCTGGTCAACCTCGACGGCGCGGTTGGTGTGCTCGACGAAGGCCAGGACGTCGGAGCCCAGGAAGTTCTCCCCGTCCCCCAGGCCGATGACCAGCGGGGAGGAGCGGCGGGCCGCGACGATGACGTTCGGGGACTGGGTGCTCAGCACCAGCAGGGTGAAGGTGCCGTGCAGCTGGGCGGTGACCGCGCGCATGGCGACGACCAGTCGGCGCGCCACCTCCTCGTCGACGCCGGTCAGTCCGGCGACCGCACCCTGGTACGAGGCCGCCTCGGCCTTTTCGTAGGCGCGAGCCAGCAGGTGGACGACCACCTCGGTGTCGGTCTCCGATGCGAAGGTCTCGCCGTCGGCGATGAGGGCGGCGCGCAGGGCGTCCGCGTTTTCGATGATGCCGTTATGGACGAGCGAGAAGCGCCCGTCCGGGCTGGAGTGAGGATGGGCGTTCGCAACCGTCGGGCGGCCGTGGGTCGCCCAGCGGGTGTGTCCGATGCCCGCGTACGCGTCGGCCGGGGGCTGCGCGTCGAGTTCCTCGGAGAGGTTCACAAGCTTGCCGACCGCGCGGCGCACGTCCAGGTGATCCGGGGACGCCAGGGCGATGCCCGCCGAGTCGTACCCGCGATATTCGAGGCGCGCCAGGCCGCCGAGGACAACCTCGCGACTACGCTGGGACCCCTTGCATGCAATATGTCCAACAATTCCGCACATAACACTTATTGGAACACACCGGACCCCTTCATCGGTCAGTAACGTGTGTCGCTTCACGCGGTGAACGAGTGCGCACGACCACAAACATGTGGGGCACAATGGGACCGTGAGCATCACCGAGAGCCCCTCGACCGTCCCATCCCCGGCCTCGCCGACCGCCTCGCCTGACGAGCTAAGCCCGGCTGCCGTGCGCAACACGCCCACCCCCTACGCGCGCTTCGCCCGCTGCGAGTGGGACCGCCTCGCCGATCGCACTCCCCTGCCGCTCACGCAGGAGGACATTGACCGCATCGCCTCGCTCGGCGACCCCATCGACATGACCGAGGTCGACACGATTTATCGGCCCCTGAGCGCGCTGCTGCAGCTCTACATCGACGGGCGCCGCCGCACCGCCGCAGAGCGCCATGCCTTCCTCGGAGAGCCCGAGGCCTACTCGACCCCCTTCGTCATCGGGATCGCCGGCTCTGTCGCCGTCGGCAAGTCAACGGTCGCGCGCCTCCTCCAGCTGTTACTCTCCCGCTGGGACTCCACGCCGCGCGTGGACCTGGTGACCACCGACGGGTTCCTCTACCCGAACCGGATCCTGCACGAACGCTCCCTTATCGCCCGCAAGGGATTCCCCGAATCCTACGACCGCTCGGCCCTTATTTCGTTCCTCGCCTCGGTGAAGGCCGGCAACCCACACGCACAGGCCCCCGTGTACTCGCACGTCACCTACGACATTGTGCCCGACTCCTACATCAACGTAGATCGCCCCGACATCCTCATCGTCGAGGGCCTCAACGTGCTCCAGCCGCCGCGCTCCGCGCCCGGTTCCATCTCGGTGGCCGTCTCGGACTACTTCGATTTCTCCATCTACGTCGACGCCGACGAGAAACTCATCGAGCAGTGGTACGTCGACCGTTTCCTCAAGCTGCGCGCAACCGCGTTCTCCCGTGAGGACTCCTACTTCAAGACCTATGCATCCCTCACCGACGACGAGGCCGTCTCGACCGCCCACGTTGTCTGGAACGCGATCAACCTACCGAACCTGCGCGAAAACATTCGCCCCACCCGCGAGCGCGCGACCCTCATCTTCGCGAAGGGCCCCGACCACCGCGTCGAGTCCCTGTCAATCCGCAAGGACTGACCTCCTCCACACATAAACGAGGCCGCAGCCGGAAATCCTGGCCACGGCCTCGTCTCATGTGGAGCTAACGGTTAGCCGATCCACGCGCCCGAGGGCGCGAAGTGGTACCAGGACCAACCGATGAGTTCCCAACCGGTGGCCATGGAGCCGGAGGGCGACAGGTAGTACCGGGTGCCGCCGTCCTTGACCCATCCGGTACGTATGACGCCGGAGGAGGACAGGTAGAACCAGCTTCCGTCGATCTGGGTCCAGCCGGTCGCCATCTGCCCGGTCGCGGGGCTGAAGTAGTACCAGGAGCCGCGGTCCATGATCCAGCCGTACTGCTGGGCACCGTTGGAGCCGTGGTAGTACCAGTGTCCGCCGTCGTAGACCCAGCCCATCTTGAGGTAGCTGCTCGCGTCGAAGCGGTAGGTCTGTCCGTCGATGACGAGGGTCTCGTTGGCCGCGTAGGTGCCGTCAGAGTAGCTGTACCACCAGCCGAAGTAGCCGGACTTCCACTGACCGCTGCGAGGCTGGGGCGCGGG
>CABKMD010000003.1 GCA_902373435.1 uncultured Actinomyces sp.
CGCACGCCGTCGTAGCTTTCCAGCTCTTCCTTCAGGGCCAGCGAGACCGCGAGGGTCAGGTCCTTTTCACGCAGGCCGTTTGCGACCGCACCGGAGTCGGAGCCGCCGTGCCCGGGGTCGATGGCGATGGTGATGCCAGCGGCGTGGGCCGGTGGCGCAAAGGCCGCGATGGCTGCGCCGAGGGCCAGGGTGAGCCCGGCGACGATGGTCCTCCATGAGGAGCGCATAGTGATCCTCCAAGTTGCTAATGTGACAGTCGTGATTGTAGGCACTTATGCTGTAACTGTAAACATGAGAACAGTTACACACATGAACTGATATGAACTGAAGTAATAGCTCTTTCGCATGTGAGACGAGGCCGAGGCCTCTCGAAACAATGCGCCCTCTCGTCGGAACGCACCGATGCGCCACCGACAGCACTCACGGCAAGGAAGAACGCCACGCTGCGACATCAGCGCCGCAGGGACAAGAAACCTACAGGCCTACGCGAGCGCAGCTCGAACCACCGCAGCCGCAGCGCGCGACGAGGTCTCGACCGACCGATGCGTGCGCACCCAGACTCGCACCCCCTCGGGCCCTACCCAGGGAGCACTGCTCGACGCGATAGCTACCATGGCCTCGGCGATCTCATCGGCGTCGAGGCCGCACGCCACCCCGAACCCGCCCTCCGCGACGTCGCGGGCAGCTTGGCCCGGCCCCGCGTAGATGACGGGAGTGCCCTGCGCGAGGGAGGCAAGAATCTTCGTCGGGTAGGCGTAGTCGTACCCGCCCGGTCGCAGCGAGGCGAGGGTCGCGGTGGCTCGCGCCATCCACCGGTCCGCCTTCTCGGCGCTGACGGCGGGGATCATCTCGACGCCGGCCACGCCGCGCGAGCGCTCGGCGAGGGCCTCCCATCCACTCCCCTGTCCCACGAACACGAGGCGCGCGTCCCCAAGCCGCGCTCGCGCGCGCTCGAAGGCGTCGACGAAGACCTCGGGGGCCAACCACTGGGCGACCGTGCCCGCATAGACAAAGACAGGACCGTCGCAGGCGGGGTATCCCTCGGGGGTGCCGGCGGCCACCGCCTCGGGCACGCGCACCCCGTTGGGGACGACCGCGACATCGCGCGCCCCCAGGTCACGGGCGCGGCGCGCAACCCCATCGGAGACGGCAATGACGCGGCGAGCGCCCCGTAGCGCGAAGGACTCCAGCCTCGCGAGCGTGCGCACGACGGGGCTGGGCACGCCCGCGAGCGCGGCGGCGTCCGAGACGATGTCGGCACAGTAGTAGACGTAGGGGACGCGCCGCGCCGCACACGCGATGCGCACGGCGGCACCGGTCGTCGGCGGGGGTTCGGAGACGACGACGTCCGGGCGGGGGCCGGCAAGCAGCCTAGCGACAAGAGGGACGTCGAAAGACAAGTATGAGACGTATCCGCGCACCGCTCCCGTGCGGTCTCGTAGGACGGGGGCGCGGCGCACCTCGATAAGGCCGCGCCCCTCCCCCGACTCAGCGCCGCCGTCTGCGGATTGCCGGGCGTCGCGGGCGACGGAGGGAGCCAGGCGCGAGGTGAGGACCCGGACCCTGTCGCCGCCTGCGGCGAGCGCGCGGGCGAGTGCCCCAAGGCGCAGCGCGGCAGCCGTCGGCTCGGGTGTAAAGGTGCGGGTCGCCAGAGTGGCTAGCATGCGGGGGCGCTTCCCCCGCCGATCGTCATGCGCGGCGTGCCGACCCAGGCCTCGGGTGAGGTGACAGCACGGCCATCGACGAGGAGGCGCACGCCGGGCAGGTCAGCGGGGACCAGCTCCCGGTAGGCGGCATGGTCGGCCTGGACGATGGCGACATCCACCGGCTCGCCGAGGTGGTAGGCATCCCACCCGAAGGCCGCCAGCTCGTCGTCGGAATACAGCGGATCGTGCACGCTCACCTGCGCCCCGGCCTCGCGCAGCGCGCGGGTGACGCCGAAGACGCCAGAGAATGCGGTTTCCTTGACCCCGCCGCGGTAGGCGGCACCCAGGACCGCGACGCGCAGGCCGTCCAGGGACCCCAACAGCGAGGCGGCGCGGGAGACCGCGTAGGCGGGCATGGCAGCGTTCGCTGCACGCGCGGCGGACACGACGGTCGCGTCCGGATCACCGGCCAGGTACAGGCGCGGGTACACGGGGATGCAGTGACCGCCGACCGCGATGCCGGGCCGGTGGATGTGGGAGTAGGGCTGGGAGTTGCAGGCTTCGATGACGCGCGCGACGTCGATGCCAACCGCGTCCGCGTAGCGTGCGAATTGGTTGGCCAGGCCGATGTTGACGTCCCGGTAGGTGGTCTCGGCGAGCTTGGCCATTTCGGCGGCCTCAGCCCCGCCCATGGGCCACACGCCGTTGGGGCGCGGCAGGTCGTCGCGCTGATCGAAGGACAGGACGGCCTCATAAAAGCGAACGCCGCGCGCCTCGCCGGATTCACTGAGGCCCCCCACGAGCTTCGGGTAGCGTGCCAGGTCGGCGAAGACGCGCCCCGTGAGCACCCGCTCGGGCGAGAACACCACGTCGAAGTCGCGGTCCTCAATCAGGCCAGACACCTCCTCGATGAGAGGCTTGTAGCGGCCGCGCGTCGTGCCCACGGGCAGGGTGGTTTCGTAGGAGACGAGGGTGCCGGGCGTGAGGTGGGCGGCCATGGAGCGGGTGGCGGCGTCCATGACGCGGAAGTCGGGGCGACTCTCGTCATCGACGACGAGGGGCACGACCATGACGACCGCGTCGGCGCCGGGGATCGCCTCGGCGTACTCGGTCGTGGCGCGCAGGGAGCCGGAGGAGGCAAGCGGGGGCAGGTACTGGGCCAAGTGCGCCTCGCCCGGGAAGGGTTCGACCCCCTCGTTGATGAGGGCAACCACGCGGGGATTCACGTCCACGCCGACGACGGTGTGCCCGCCGCGCGCGTAGTGCACCGCCAGCGGCAAACCGATCTTGCCCATGCCGACGACCGCGATGCGCATGCGGCTCCCCTTTCCGTCTCCGGCCTCGTTGTTCCCCTCCAGTGTAGTGCCCCGCCCCACCTACAATGGGGGCGTGGATCGCGCGCTCAATCTCCTCCTCTACCCGTCGAACCTGGCCTCGCCCGGTCGCCTGGTGAAGATCGCACGTTCGTTGTCCCCGCTTTTCTCGCGCACGCACGTCGTCGGGATCGATCAGGGCGACCTCCCCACGGACGAGGCAGTGGCCCCCACCGTGCGCCTCACGCGGATTCGGGGAGCCTCCCTGGGTGCGCCCTTGGGCGGGCTGCGGGTTGTCGGGGCGTGGAGCGCCCGCGTGTACCGGCGCTTCGCGGGGCAGCGCGTCGCGGCGGTCTCCGCGCAGAACCTGTTCCTGCTGCCCCTCGCGCACGCGTTGGCGCGGCGCACGGGCGCGGTGTTTGCGTACAACGCGCACGAGTTGGAGACGGAGACGGTGGGGTCGGCGGGTCTGCGCCAGCGCCTCCAGCGCGTCATTGAGCGCGGCTATATCCGGCGTGCGGACGTGGTGTCCGTGGTCAATGAGTCGATCGCGCAGTGGTACCGCGAGACCTACCCGGGCGTCGATCCGGTCGTCGTCACGAATGCCCCGACGGGCGCGGAGGGGGTCATCGACCTGCGCGCACAGCTGGACATGCCGGAGGCGGCGCTCCTGTACCTGCATTCGGGCTATCTGGCGCCCGGGCGCAATATTCCATTGATTCTGCGCGCATTTGGGCAGGTGAAGAGCGCGCACGTGGTCTTCGTCGGCACGGGCGCGCTTCTACCCGAGGTCGAGCGGGCCGCAGCGGCCCACCCGAATATCCACCGACTGCCTCCCGTGGAGCCGGACCAGGTCCTGGCCATGACACGCGGAGCCGACGTGGCGCTGTGCCTTATCGAATCCGGGTGCCTGTCGCACCGCATGTCCACTCCCAACAAGATGATGGAGGCCTTCGCAGCAGGAGTGCCCGCGCTGTGTTCTCCCCTGTCCGAGGCCCGCCGGTACCTGGGTGATCAGGCCGACACGTGGGTGCTGGAGGATCCGGAACGCGACCTCGCGGGTGCCCTGGAGTCCATCAGGCGAGAGGACATCGAGGCTTTCACCGCGCCCACGATCCCCTCCTGGGAGGAGGGCGCTACGCACCTGCGCGAGGCCTACGAGCGAGCCCTCGCCGCGCGAGCAACACATCAATAGTTCCCCACAAACCTCGCATGCAATTTGGGTTCACTCACTTTTCTTAGCGACGCTAAAAACTACGGAATATCAACACTTTTGGCCTTGCGCACAAACGGACCGCATGGGAATTGCATGCGACTTTTGGGGAGGGGACCTCACGCCACTTCCGGCCGCACGCCGTCGCCTCGGTCGTAGGTGCGCGCCGTTAGGACAGCCATGAGGAGCATGCACGCCAGCAGCGCAGCCATGAGGGTGCCCAGCACGGCGACCGTCGTCTCGACGCCGTAAGGACTGAAGGCGAGCCAAATCAGCGGAGCCGCACAGTACACGCACGCGAAGGCCAACATACGGCGCTGGTGGTAGGTCGCGACGAACACGTTTGAGAGCGGCGAGGTCGCGACCGTGAGGGCCAGCCAGGGGGCCAAAGAGCGGGCAAAGTAACCGGCCGCCTTCCAGCGCGCCCCGAAGACGAGGGGGAAGAGCGCGGGGCTCACCCACGCGAGCAGGGCGAACACGGGGATCGAGCATGCTAGCGCAATGCCGCCGACGTGCACGACGACTCGGGTCATCTCACCGGGAGAGGTGTCCGACAGGCGCGGCAGGTACACCTGCGACAGCGCCCCCGCGATGAGGGCGACCGGGGCTTGCAGGGCCAGCCACGCAATGTTGAATTGGCCGAGCGAGGCCACGGAATACGTGGCGATGAGCAACGGGATCGCGCTCGTACGCACCGCGTCGACGACGACGTTGGGCACTCCTATGAGGGCCATCTTGCGGTAGCGCGAGGCCACCTCGCGCAGGGTCGGATCGCTGTCCTGACGCTCGCGCACGTCACGGGCGCGCCACGACAGGTAGGCGACGGCGAGGCCCTGGCCGGCGATCGTCGCGCCAATCGCCGCACCCAAGCCGCCGTTGGCCACGAAACCACACACCAGCTGCAGGGCCGCAATCCCGAGGGCGCGCACGACGGAGGAGCTCGCTATCGCCTGAAAGCGGCGGTGACGGGTCAACCAATAGGAGCACACCTGCCCCTGCGCCAGGAACAGGACGGAGACGCCGACGGCGAGCAGCCAGCCCGCGAGCGCGCTTCCGTAGCGTGCGCTCGCCCACGGCCATGCGGCGGCCGCGATCAGAGTGGCCAGCGCGGAGGCGACCAGCACGCAGCGCGAGGCGAGGCGAGCGAGGGACCGGGCCGAGGCTGCGTCCCCCGGGGCGGGCAGGACGATGCTGAGGTCGAAGCGGGTGCCCGCGACGGCGGCGCCGAGCGTCGCAGCGGACGTAAAGATGCCCAGATACCCCAGGTCCGTGTCCGTGTAGAGGCGGGCGATGCCGATCTGGGCAACGAAGGCGATGCCTTGGGCGAGGAGGGTTCCGGTCAGGAGGGTGAGCACCTGCGCGAGGACGCCCGAGCGAGCGGGGCGGGCAGGTGCGTTCGTCATGGACTCATTTAATCACCTGGGGCGCACGGCTTGCCCCTAGGATGGTGGCATGCCCGCTCACCGATCCGTGCCTGCCCTCGGGTGGAACTCGTGAGGGTCGCCCTGACGAAGGGAACCCTGCTGGTTCCCCCGACCTACTTCGCACTCTCGCACGCCCTCGCGATGCCGGAGCTCGATTGGCGGGTCTTCACGCTCGCGGCGCGCATCAACGATCCGGCCGTCACGATCCCCATCGACGAGGCCGCGCCCCGCGCCCTGGGAGGCCCACTCCCCCGTCGCATGGCCGCGCAGGCACGAGGCCTGTCTCAGATGCGCCGCGCGATCGCGTCGTGGTGCCCCGACGTTATTCACCAGCATCAGGCGACGTGGTCTCTGCCGGCAGTTGGCGCCGCGCGGGAGACGGGCGCGCCCCTCGTGGTGACGCTGCACGGCGGGGACGCCTACCCAAGGCTCGGGCGCGGCGCGGGGGCCGCGTGGAACGCGCGCAACCGCACGGCCGCCTTCGAGGGAGCGAGTCGACTGCTGGCTGTCTCCCGATACCTGGCGGACGTCGCGCTAGGCGCGGGCGCTGATCCGCAGCGCCTGAGCGTGCACTATCAGGGCGTGGACACGCACTGGTGGACGCCCGCCCCGAACACAGCACAATCGCGCGAGGAACCCGTCGTCCTGTTCGTGGGCGCGCTCAGCCACCTCAAGGGAGTGGATGACCTTGCCCGGGCGTCCGCGACGCTCGTGGGGCGCCGCCCTCATCGTCTCGTGCTCGTCGGAGACGGGCCGCTGGAGGCGAGCCTGCGCGTTCGCGCTCCATCCCACGTGACGTTCACGGGACGGCTGGATCGCGAAGGGGTGCGCGACTGGATGCGCCGCGCCCACGTCCTCGTCCTGCCCACGAAGCCGACGCAGGGACGGCAGGAGGCTGCGGGACTCGTCCTCCTCGAGGCGCAGGCGTGCGGCGTTCCCGTGGTCTCCTATGCCACGGGCGGCACGCCGGAGATGATCGCGCCCGGGGCCTCGATGCTGACGGCCGAGCGCTCGCCGGACGCCCTGGCCCGTTCCATCGACGAGGCCTTGGCTTGGTCGCGGGACGAGCGTGCGGATCGCGGGGCGTCGTGCCGGGCGTGGTTGACACGCGAGCGCTCGCTGCGCGGATCCGCGGATCAGCTGCGCGCGATCTACTCCGACGTGCCCCGGTAACGCAGCGCTCTACAGGTCAACGGAACGCCCGGACGCTGCCGAGGACAGGATGGCCTCGACGACGCGCAGGTTGTCCAGGGCCTCGTCCATGGTGACGTGCTCGGCACCCACGCCGAAAATCGCGTCACGGAAACGCTCGTGTTCGAGGGCGAGGGGCTCGCGCTTGGTGAGCGCGTAGCGCACGACCTGCCCCTCGCTCACCCCGCGGAAGGCGGCGATAGCGTCCCACTGCAGGGGCGCGTGGCCGTTCTCGTAGAAGGTCAGGTCCCCCATCGCGGTGTCTGCGACGAGCGCGCCGCGCTCCCCCGTCACGATCGTCGTGCGGTCCTTGTAGGGGGTCAGCCAGTTGACGAGGTGGTTGACGAGAATGCCACCCGCAAGGACGCCCGAGGCGACCATCATGTCCTCGTGCGGACGCCCCGAGCGCGTGGACGTGCGCGCATAGATGCTCTCGTAGGGGGCGCCGGCCACCCACGCGGCCAGGTCCACATCGTGCGTGGCCAGGTCTTTGACGACGCCGACGTCGCTGATGCGGGCGGGGAAGGGCGACTGGCGGCGCGTCGCGATCTGCTCGATCTCGCCGAGCTGGCCCTGGGCGATCCGCCTGCGCATGTCGATGAGCGCCGGGTTGCAGCGCTCAACGTAGCCGACGGCGCCGACGAGGTCTGCGGCCGCGAAGGCGTCGCGGATACGCAGGCCCGCCTCCACGCTCGTGGCGAGAGGCTTTTCGACGAGGGTGTGCACCCCAGCCTCGGCCAGCGCCAGGGCCGCGGCCTCGTGGTGGGCGGTGGGCGCAGCGATGATAGCAGCATCGATGCCAGCCTCGATGAGTTCCTCGACGCCGCCCAGGACGGGCAGGTCGCCGGCGACACCGAAGCGGTCGCCGCCCGGGTCCGCGAGGGCGACGAGGTCCACGCCGGCGGTGGCGCGGGCGTTACGCACGTGGTGTCGGCCCATCGATCCGATGCCGAGGATTCCGAGGCGAATACTCATGTCAGGCCCCCGCTTCCGCGAGCGCGTTCACAGCGTGCACGATTCGTTCCAGCTCGCCGGGCGTCAGGGATGGGTAGATCGGCAGGGACAGGACTTGGTCGGCCGCCTCGCGCGTGGCCGGCAGCTCCAGGCTGGGGGCGAAGCGGGCGAGGGAGGGCAGCTCGTGGTTCGGGATCGGGTAGTAGACGCCCGAGCCGACGCCGTATTCCTCGCGCAGGGCGGCGGCAAAACCGTCTCTGTCCTCGGCCACGCGGATCGTGTACTGGTGGTAGACGTGCGTGGCGCGGGGCGCGACGTGCGGGACGGTGACGCCGCGCAGGTGGGCGTTCAGGAAGGCGGCGTTATCCTGGCGCGCGCGGGTCCATGCGCCGACCTTGGTGAGCTGCACACGCCCGATGGCCGCGTGGATGTCGGTCATGCGGTTGTTGAGCCCGATGATTTCGTTGGCGTAGCGCGTCTCCATGCCCTGGTTGCGCGTGAGTTTCACGCTGCGGATAATCTCGGGGGCGCTCGAGGTGACCATGCCGCCCTCGCCGCTGGTCATGTTTTTCGTCGGGTAGAAGGAGAAGGCCGCGAAGGTGCCGAAGGAGCCGACCGCGCGCCCGTGCAGGCTCGCGCCGTGTGCCTGGGCGGCGTCCTCGAAGACCATGAGTCCATGGGCATCGGCGATCGCCTGGAGGGCGTTCATGGGGGCAGGGTGGCCGTAGAGGTGGACGGGCATGATGGCCCGAGTACGCGGAGTGATCGCGGCCTCAACGGCGGCAGGCGACAGAGTGAACGTGAGCGGGTCGATGTCGGCAAACACGGGGGTCGCACCCGTGATAGCGACCGAGTTCGCGGTGGCCGCGAAGGTGAAAGAGGGGACGATGACCTCGTCGCCCGGCCCGATCCCGGCGGCGAGCAGTCCCAGGTGCAGGGCCGAGGTCCCCGAGTTGACCGCGACGGCCTGGGTGCCGGGCACCAAGGCTGCGCAGAATTCCTCTTCGAAGGCGGCGACCTGGGGGCCCTGGGCAATCATGCCTGTTCGCATGACAGCTGCGACCGAGTCGATCTCCTCCTCACCGATGAGCGGGCGTGCGGGCGGAATGAACGGCTGCGTCACTACTGATCCTCAGGGGTTTGGTCGGGCATCTCGGCGTCATGTGGGGACGAGGCCTGGGCCTCCTCGGGCGACAGGGCACCGTGTCGCTCAACGTAGCGGCGACCCGAGACCGGACACACCCAGGTGCTCGCCCCGGCCTCGTTCGAGGCTTCGTCGGCGGGCTCGAGAGGCACCCCGGCCTCGCCGACCCATCCGACGCGGCGCGCCGGGACGCCAACGACGAGCGCGTAGGGGGCGACATCTCGAGTAACGACGGCGCCCGCGCCGACCGTGGCCCACGCGCCGATGCGCACCGGGGCCACGCACACGGCGCGCGCCCCGATGGCTGCTCCACGTTCGACGGTGACGCCGACGCGATCCCAGTCGCTCGCGCTCTTCAGGGTGCCGTCGGCGTTGATCGCGCGAGGAGCGTGATCGTTCGTCAAGACGGCCGCGGGGCCGATGAAGACGCCATCCGCCAGGGATGCGGGTTCATAGATGAGGGCGTAGTTCTGGATCTTGCAGCGCCCGCCAACTCTCACGCCCTCTCCGATGTAGGCGCCACGTCCAACGATCGTCTCATCCCCGATGCACGCGTCCTCGCGTACCTGGGCGAGGTGCCAGACGCGCGCGCTGGGAGCGACGATCGCGCTGGGGGCAATGTCGGCGCTTGGCTCGATCACTGGGACTCCCTCTCGTTGTCTGCGTGCGCGCGTGCGCGCATCGGGGGCGCTGCGCCCTTCCGGATACCCCACACTATAGGCGCGCGCCCATCCCGATGTGCGACACTAATCAAATGCAGATCGGCTCCGACACGTGGGTGGTGATCCCCGCGTTCAACGAGGCGTCCGTCATCGCGGACGTCGTCGCGGGAGTCCGCACCTTTTTCCCGCGCGTCCTCGTCGTCGATGACGCTTCGAGTGACGGCACCGCTGCCATTGCCCGCGCCGCAGGGGCCTACACCGCGAGACACCCGCTCAACCTGGGGCAAGGCGCTGCCCTCCAAACCGGATTCGATGCGGCTCTCGCCCGCGGGGCGCGATACGTGGTCACCTTCGACGCCGACGGCCAGCACGACCCCGCCGAGGCGGCCGCCATGGTCGAGCGAGCACACCGGGAGGATCTCGCGTTCGTCCTCGGCTCTCGTTTCCTGTCGGGTTCCCCGTACTCGGCGGGTAGGGTCAAACGCGCCATGCTGCGCCTGGGAGCTTGGGTGGCCCGGCTGCGCACGGGCTTGGATCTCACGGACACACACAACGGGCTACGCGTGATCCGGGCCGACGCCCTCGCGCACGTGCATCTCACCCACGCGCGCATGGCCCATGCTTCGCAGATCGTCTCCCAGCTGGCCGCCTGTGGCCTGCCCGGCGCCGAGCACCCGGTGACGATTTCCTACACCGACTACTCGCGGGCGAAGGGCCAGCCCCTGCTCAACTCCGTCAACATCGTCGTCGACCTCGCGTTGGGGGGACGATGAGCGCCTACCTCGCGATCCGCGTCCTCCTGCTCCTCGCCCTCGCGCTCACCGCGTGGTGGCTGGTGCGCCCAGTGTCCTCGGCCTCTTCCCTGGCGTTGCGCCGCATCGGCATCGGAGCGGTCGTCGCCGCGGCTATCGTGGCAATCCTCGTCCCTTCGCTGGCCAACACGGCCGCCCGCGCAATCGGCGTTGAGCGAGGGGTCAACCTGATCGTCTACGGCCTCGTCATCGCGTTGATCGCGCAGATGGTGACCGGCTATCGACGCGAGGCCCGCGCCGAGGATCGCATGGCCGCACTGGCCCGTTCCCTCGCCCTCGCGCACGTCCTTCCACCCGACGATCCGGGGGACGCCCGCACCGAGACGGGCAGCTCACACGCTGATATGAGGGGAGTGGAACGCGCCGCTAATGGCCCTGCTTCACCGACAAACAGGCCGGATAACGATATGGTTACGGATGATGAGTAACGTGAATCTGCGACCGATCCAGCACTCGGCCGTCAACTTTGGACGCTTCGGTTTCCTGCGCGGCGCACTCGCCGTGCTCCTGGCCGGGGTCCTCTTCGTCGTGTCCTCCGCAGGCTTCGTCTACGCGAAGCTGAGCACTCAGTTCGCCAACCGCGCCGTCAACATCGACGCCTACGCAAGCGACGAACAGAACAAGGCCACCCCGGACTCCTTCGAAGGCCGCGCCGTCAACATCCTCGTGGTCGGCACCGACTCGCGTAACGGCGCCAGCGGCGAGCTGGGCGCAGGCGACGCAGACGACGTTCCTGGCCTGCGCAACGACTCGACGATGGTGATTCACGTCAGCGCGGACCGCTCCCGCGTACAGATCGTTTCCATCCCCCGTGACACCCTCGTGGACATTCCGGCGTGTAAGCACCGCGATGGCACCACCAGTGAGCCGACCACGGACGATATGTTCAACAACTCGATGGTCTACGGCGCGGACGGTGGAGATGAACCGGAAGACATCGGCCCAGGCATCGCGTGCGTGCGATCGACCGTTGAAAAGCTCTCCGGCATGTCCATCGACGCCTTCATGGTCGTTGATTTTGCGGGCTTTATTAACATGATCGACTCCCTGGGTGGCGTCTGGTTCAACATCCCTAATAGCATCGACGATGACTCTGCCCAGCTCTATATCGACGGGGGCTGCTGGAAACTGTCGGGCACGCATGCGCTGGCCTACATGCGCTCGCGTAAGGGCCAGGGCGACGGATCCGACATCTCCCGTATCGGCCGCCAACAGCAGCTGATTTCCGCGATGCTGCGCGAGCTGCAGGACAAGAACTACGTGACGGACCCCGGCTCGCTCATCAGCTTCCTGCAGGCCGCGATTTCCTCCGTCAACGTGTCCCCCAACCTGAGCAACGCCAGCTCGGACGCGTCTCTCCTCATCAACGTGCTGCGGAATATCGACCGTTCCAACATCCAGTTCGTGACGATGCCGGTTGAGGAACCCTCCTGGGATCCGAACCGCCGCATCCCCTCCGAGCCGATGGCCCGCAACGTGTGGACCGTTCTGAAGAACGACCAAGCCCTGCCCGTGGGCACGACCTACACGGACGGCAACGGTGCGCAGCTCGTTGTTCCCGATCCGACCGCAACGACAGCTCCTTCGATGCCCACTCCGACGCAGGATCCGACGACCGACCCCAGCTCGGCGGAGACCTCCACGGATAACACCGAGCAGTCCGCCTCCGTTGCGAATAACGCAGCGAACGAGGAAGCCGCCAAGCAGTCAGCCGCTACATGCCCGCCGAAGAACCAATGAGCAATCCTCCCTCGTTTACGCCTGACCCGAAGCGTCGCCGCCCGGGATCCGACGACGCTCACGTCGTTGGTGAGGAGGTGCGCGGTGGCGCACCCACTCCCCCTCCGGAGGCTCTGGCCCCGCAGATGTGGAGGATCTCGGACGACGAGGCCGCGGCGGCTCGCCCGCTGATGCCTCGCACGCTGGATCAGCCACAGAGGGACTCGCAGTCGATTTTCCCGCGCCGCACCCCGGCCCAGCAGCCGCCGTCGTTCCAGCCGGCCTCGGCCGCCAACCCTCCGTCCTACGCGCCGGGTTCCGGCGGTTCGTCGGGCTCGGGCACGTATGCCCCGTCGGGCAACGGGCCTCGTCAGG
The DNA here is from genome assembly GCA_902373435.1 of uncultured Actinomyces sp. Classification (GTDB taxonomy): domain Bacteria; phylum Actinomycetota; class Actinomycetes; order Actinomycetales; family Actinomycetaceae; genus Pauljensenia. The sequence goes on from CABKMD010000003.1 coordinate 12,454, forward strand.
TGACGATCAATCGGTCCCAAGGCACGCCCGCGGTGGCCCCCGCGCCGGTCGCTCCCACGGATCCTGTTGCGAAGCCGAGGCGACGCAAGCGCCGCCACCCGATCCTCAAGACCCCGTGCCTGATTCTGGTCCTCATCCTCGCGTGGGGCGGATTCCTCATGTGGGACGCGAACACACACATGGGACGCGTGAGCGCCCTGTCGGGGGCCGCCGACACTCCGGGTACGACGTACCTGCTAGCGGGTTCCGACTCGCGCGCCGACGGTGCCGTCCAGGATGGTTTCAACGAGTCCGAACGCGCCGACTCGATCATGCTCGTCAACGTCGCCCCGAACGGGCAGAAGGTCGCGCTGTCTATTCCGCGTGACACCTATGCGGAGATCCCGGGCGTCGGCTGGGACAAGATCAACGCCTCCTACGCATACGGTGGCCCGCGGCTGCTCGTGGAGACCGTCAAGAAGCTGACGGGACTCACCGTCGATCACTTCGTGCAGATCGGCATGGGCGCCGTCCCTGACATGGTGGACGCCGTCGGCGGCGTCGAGCTGTGCTACGACCACGATGCAGACGACCAGTATTCCGGCCTGATGTGGAGCGCCGGCTGCCACACGGTGGACGGCAAGAACGCCCTGCAGTTCTCGCGTATGCGTTACCAGGACCCCGAGGGCGACATCGGCCGTACGAAGCGTCAGCGCCAGGTGATTTCGAAGGTTATTTCCTCGGCGGCCTCGCCCTCAACCCTCGTTAATCCCGCCAAGACCCTGCGCGTGGAGCGCGCCGGTTCGAAGTCTTTCACCATCGACGAGGATTCCTCTGTCGTGACGGTCGCGTCGCTCGTGTTGGCGCTGCGCGGTGCCTCGTCGAACCAGATGATGGGCGTCCCCCCGATCGAGTCGCTGAGCTTCACGACGAACGCCGGGGCCTCTGCGGTCCTGCTGCGCGACACGACCGCGGACGACTTCTTCGCCAAGCTCCGTGCGGGCACGCTGACCACAGCCGACCTCAACCAGGTCGACGGGGTCTGACATACTCCGTCCGGCCCGCCCATAGGCGAGAGATAAGCTCCGGCCTCGTTCCCACTGTCAGGAACGAGGCCGGAGCTCTGTCATCACTGACACGTGCTCATGAGCCAGGGACGGTGATCGGGCGTGGACCCGCCTGCCAGCCTTCCCACGCGGAGGTGAGGATCTCCTCGACCCCGTTGTTGGCCTTCCAGCCCAGGTCGACGCCGATGGACAGCGGATCACCGATCAGCTTGGGCGGGTCGCCGGCGCGGCGATCGAGTTCCTCGACGGGGAAGTCCCAGCCCACGACGCGACGCAGGCCGTCGATGATCTCGCGCACGGAGGTACCCAGGCCGGTGCCCACGTTGTAGGTGTGGTGGTCGGGCTGGCGTCCCTCGGCGAGCACGTCGAGCGCCGCGATGTGCGCCTCGGCCAGGTCCAGGACGTGGATGTAGTCGCGCACGCAGGTACCATCCGGGGTGTCGTAGTCGGTGCCGAAGATCTTGGCACTCTCGCCGCGCTCAACGCGGTCCAGCACCATCGGGATCAGGTTCATGACGGCGTCGTCGGCCAGGTCGGGCCATCCGGTGCCCGCCACGTTGAAGTAGCGCAGGCCGATCCACTTCAGGTCCCAGGCGCGCTCGCAGTCGGCCATCATCCACTCGCCGATCAGCTTGGTCTCGCCGTAGGGGTTGATGGGGTGGCCGGCCATGTCCTCGGTGACCACGGGCGCCTCGGGCATGCCGTAAACGGCCGCCGAGGAGGAGAAGATCATCTGATCGACGCCGGTGTCCTCCATCGCGAGGAGAACGTTAGCCATGCCGCCAATGTTCTGCTGGTAGTACCAGGCGGGGCGGGCAACCGACTCGCCGACCTGCTTACGCGCGGAGAAGTGGATAACGGCCGTAACGTCCTCGTCCACCATGAGGGTGGACAGCGCCGAGCGTGCTTCATCCAGGGTTACGTCGAGCTTCACGAGCTTGGCGTCACCAACGCGCGATGCTTTGCCACTCGACAGGTCGTCGACAACGACGACGCGATCGCCGCGCTGACGTAGGAGGCGGACAACGTGTGCGCCGATGTAGCCGGCGCCGCCACAAACGAGAATGCTCATGGGTTTATAATACGCTGCGCAAGGCCCCCGCGGCTACCCGCACGGGACTTGTGTTCGCCTCGCTCAGCGGGCCTCGGAGACGCGCTGGGCGAGGGCCGCGCCCTTTGCGCTAGCCACGTCGCGAAGTTCCTTCTGATAATCGCGCATCGAGGCTCGCAGGGTCTCGGCGCGCTCTCCTTCACCGGCTCCGAGGATCCGAGCGGCAAGGAGACCCGCGTTACGCGCACCCGCGATCGAGACGGTCGCAACGGGCACGCCCGCGGGCATCTGGACGATGGAGTGCAGGGAGTCGACGCCGTCGAGGTGCTTGAGGGGCACGGGCACGCCGATGACAGGCAGCTCGGTGAGGGCGGCAAGCATGCCGGGCAGGTGGGCCGCCCCCCCGGCTCCGGCGATAATGACGCGCAGGCCGCGCTCCGAGGCGGATCGGCCGTAAGCGACCATGTCCTCGGGCATGCGGTGGGCGGAGACGACGCCAACCTCGCAGGCGATGCCGAACTCGGCGAGGGCACCGACGGCCGCTTCCATCGTAGGCCAGTCGGAGTCGGAACCCATGACGACGCCGACGAGCGGGCCCTCGCCGGTGGCGGTCAGCTGGATATCGAGCTCGGTGCTCATGGGAGATCCTTTCGGGAGGCGACGAGGCCGGGGCGTCTAGTCCCTCGGCCGCGCACGGGTGGGGAAAGTTAGTCGGTGGTGACCTCGCCCTTCAGGGCGCTGACGGCCGCCCGGGCACGCTCAAGAGCGAGGGCGTGATCCGAGTCGACGACAGTGACGTGGCCTAGCTTGCGGCCCGGGCGCACCTCCTTGCCGTAGAGGTGAACCTTCGCTCCCGCTCCCCCGGCTGCGAAGGCCGCCGGGAGGGCGCGCGCGGGCTGAGCGTGGGAGGAGCCGAGCAGGTTGACCATGACTGCGTACGTGCCCGGGGCGCGCAGCTGCGTGGAGCCCAGCGGCAGGTCGAGGACGGCGCGCAGGTGCTGCTCGAATTGGCTTGTGACGGCCCCATCGATGGTCCAGTGCCCCGTGTTGTGGGGGCGCATAGCGAGCTCGTTGACGAGGACACGTTCGTCCGCACCCTCTCCCACGACGAACATTTCCACGGCGAGGACGCCGGTGACGCCCAGCTCGTGCGCGATGCGCTCGCCGATACGGCGCGCCTCGGCGGCCGTCTCGGGTCGGATGCCGACCGCGGGGGCCATGACCTCGGAGCACACGCCGTCCACCTGCACGGTGGAGGCGACGGGCCACGAGGCGATCTCACCCGAGGGGGTGCGCGCGAGGAGTGCCGCCACCTCCCCGGTGAAGGGAACCAGGGCCTCGGCCAGCAGGGGGCCGTTGCCCCACCAGGAGGACACATCGGCGCCGCTGCGGGCGATCGTCACGCCGTGTCCGTCGTATCCGCCGCGCGGGGTCTTGACGATGAGGGGCCATCCGATCGTGGTGCCGAATTCTTCCAGCTGGGCCTCGTTCTCGACGCGCGCCCACGCGGGGCACGCGATCCCCATGTCGGTGAGGCGTTCGCGCATGGCCAGCTTGTCCTGCGCGTACAGGAGGGCGCTCGCCGGGGGCTGAACGGAGACGAGGCGGGCCGCCTCCTCCATTGTGGGGGCCGGGATGTGCTCGTGCTCGAAGGTGAGGACGTCCGCGCCGTCGATGAGCGCGCGGACCGCGTCCAGGTCGGCGGGCACACCCACCGCTTTGTCGACGGTCACCTGACCGGTCGAGCCGTCCGAGGCCTCGACAAGGGCCCGGAGGTTAATGCCGAGCGCGACCGCGCTCTCCTGCATCATGCGTGCGAGTTGTCCGCCGCCGATGACGGCAACGGTGGGAGGAGTCAGCATCTCGTGTTCCACGCCTTTCAATGTACTCTGCTGCTAGAAGCGCCGCGAGCGACGTCCCATGGACATGAGAGGGCCTTCGGGCATGACGCGATCGGGGTCGAGGGACGCGGGGATCGCGGCGACCGAGATGGTAAAGACCGGCGGCTTGTTCGTCTTGAGCTCGAGGCGCCCGCCCATTGCCTGCGCGAGGTCGTAGGCCAGGGCCAGACCGATGCCCGTCGAGCCGTGCCCGGAGACGCCTTTTTCGAAGATGTCGGGGGCCAGGGACTCGTCGATGCCCTCGCCTTCGTCGCTCACTTCAATGACGACGCCACGCTTGGACGTGCCCGCGTGCGCCCACACGCGCGTGGTCCCACGGCCGTAGCGCAGCGAGTTCTCGATGAGGGTCGCCAGGACCTGGCCGAGCTTTCCGGCGTCGGCCAGAATCGGACGCTCGGCCTCGTCGAGGAAGACGAGGGAGCGCCCGACCGCCTCGAATTGGTCCTCCCACTCCTCGCGGGCCGTGTTAAAGACTTCGAGAATGTGAATGGCCTCGGTGTGGCTGGTCTGACGCTTGGAGACGTCGAGCAGCTCCGTGACAACGTTGGTCATGCGTTCGACCTGTTCGAGGCAGGTGCGGGCTTCGGCGCGCACCTCATCCTCTGTGGAGATGAGTTCGATTTCCTCCAGGCGCATGGACAGGGCGGTCAACGGTGTGCGCAGCTGGTGGGAGGCGTCGGCGGCAGACTGTCGCTCGGCTGCGAGTCGGCCCGCCATGCGTTCGCCGGTGCGCGCGAGTTCTTCGGAGACCAGGTCGATCTCTTCGATGCCGGACTTTTCCACGCGGGCGCGCACGCCGCCCGAGCCGATCTGCTCGGCCTGGGCGGCCAGGTAGATGAGCGGGGCGGACAGCTCACGCGACAGTGATCGCGCGAGCGCCCAGCCAATCAGCATCGATGCAAGCATGCCCCCGCCGAAGAGCGCGCACGTCCATGCGATGCGGTTCAGAGCATTCGACGCCGACGCTGTGAGCTGCACGGAGACGCCGCTCGGGGACGAGGCCAGCGCGGTCATGGTACGCCCAGGAAACACCTTGCTGTTGGTGACGAGGTTGGCCTCGGGAATCTTAATGCGGTAGCTGAGTTCGTCGCCGCGACTGTTCGCCTGGTCCGCCATGAGCGAGGCCAGGGTTGCGCGGTCGTGCCCCTCCCCCGCGGCGCGCCTGCGCTCGATGTTTTGGAGGGTGAGCTGCGCCTGAACGTCGAGGTTGTGCTGTTCGGACGACCAGATGGACGCAGATGCGAAGAACGCGCCAGGCAGGCCCATCAGCACGCACACGATGGCGACGATGGAGACGATCATCCTCACCGCGCGAGTGCGCATGGCGGGCCTCCCTCAGCGACGCGCTCAGCGCGCGTTCTCGAAGCGGAATCCCATCCCGCGCACAGTCGTGATGTAGTGCGGGTCGGTCGCGTCGTCACCGAGCTTGCGGCGCAGCCACGACACGTGCATGTCGAGGGTCTTCGTGGAGCCGGTCGGGTCCGAACCCCACACCTCGCGCATGAGGGTATCACGCGCGACCACGGAACCGGCCTCGCGCAGGAGCACGCGCAGCAGGTCAAATTCCTTGGCAGTCAGGCTCAGCTCGACGTCGCCCACGAAGGCGCGATGCGCGGCGACATCCATGCGGATGTCCTGAGCGCGCAGCTCGCCCTCGGCAGGCTCCGCGGCCTGGCGACGCAGGAGCGCCCGCACGCGTGCAAGGAGCTCCGCGAGGCGGAAGGGCTTCGTCACGTAGTCGTCTGCGCCCGCGTCCAGGCCGACGACCATGTCGACTTCGTCCGTGCGCGCAGTGAGGATCAGAATGGGGACTCGGTTGCCAGAGGAACGGATCTCGCGGGCGACATCCAGGCCGTCCATGTCAGGCAGGCCAAGGTCCAGGACGACCAGGTCAACGCCGCGAACATCCGCGAGGGCCTCAGCGCCCGTCGCGTGTGCACGCACGTCGTAGCCCTCCCTGCCCAGTGCGCGGGCGAGGGGCTCGGAGATTGCCGGATCGTCTTCAACGAGGAGAACTGTAGTCACGCTTACATCTTAGCAATTCTGAACCAAAACTTGCACCTTTCTTGACCCGCGATGCGATCTGATCAGACGCGAGTTCACACTGCGAGATGAACGTTATTTGACAACGCTTGAGAGCAGGTACGGCGAGACAGGACCGAAACCGCGCAAGTCCGTCGTCGGGAACTCCTCGAGCTCATACCCGTCGCCAACCTCGCCGGCAGCGATGGCAGCAGCCGTGGTCGGATCAGTCAGGATCTTGCCCACCGGAGCAATGTCCACGAGACGAGACGCGAGGTTCACGGTAGGCCCAAAGACATCACCCGACCGCGAGAAAACATCTCCGCGCACGAAGGACGCTCGCACGGGCAACATCTCATCGCCAGCATTCAGCCTCTCGATGAGGGTCGTCGCCACACGCAGGCCGGTCGGCATGTCATCGGCGATGTAGAGGACGGCGTCGCCGATCATCTTGACGACGCGACCACCCGCCTCGATGACAGCGTTACGGCTCTCCTCCTCGAAGCGCTCGATGAGGCCCACGAGGGCATCACCGAGGATCGTCGAGGACGACGTGTAGGACACCATGTCGACGAAGCCAAGGCAGCGGTTGAGCGGGAAGCGGTTATGCCGCTCCTCGTGACCACGCTGGGACACCTCACGGTCGAAACGGGACAGGGCCGCCTCGAGCTGACGCCGCCAAGAGTATGTGAACATCTCCTGGAAGACGTCGACGTACTCGCGCATATGGTCCAGCACGTACATGCGGGCCGTCGTGTCGTCGAGCATCAGACGACGCATTGAATCTTCTACCAGTGCCTCAAACTGCCACAGGGCCAAGCGATCGGCCAGGTGAGCGTTGGCGCGCAGGAGAGAGCGTGAAGTAGCCGTGTCAATGCCACCGGATTCGACAAGGCCGTGCCAGCGACTGAAAACTTCCAGATCGCGCTGAGAGAACACCTTGTCATCTGCGGTGGGAGCCTGGAAGCCGAGGGCAATCCAGAAACGAAAGACGCGTTCGATAGGCGTATCCGTCATCTCCGCGAGATCGCGGGCCGAATACGTCAGATGACCTCCGAGCAGCTGGGGAACGTAGCTTGTTGCGGTCAGGTCATCAGGAGTTGCATGGGACGAAGCCGCGCGCTCATCCATCGCAAATCCCTCCTCTTTGGACTGACTCAACACCACATCAGCGGGTAACGGTATATCAGATCGCTTTTCAAAGTCACATCGAGATTGTGACCTCGTACGTAGACAATTGTAGTAGTTTGATGAGTTTTTCACCAGTGTTCTGCACGTTTACCTGCGAAAACACGCCACCTTGCAACAAATTGCAGTTTGTCTACACGCTTCTCACGCGATGGTCCACAATTGTCCTATGCGCCTTGTTCTCGCCTCTGCCTCCCCCGCACGCCGCGCGACACTCATTGCGGCGGGCGTCACACCGATCGTCCAGGTGTCCACCGTCGACGAGGACGCTGTCCTCGCCGCCCTCCCCGGCGGGCGCGCGTTCTCTGGCGGCACGACCACCCCGGCGGACGAAGTTGCAGCGCTCGCCGCGGCCAAGTGCGCCGACGTCTGCGAGGCCCTGAGCTCGCCCGGCACCAACGCCGAACTGCCCGAGGGCGAGGCCGTCCTCGTCGTCGGCTGCGACTCCATGCTCGAGATCGACGGCCAGATGCTCGGCAAGCCCCACACCCCCGACCTGGCCCGCGAGCGCATCCGCGCCATGCGCCGCACGAGCGCCACCCTCTGGACGGGCCACTCGGCCGCAATCCTGGCCCCAGCCTCGTCCAACGAGGAAACAGCGAACGAACGCACGATCACCGCGACCGTCACCCGCTCCGCCTCGACCCAGGTCCACTTCGGGGATATCTCGGATGCCGAGATCGACGCGTACGTCGCTACCGGCGAGCCTCTGCACGTGGCGGGGTCCTTTACGGTGGACGGACTGGGCGGCCCCTTCATCGAGGGCGTGACGGGCGATTATCACTCGGTCGTCGGCATCTCTTTGCCGCTGCTGCGCTCCATGGCCACCGAGCTTGGGGTGTTCTGGCCGGACCTGTGGGATGCGCCGCGCCGCTGAGTTTCGGGGCCAATCACCCGCCTGTCACGCCGTACTGTAGGGGCATGGACAACAGCACCGCATGGGGCATCGGCCTCGCAACGATCACTCTGGACGGCACGACACTCGACACCTGGTACCCCGCCCCGCACCTGGGCGAGGCTGGGACCGACGAGAAGCTGGCGACCTCGCTGTCCGTGCTGGAGCGCGTCGATGACGCGCGCCGCGTGCGCACCGTCGTCGTGACCACGGCGATTGACCTGCAGGAACCCCCCGCCTCGACGGAGGATGCCTACCTGCGTCTGCACCTGCTCTCCCACCGCCTGGTTCAGCCCAATACGATCAACCTGGACGGCATCTTTGCTGCGCTTCCCAACGTCGTGTGGACGGATGCCGGCCCGTGCGCCGTCGCCGACTTCGAGGCCACCCGCCTGCGCCTGCGCGCTCGCGACGGCCACCCCGTCACCGTGCAGGGCGTCGACAAGTTCCCGCCGATGGTCAACTACGTGCTGCCGTCGGGCGTTCGCATCGCCGACGGTACGCGCGTGCGCCTGGGTGCCTACCTGTCCGAGGGCACGACCGTCATGCACGCCGGCTTCGTCAACTTCAACGCGGGCACGCTGGGCCGCTCGATGGTCGAGGGCCGCGTCTCGCAGGGCGTCGTTATTGGCGACGGCTCGGACGTGGGCGGCGGTGCCTCCACGATGGGCACGCTGTCGGGCGGCGGCAAGCAGCGCGTGCGTCTGGGCGAGCGCTGCCTGCTGGGCGCAAACTCGGGCCTGGGCATTGCGCTCGGCGATGACTGCGTCGTCGAGGCTGGCCTGTACGTGACCGCCGGTGCGAAGGTGACGCTCATCGATTCTTCCGGCGATGCCCAGCCGCGCACGATTGCCGCGCGCGAGCTGTCGGGCGCGTCGAACATCCTGTTCCGTCGCAACTCTCAGACCGGCCGCATCGAGGCCATCGCCCGCGCGGGCGTCGTGGGCATCGAGCTCAACGACGCGCTGCACGCGTCGAACTGAGTTTTTCTACGAACGAGGCCGGGGCCGCCCGCGCACACTGCGCACGGTGGCCCCGGCCTCGCCTGTGCGGCTCACGTGTTAGCGCACAGTCCAAGCCTCGCGGATGCGGCTGGCGGCCGCCTGAATGCGCTCGTCGGTGGCGGTCAGGGCCACGCGGACGCGCCCGTGGGCTGCTGTGCCGTAGAAGTCGCCGGGGGCCACGAGGATGCCGAGTTCGGCCAGGCGGTTCACGAGGGCCCACGAGTCGGTCGGATTGGCGGGGTCCAAGACCCACAGGTACAGGCCGGCCGCCGTGTCGGGGTCGACGTCGAGGCCGGCGTCAGTCAACGCCTCGAGGAGGAGGACGCGACGCACGGCGTAGACTCTGCGCTGGCGCTCGACGTGCTCAGTGTCGTTGAGAGCGACGGCCATCGCGTGCTGGACGGGGGCGGGCACCATGAGTCCAGAGTGCTTGCGCACGCTCACGATCAGGGCAACCAGTGCGGGATCACCGTAGATGAGAGCGCCGCGGTAGCCCGCAAAGTTGGACTGCTTGGACAGCGAATACAGGACGAGGAGTCCGCTCGCATCACCCTCGCACACGTCCGTATCGAGCAGGGAGGGCACTCCCTCGCTCACGTAGGGCTCCGACCAGGGCAGGGCCGCATAGCACTCGTCGGAGACGACGACGGCGCCGTGAGCGCGCGCCCATGCGACGACGGCGCGCAGCTCGTCCTTGCTCATCACATGCCCGTCGGGATTACCCGGGGAGTTGAGGTAGACGAGGGCGGCCTCGGGCCAGGCGTCGGGATTCGTCGGGTCCACTGCGACAGGGATGGCACCGGCCAGGCGAGCACCAATGTCGTAGGTCGGATAGGCAACCTCGGGGACGAGGACCGTGTCGCCCGGGCGCACGCCCAGCAGCGCGGGGATCCAGGCGACAGCCTCCTTCGAGCCGATCGTGGGGATCACGCCGCTCATGCCGACGTCGACCATGCCCCGGCGCGCGCCCCATGCCAGGATCGCGTCGCGGACTTCGACGGTGCCGATCACCGTCGGGTAGCCGTGCGCATTGGAGGCATCGGCGAGAGCCTCGCGAATGAACGCGGGGGTGTCATCGACCGGGGTTCCGACGCTGAGATCGCAGATTCCCCCGGGATGTTCAGTGGCGCGCGCCTTGGCGGGCGCCAGCTGATCCCAGGGGAATTCGGGCAGGTCAAGAGGGCGAGGAAGGATCGTTGTCATGCCCCTACCCTATCGACTGTCAGAGATTCTCGGCCTTCCATTCCTCATTCTGAGGCGGCAGCGCGGCGATCATCGGATCATCGAAGTCCTGGACGCCAGTCTTCTGGGCGCCGCCAGGGCTACCCAGGTCGTTGAAGAAGTCGACGTTGGCGCGCAGGTAGTCGGACCACTCGGAGGGCAGGTCGTCCTCGTAGAAGATGGCCTCGGTCGGGCAGACAGGCTCGCACGCACCGCAGTCCACGCACTCCTCGGGGTGGATGTAGAGCGTGCGGGCACCCTCGTAGATGCAGTCGACGGGGCACTCGTCCACACATGCGCGGTCCTTGACGTCCACGCAGGGCTGCGCGATGACGTAGGTCATGAGACGTTCCTCCTGGTCAGTTCTATAGACTCGTTGATTCTATTATTCACGTATGAGTAGCCCGCAGTCACCCCGCGTCCCCGACACCGCCACGAGCGGCGAGAATACGCTGATTCAGCACACCGAGGCCGAAGGGGCGCACGAGGAAATATCCACACGCGCGCCTGGCGCAATTCCCCAGCTGCCGTGGATGAGCTTCGCGCTCGGCGAGAGGATCGTCATCCGCTACCGCCTGGCAGACGGACTGCACGACGCCCTGGGAGAGGCTCTCGAGGTGGCCCCCACGCACGTAACGGTCGCGACGAGGCGTGGGCCGGTTCGCGTGGATGCCCGCACGATGGTGACGGGCAAGCGCGTTCCTCCCCCACCCACCATCTAGCAGGCGGGGGAAGGAAGCGGCCTTCAGCGGTTGGCGCGGCGCTCGCGGGCGGCGATCTTGAAGCGCTCTTGGGCGTCCAGGACGACCTTGCGCACGCGCACGGCCTCGGGCGTAACCTCGACGCACTCGTCGTTGGCCGCGAACTCGAGGGATTCCTCGAGGGTCAGCTTGCGCGAGGGGGTCAGCGACTCGTACACGTCGGCGGTCGCGCTACGCGTGTTCGTCTGCTTCTTCTCGCGGCAGATGTTCACGTCCATGTCCTCGCCGCGCGGGTTTTCGCCCACGACCTGGCCTTCGTAGACCTCGGAGGAGGGCTCGACGATAAAGGAGCCGCGCTCCTGCAGGTTCGTCATCGCGTACGGGGTGGCCTGGCCGGCGCGGTCGGCGACGAGGGAGCCGGTGAGGCGCTGCTCGATGGTGCCCTGCCAGGGGGCGTAGCCCTCGGAGATGGACGAGGCGATGCCGGTGCCGCGCGTTTCGGTGAGGAAGCGCGTGCGGAAGCCGATGAGGCCACGGGCGGGAACCACGAACTCGAGGCGGATCCAGCCCGAACCGTGGTTCGCCATGGTCTCCATACGGCCCTTGCGGGCGGCCATGAGCTGCGTGACGGCGCCGAGGTATTCCTCGGGGATGTCGATCGTCATGCGCTCCATGGGCTCGCTGAGGACGCCGTCGATCTCCTTGGTGACGACCTGCGGCTTGCCGACGGTGAGCTCGAAGCCCTCACGGCGCATCTGCTCCACCAGGATCGCCAGGGCGAGCTCGCCACGGCCCTGGACCTCCCAGGCGTCGGGCCGCTCGGTGGGCAGAACCTTCAGGGACACGTTGCCGATGAGCTCGCGGTCGAGGCGGTCCTTGACTTGGCGGGCCGTGACCTTGGCACCCTTGACGCGGCCGGCCATGGGCGAGGTGTTGATGCCGATGGTCATAGAGATGGCCGGGTCGTCCACCGTAATAAGCGGGAGGGGACGCGGGTCCTCGAGGTCGACGAGGGACTCGCCGATCATGATGTCCTCGATGCCGGCGACGGCGACGATGTCACCGGGGGCAGCCGAGTCGGTGGACACGCGCTCGAGGCCCTCGGTGGCGAGCAGCTCGGAGATGTGGACGCGCTGGATGGTGCCGTCGTGGCGCGCCAGGCCCACGTCGGCGCCCTTCTTCAGGGTGCCGTTGTGGATGCGCAGCAGGGCGAGACGACCCAGGAACGGCGACGCATCCAGGTTGGTGACGTGGGCCTGCAGCGGCGTGTCCTCGTCGTAGGTGGGGCCGGGAATGCGATTCAGGATGGTCTCGAACAGAGGCTCGAGGTCCTCGGTGGGCAGCTGACCGTCACCAGGGTTCTCCAGCGAGCACTTGCCGGCCTTGGCGGAGGCGTAGACGACGGGAACGTCCATGAGGGAGTCCACGTCGATATCGACGCCCTCGTTCATAAGGTCCTCGCCCAGCGACAGGAGCAGGTCGGTCGTCTCGGAGACGACCTCCTCGATACGCGAGTCGGGGCGGTCGACCTTGTTGACGACGACGATGACGGGCAGGTGAGCCTGGAGGGCCTTGCGCAGCACGAAGCGGGTCTGCGGGAGCGGCCCCTCGGAGGCATCAACCATCAGGACGACGCCGTCAACCATCGACAGGCCTCGCTCGACCTCGCCACCGAAGTCGGCGTGACCGGGGGTGTCGATGACGTTGATGATGACGCCATCCTCAAGGCCCAGGGCCTGGGCGGCCGGGCCGGTGTAGTGGACGGCGGTGTTCTTAGCGAGAATGGTGATGCCCTTCTCGCGCTCGAGGTCGCCGGAGTCCATGACGCGCTCGCCGGTCTTTTCGACCGTGTCGCGCTCGGAGAATGCTCCGGACTGCCAGAGCATTGCGTCAACCAGCGTGGTCTTGCCATGATCGACGTGTGCGACGATGGCGACATTTCGCAGGTCGGGACGCGTGGACATATGTGGACTCCTCAAATGTGGATACAGACTTATGCGTGTGAGAGGGCGAAGCGGCCGCAGACACGACCGATTCGAACCGATTTCACGCACATACGCCTTTAAGAATATCGGCTCAACAAGAGGCAACACGAGGATCGCGTTGCGAATTCCACCACGTCGTGGGCACCTGTCGGAGATGTGAGGGGCCATCGGCCGGTCTACTTGCTCATTCACAAGCAATGGCGTTAACTGACTTGTATGACTAACATCGCCACGCTCAGCGCAGACGTTTCCACGGCCTCGGCCCTTGTCACCCCCTTCGGCGCGCACCTGCTGTCGTGGCGTCCCACGGCCCATCCGGACGTCCTGTGGCTTTCCTCCCGCGCGGTGCGAGATGGCACGGAGGCGATCCGCGGCGGCATCCCCGTGTGCTTACCCTGGTTCGGTAGCCCCACCGACTCCCCGACGAGGCCTGGGCAAGGAGCGGGTGCCCACGGTTTCGCCCGCACGAGCCCCTGGACGCTGCTGGGAAACACTCATCCCGCGAACGACGCCCCGGCCTCGTTCTCCTTTGAGCTGCACCACACAGGCGAGACCTCCACCCTCTACCCACACTCCTTCTGCGCACGTCTGGACATCACCGCCGGGGCCGAGCTGAACGTGACCCTGACCCTCACGAACAAGGACGACCATCCCTTCGCCATCGAGGCCGCCCTGCACACTTATCTGCACGTCGGCGACGTGAAGGACGTGACGGTGGAGGGCCTGGACGGCGAGCGCTACTACGACAAGGTCCGCGAGCGCTACGCCACTCAGAGTGGCGACGTCACCTTCATCGGCCCGACCGACCGCGTCTACACGTCCACCCAGCAGGTCCAGGTCGTCGACCCGAAGCTGGGCCGACGCATCATCGTGGACAAGAATGGCTCGGGATCGACGATCGTGTGGAATCCCTGGTCACAGGGCGCGGCTACGATGAGCGACATCGGTGAGGGCGAGTGGCAGAGTTTCGTGTGCGTGGAAACTGCGGCGGTGCGCGAGCGGGCGCTGACGCTGTGGCCGGGGCACCCCCACATCATGACGCAGACCCTTGCCGTAGAGACGCTGGACTAACCGCCCCACGGGTAGGATTGGCTCCAGCTACCACCAGAAAGGCCCTCATGGCTCTCGCTTCCGCGATCGCGTCCGCGTATCTGTCCGTTTCCCGGTGGAAGCTGTCCACGCAACCCCTGCCGGACAAGGTCATCGTCATCGGTGCCCCGCACACCTCGAACTGGGACGGTGTCTTCATGGCGATTTCCATGTGGAAGTCCGGGCGCACGTTCTCGTTCCTGGTGAAGGATTCCATCGTCAAGGCTCCGGTGCTCGGCTGGTTCGTGAAGAAGATCGGCGCGGTTGCCGTCGAGCGAAGCGCCGCGCATGGACTGGTTGAGCGGGTCGCCCAGCGCATCCGCGAGGCGGACACGTTCACGCTGTGCATCACGCCGAAGGGCACGCGCTCGCCGCGTGATTTTTGGAAGTCCGGTTTCTATCGCATCGCGATGGAGGCGGGCGTGCCGATCCAGCTGGGCTTCATCGACCGCAACACCCGCACGTTTGGCTGGGGCCCGACGTACCAGATGACGGGTGACGTGCACGCCGACATGGAGGTCATCCGCGCGTTTTACGCCGACAAGGTGGGCATTCGACCCGAGAAGACGTCTGTGCCGCGGCTGCGCGCTGAGGACGAGGCCGAATGAGGCTCGCGCGAGCGCTAATCGGTACCGCCGGTGCTCTCACCCTGACGGCGGGTGGCGCTGCGGCGTATGCGGACGAGCCGACGCAGATTCGCCTCGTCGAGGTCTATGAGATGACGCCGGGCGTGAGCGCGACCCATCAGGTGACCCTGTCGACGGATCACACTTTGATCGGTGAGCAGTGCCAGTCGATGGGCACGGCCGCGCAGGCGACTTCTTCGCTGCTGGTGGATGTCAACGGGGTCACGGGATGCCGTTTCACCTGGAATCTCGAGGACGCGGGCGCCGAGGTCGTCTCGGTCGACGACGGCGGGGTTTTCCACTTCGAGTCGACGTCGGCCCGACTGCTGGAGGGCTTTTCCTCGCCCGAGGCATCGGCCTCGATCGAGTCGGTCACCCTCATCGCTCACGCATCAACCGTCATCGAGGCCTCTGACGACGGGAAGATTTCCACCCCTTCGTCGTCCACGAAGAACGACGCGGGCACCGTGGTATGGCACGGCGTGACGAACAACGTGAGCGCGTCGGGCACGGTTGCACCGGATGCCTCCGCGCCGACGCCATCAGCGTCCCCAGGCCCGCGCACCACCTCAACGCCTTCCTCTGCGCAGCGAGGCGGGAGCTCGGTCGGGCGTTCTCTGCTGCCCGTCCTCGCACTGACTGGGTCGGTGTTGGCACTGGTGGCCATCGGGGCGCTCGTGCGGGGTCGCACCGCGTCGCAACGGCGGGCAGCAGACGCTCAGTTCGATCGCGACGCCTCGCTGAAGAATGCGCGCCGCGCTCAGGCGAATGCGCGTCAAACCTCCGCGCTCCCCTACGCGCGCAGCGCGGCCGACTCGAGCGAGGCCGAGCCGCCTTCGGAGGAGGAGCGTTTCGCCCCGCCCGAGTGACCTCATTCGTCTGCGACAACGACGTGCCCCGACCTCTGTGCGAGGCCGGGGCACATGTCATTAGCCGATGTGGAAGTAGCGTTCGACGAGTTCTTCCACCGACACACGCGAGTCGGACAGGTCGTCGCGCAGATGCACGTCCCCGAGCGAGACCAGGTGAGACGCCCACGAATCGATGAGGCCTGCGGGGAACACTCCTTGTGCCTCATAGTCCTCGCGCTGGGTGAGGAGTCTGCCCGCAGCCTCGAAGCAGGAGCCGGGCAGCTGATCGAGGTCGGGGGTCTGCGAAGCGTCGCCGTCAACCTTGCGCTCGCGCGCATAGTCGGCCATGCCCGGTTCGGTCAGACCGATGCGTGCCGCGACAGCGATGCCGGCCAGCAGCAGGTGGACGGCTGCGGAACCATCGGGACTGCGTAGCTCGACCGTTTGAGAGTCACTCGGCAGCTCGTCGATGGCGGGCTCGGCGGGGTTCGCGTCACAGAACATCGAGTCGTCGATGTTCTGCCATCCGAGGGGCACGCGCACGAGGACGGAGCGGTTACGGTCACCCCAGCAAATCGCCGTAGGCGCCTCCTGGTGCGGCACGAGGCGCAGGAAGGAGGTGGGGACCGTATTGCCGAAGGCGGTCAGGGAAGCGGCATGTGACAGGTAACCGCCGGTGACCTTCAGGGCCGTTTCCGTCAGGCCCGATCCGGTCGAGAACTGGTTGACCCCATCCTTGACGAGGAGGGTGTGGAAGTGCATGCCCGACCCGGCCTGTCCAACCGCGATCTTCGGCGAGAAAGAGACGTGGATGCCGTAGGAGTGGGCGACTTCGCGCAGAACCCACTTGGCGAGCACCATCTGGTCGGCGGCGTCCAGGGCGTCCACGGGCAGGAATTCGATCTCCTGTTGGACCATCTGACGACCGTCGGAGACGAAGTTACCGACCTCCGAGTGGGCGTACTTGACCGAGCATCCCATGGATACCAGGTGCAAGAGGGTCTCCGTGCGTACGCTGTCCCACTTCGAGAAGGGGCCCGATTCGTGGTAGCCGCGCTGCGGTTCGACGGGGAACAGGTCCTCCTCGTCAGAGAAGAGATAGTACTCGAGTTCGCCGAGGGCCTGGAGCTCGCAGCCCGTCTCTTCCTTCAGGGCATGCTGGGCTTTGCGCAAAATTTCCTGCGGCGCCGAGGCCAGGGGCTTTCCGTCGACGTCGTAGAAACCGCACAGGATATTCAGGGTCGGAATGTGCGAGAAGGGGTTGAGGAAGGACGTGGCCAGGCGGGGCACGACGTACAGGTCCGAGGAGGTTGGTTCGACGAAGGCGAAAGCGACGAGCCGTCGACGCGCTCCCCCAGCGTCAGCACGCGATCCAGGTGTGCCTTGGACTGGATAGCGAAGTTCAGTGTCTTCAGGCGACCGTCGCCTCCGATATAGCGCAGGTTGAGCATCCTGATGCCGTTGTCCTCGATATAGCCGATGATGTCGGCTTTCGTAAATTCCTTTGCCGGCTTTCCTAGGGCAGCCACGAGGGGGTTTGGACTGAGGGAAACGGTGTCGGTCGACAGCATGAAGCACTCCTCTTTGAGCATGACTGGATTCACATCAGCCTGACCATTGTAGAACCATTCAACAAACCTGACAGACGGGAAATTATCGCCAACGTCCAATCGCTGCACAGATTGACAACGAAAACGCTCCAGAGAATTAGTGACGCTTGTTACACTATTGATAGCCAAGTCCAAGGAGCCACCATGGCGACCACTCACCCCCACCTTCCCCACGACACGACCAGACCACCCACCTGCTCATGGCGCGGCCTCCTCGTCGATTCCGCGCACACATTCTGGCCGGTCCCAACCATGGAACTACTCCTGAGCGTCATGGCCCGCTACCGCTTCAACGTCTTGCACTGGCACCTCACCGACAACACCGGGTGGCGCATGCGCGTGCCCGGATACCCCATGCTGACCGCAATCGGCGGCAACATCCCCCGACAGCCCAGCGACTGGTACGACACCGAGTGCGCTCCCGGCAGGAAAGGTTCATGGCGCCTCACGCCGGCCCACTCGACCCAAGGTTTCTACTCAGACGCCAACATTCGCCACCTCGTCAACTTTGCAGCGGCGCGCAATATCCGCATCGTCCCCGAAATTTCCATCCCCTCCCACGCCGGAGCCGCGATCCATGCTTATCCCGACCTGGGAAACCCCACCCTCGTCGATCAGGCTGCACACGGAACCAACCAGACACTCTGGCCCAGCGCCGCCTCTCTCAGCTTCATCGAAGCCGCCTTCCATCATGCCTGCTCCCTCTTCCCCTCCCCAACCATCCACATCGGGGGAACATCGACCGACTGGGGGCCATGGGAATCCGATTCCTCCCTGATGCGCGCAGGACTCACCTCAGGCGCAGTGATCGAGAGGCTTTTTGTCGACCGGGCACTGCGCAGCCTCCACTTTCACGGTAGGCGCGCGGCCGCGTGGGATAGCCTCACGAAGGCCTATCCAACACCTCCCCCGGGAACCATTCTCCTCGCCCACCGTCCCGGGGGCGCTGGACGCCGCGCCGCCGAATCTTCTGGAGCGCCGTGGGTCCTGGCGGACGCGGATATCCTCACCCTCAGTCACCCAAGGCGCGCCAACAACACCCTCGAACCGTCCCGCACCCTGTCTGACCAACTCACCCACGCGTTGCACAGGGAGCGACTAAAAGGGGTCGAGGCCGTGGCGTGGTCCTCGACCACCACCACCCCAGACCTCCTCTTCTACCACCTCCTCCCCCGGCTCCTCGTCGTCGCGGAAGCAGCGTGGCACGGGGAGGATTCCCTCTCCTGGGAGAAGCTAGCACCTCTCATCGAGCACGAGATGGCACACCTGGGATGCACAGTCCCCTACTGGAATCCACAGCGACCATAGTGAAGGGCCGCGCACCCACATCGAATGCGCGGCCCCGTGCCCCCTAGCGGGGCAGGATTCGGAGCAGGCGTGAACCCACCCCACTAGGACTATGAAGGTGCTACGACCAGGCTTTCAGGCGCTCAGCGAGAGCACGTGCCGCAGCGTCCAGACGCTCGGCTTCCTGAACGTCCTCACCCTTGACTGCACGCCAGTAGGAGATCTTCGTTCGCAAGAACTCACGCCGCAGCTCAAGAATCTGCGCTTCTTCCCGCAAGCGTTCATCCTGCTGCTCCAGCAACGTAATGAACTCGGAAATATCACGCTCGCCACCAAGGCCCGAGCGAACATACTCGCGCATATCAGCAATCGACATGCCGGACGCCGACAGGCACGAGACCCACGTCAGCAGCTCAAGGTCGTCTTCCTGATAGATACGGTGCCCGCTCGAAGGGTCACGCGCGATGGCAGGAATGACGCTCACATCCTCGTAGTAACGCAGAGTGGACGCAGGCAGCCCAACGAGCGCCGCTACCTCCTTGATGGAGTACGTGCGCCCGGAGCCAGTCCCTACCATGGCTTCACCCTAGAAGACCTCAAGCCCTTGAAGTCAAGCGGAAGTGCGGGACGTGCATCACGCGCTGCGACCTGCACAAAGACGCAATGCCTCATTCATCACCGCTCAGGGCTGAGAATCGGCGCAAAACGCCACTGCACACCTGCGTTAGAGAAGCTCTGCACGCCTCTGGAAAGCCCAGATCGGACAAGTCTCCTCACGCATATGAACATCGACGCGGTCGAGAAGTTCACAACCACCATTGAGATAGAAACGCGCATTCTTTTCCGTCGAGGTCACGAAGCCGTAGGCTCGCCCACCACGCTTCGCCACATAATCCGGCAGGACCTTGGAAACCAGCCAGCGCCCCACACCGCGGCCGTGTATGCTCGCATCAACGGAGAGTACCTCGAGGTACCAGTCGAAATCGCCATTATCAATGGCAATCTGATCAGATCGGTCGGTCACATCGAGGAAATCAGCCACGAGGCGCGGGGAGGCGTAGCGGAAGAGCTCGTAGCCTCCACTGACGAAGCTACGCACCACACCAACCTTGCGATCATGCATGAGCGCCGTTGCGACAACGCGCCCCTCATGCTCCACGACAAGCGCGTGACGCACCCACTGATAGGAGGAGGCGAGCATCCGATTGATCGCGGCCAAACATCGCCGGTAACGGTCCGGCTGGTAGAGGTAGGGCTTGAGCATGATATGCAGCGGATAATCGAGGAACCCCTCGGTGATAATACACGTCATTTCGGGAATATCGTCGCGCGTAGCAGGTCGACACCTCATGGGCCACCCCCTTCATCAACGATAGACGTATGAGCAAATTACTATCGAAAACCTAACTGCAGGTAGACACCTGTCATCTTACGGGATAGGCGCCTATCTGGCCTTGTCAACGAGGCATGTTTTTCTTTGTCACTCAGCGATCCTTCACTTGACGATCAGTCAGGTAATGTCGCGCGCATTCCCCCTCGTTGCTTTGTATCCACGAACGGACGCTAATCGCGTGGTGCAGATCAGGAGGACTGCATGCGATTCTTTCGCGCCCTGTGCGCCACGCTCGGGGCACTGCTCATCGTGTCGACGCTACCGTCGGGGGCCTATTCCGCCGACGAGCCGACGCTGTCAGAGACATTCGTCCTGACCAAGGATGGCCAGCTCGTCGACACGCTGACGACCATCGATCCGTCGCGGACGATGAGCGAGTCAGCGTGCCAGCCCTACGTCGGTACATCGTCGGATCAGCACGTCGAGCTCGTGACGCGCGACGACGCGACCGTGTGCCACATGCAGCTCATGTACACGAATGCGGAGAATGAGTCTGAGTTCTCTCTCGAGGACTCAGGCGGGTTCGTCATGACCACTCACGCCGAGCGCACGCTCACTGAGTCTCGCAAATTGTTCCACCCGGACCTCACGCTTCAGTCTCTCTCCCTGAGCGTCGAGGGGGAGGTACAGTCCTCCACCGCGGCGACGACGAATGCGTTGAAGGACCCGTGGGGCGCGACCCCGATGCCTGCCTCGGCCTCGGCGAGCCCGAGCGCGGCGCCGACGGCAGATGCTGGCGCCGCACCCGAGTCCTCTGATCCGCCGATCGCTCTTGTCGTCAGCCTCATCGTTGGCCTCATCCTTCTCGTCATCGGCATCGTCATTGGCGTCCACGTGGTGCGGGCCAAGCGTGGAAAGAAAGCCGCATCCATCACGCAGGGCGCTGCCTCGGCGTCTCATGGACGCCGGCCCGCTCCTTCTCGCGGGAGCGAGGGCGTAGAACTCTACGCCCCTCCGGCACCGATTCCCCCACGTCCGCCCCCCACTCCGACTGCACCGTCCGTCCCGGCCGCTTCTTCTACCGAGCGCCCTTCGGCCTCGTTGAATCCTCCTCCACCGACGCCGCGTGACACCGGTTTCACGTGGGAGCACAAGTCGCGCCCGAAGCCCACAGCAGCTCCCTCAGCCGCGAGCGCGGAGGCTCCCAAGAAGCGACGTTCACGCAAGGACCACAGGCCCGCGGTTTTCCCCGAGCGCACTGCGACCCCGGTCGCACCCCCTGTTCCCCCGCAGGCTCCTATCCTCACGCCTACCCCGAGCATCACTTCGACACCCACGCAAGTGTCTGAGCCTGTCGTGCCGGCGCCGCAGGCGCAGGTTCCTATACCTGTACCGCCCGTGCCGCCGCATCCCGCGAGTGCGATCGATGCTCCCGAGACGATGGCTGATCCAGAAGGTACACCAGGGTGCCATCCCGATGCCCGAACCGGTCGCGGTGGTTGAACCCGACCCGATCGTCGAAACCGAGCCCGAGATCGATGAGCCGATTGAGTCCTCGCACGCGCCGATGCTGTCGGTCGACGCGCAGGACGAGGACGACTGGAACGACTGGCAGAACTGGAACTCGCGCAGCTAAGCGAGCACCGGGGCGGCCCTACGGGCGACTCTCGGCCTCGGAGATCTCCACGTAGCGCGCGACGTCTACGCTCAGCTCCTGGGTGTCGGCGTGCCTCGCCAACTCAGTCGAGGCGCCGTCGGCGGTCTCCACTCGGCCATAGCGTTCCGTCAGGAAGCGCTCGCGATACAGGTGATCGGCGGTCTCGCCGATGGTACGCATCAGAGCAGCATTCAGCCCGGCGCTCACGACGACGCCCGCAACGGGGACGATCTGCGCGAGCTTTCGGGACGCCAGGCGTACGCCCATTGCGCTGAACAGGGAGTTCATCGCGCTCACGACCACGTTGCCGCCGAGGCCGTCGAGCGAACCTCGCCGGGCGAGGTCACGCATCACCTTGTTAAAGGCCAGCATCGTCGTCTGCTTTTCGACGACGAAATCGTGACCGCTGCCCGTCGGGTCGATCGCCTGCGAGAGCACCATCGTGGAGAAGAGCCTCTCCGTGGGGTCCTCCGAGTCGTATCCGTAGTAGGCGGCCGTGTGTGCAACGAGGCGAGTCGCGGCCGCCAGGAAGCTCGTGATATCGAGGGCGATCGCCGAGGCCGTGACCCCCACTCCCGGGGCGGAGGCCACGCCCATGCCGAGCACGGCGGCAACGGAGCCTCCGGAGGCGAACACGCCGCTCACCGCTCCCTCGGCGGCTGCAGTCGTCGAGTAGGCCAGGCTCAGGCGGGGCTTGACGGCGAGGACCTCGTCGAGCGTCAGCGAGCGGATGTCCTGCAGGGTCCGCACGTCAAAGCCCGCGGACCGGTAGGCCTTGAGGATGCGCTTGCGGCGCACCGAGGCCTCGGACGCGGAGGCTGCCAGCTCGACGAGGCCGAGGGCAGCAGAGGACACGGTTCGAGTCAACGCTTCGCCGCCAGGCACCTTACGCGCGATGGACACCGCCTTGCCCAGAGGCGCGAGGGCCACCGAGCGGACGCGCTGCGAGATGACTCGGGGGCGGATCGGGCGCACCTGCGTGTCCTTCCACCGCTGGATTTCGTCCCAGTGGGCGGCATCGGACTCGCTCATGCGCGCACGCAGATCGTCAGACATGCTCTCCCCGTTTCTCTCGCTGGAGCTAACTCACCAACACTACACAGTGAGGGCCTTGATCGGGACTGTGGCACGTCCGCATCCCCTGTTATGCTTGTGATCTGGTAGTCAGATTCGGCCTCGATACGAAGGAGCTTCCGTGGAATCGCGTGAGTCGCTCATCAATCAGATCGCTCTTCTCCATGAGGAGAAGGAACATCAGAAGATCATCGCACTCATCGAGGGACAGCCTCCGGCCGCGATGGACTACGAGCTGACGAGCCTGCTGGCGCGCGCCTACATCAACTACGCCCAGCCGTACATGGATTCCTTCCAGGAACACATCAAGCACGCGGTCGAGCTGCTTCGCAGCGTTGAGGCCGAGGGCATGGCTGACCCGCAGTGGTACTACCGCATTGGCACCGCCCTGTACTGGCAGGACGAAGAAGAAAGCGCCATGACGTACTTGGAGCAGTGCCTCGCGATGGACCCCACCCACGAGGATGCTCCGCAGGTCATCGAGGAGTGCAAGCGCGCCCTCGAGCGCCGCACAGTCGTGCGTCCCCTCGACATGCGAGCGCTCGTCGACTTCTTCGAGCGCAACGACTACAGGTACGACGTTGAGGACAATCGCCTGCGCACGGGCTTCACGAACGGCTACTACGTGTTCTCCGTGATCGACGATGGCGCGGACCTGAGCATGTGGGGCGGCATCCGCGAGGATGTGTCGATGGAGCTGCGCCCACGCCTCATCCAGGCGTGCAACGACTGGAACGCGGCCACTAAGTGGCCCAAGGTCTACGTCGCGACGCTGGACGACGGCACGCAGCGCGTGTGCGCCGAGCAGTTCGTCTCGTCTCGCTACGGCATGACTGACGCGCAGGTGTCGATCAACATCGACCGTTTCATCTCCGCGTCCGAGGCATTCTTCAAGGAGCAGATCGAGCGCATCCCTGCGCTGGGTGGCGCGAGCGAGTAACGCTCGCACAGACACGTTCCCCGGCCTCGTCTTTTCGGACGAGGCCGGGGTTCTTTATACGGTCGGCGCTCTACTCGCTGCGGCGGGGCACGTAGACGCTGAGGCCACCATCGCTCACCATGCCGGTGAGCATTCCGTCATCCGCGATGCGCACGGACGGGTGGCCTCCGATGATGCACTCCCACTCCTGGCCGGCGTGGCGCGTTCCCACGTAGAGGGTCTTCTCGGCGGCCATCCGATCGGAGAGGATGACGGCGCAGCCGGAGCCGGGGATCTCGTCCTTGCCTTCGCGGGCGAAGCCGACCACATCGGGATCATCGAAGACATTATGCTGCGGGCCGACAGCCGCACGGGCCCGCAGCTCCATGAGGATCGGCAGCTCACGCACGGCAGGCAGGTCGTCAGACTCGGGAGACCCCAGGAGGTCACCCCAGAACACGCAGGGAACCCCGGCCTCGTTGAAGAGAATGAGGGCGTAGGCGGCCGCCTTGAACCAGGACGCGACCGTGGAGGCCAGCGACTGGCCGGGCTGGGTGTCGTGGTTTTCGACGAAGGTGACGGACTTGTCGGGGCGGGAAGCCGTCAGCGTGTTCTCCCACAGGCGAGAGAGGTCCACATTGCCGTCCGAGACCGAGGCATCGTGCAGGTGGTAGTGCAGCGGGACGTCGAAGAGCATGACGTTGGGGACTCGCGCCAGGTAGTCCTCGAGTTCGGCCGCGTCGCCGTTCCAGTACTCGCCGACGGCCGGCAGGAGGCGCCCCGTCGAGGCGCGCAGGTCCTGAAGCCAGCGGGCATAGAAGTCCGAGCCCACGTGCTTGACGGCGTCCAGACGCAGCCCATCCACGCTGGTCGTCTCGACGTACCACTGACCCCAGCGGTCCAGCTCCTCGCTCACGCGGGGGTCGGTGACGTGCACGTCACAGCCCATCAGGTAGTCGAAGTTGCCGAACTCGGTGTCGACGGACTCGTTCCACTGTTTGCCTTCGAAGAGCCACAGGCCGTTGCGCTTCGTGGCTTCATCCCAGTCGATGCCATGGAAGCACGTCCAGTCCCACGTGCAGTCCGAGTACGCGCCCGCACGCCCCGGGAACGTGAAGCGCGTCCACGCCTCGATCGTCTCGGCATCCCCGATCGCCTCATGGCGGTTCTGGGGGTTGATCGGGGTGGCTCGCAAGGTCTCGGTCCCGTCGGCACCCATGCGGTGGTTGAGGACGATGTCGGCGCACACGGCGATACCCGCCTCGTGCAGGGCAGCGATGGCGGCCAGGTACTCGTCCTTCGTCCCGTACTTCGTGGGCACGGAGCCCTTCTGGTCGAACTCGCCCAGGTCGTAGAGGTCGTAGACGCCGTAGCCGACGTCGTTGATGCCCTCGTGGCCTTTGTAGGCGGGCGGCAACCAGATCGCTGTCACACCCAGGTCTGCGATCTCCTGGGCATGCTCGGCGAGGTAGCGCCAGTGGCCAGCGTCCGGGGCCATGTCCCAGGCGAAGGCCTGCAGGATCAGGGGACCCGCCTCCGTCATGGACGAGGCCAGGGCCGGGTCAGTCGTCTCATTCACCCGCATATCGGGGCAGGTTTCCCGCACCCCGGGCGCGTGAGGAGAGCAAACAGTGGCAGGGTATACACGGTCACGAGGCCGGGGCTGAGCGTCACGGTTGAGCGCAGTCCCGGCCCCGACCTCGTCGGTGATGTCGTTACTGGCGGCGCCCGAAGATCCCCTTGAAACCGTCCGCGATGCCGGAGGCCGCGGTCATCGCGCCATCAGCGATGCCGGTCGCCGCAGTCTTTGCGCCACTCGTGACGGCCTTGGTCGTACTCTCGAGCGCCTGCTGGGCACTGTCTAGCAGGCCCGCCTCCTGATCGTCGGGGGTCGCGTCGCTGACAGTCTGCTTCCAGACCTCGGCGTCGACTCCGGGAGGCGGCAGCTCACGCAGGTGGTTCTTGAGGCGGTGGGACTGGGACTGGAGCGACACGAAGGTCATGCCGCCAGACACAACACCGCCGATGACGGGAATAACCTTGGAGACTCCCTGCGCGAAGCTCTTCTTCGTGAGGTTGATACCGATGAAACGCAGGCACTGCTTCATGACCGGGTACCACGAGGTCTTCGTCAGAGCTTGCTTCGTCACCTGCTTTTGGAAGGCGGGCACTGCGACCGAACGCGCGAAGGCCGTCAGCGACTGCGCGGCTCCGCCCACCCCAAGCATGATGCCGAAGAACATCGCGAGAATACCGATCGTCTCGTCGTCGACCTCGTCCATGTCGCTGAGAAGATTCCGCCACCCGTAGAGGTAGGCAAGCTTCTGCATGATCCTGAAGGCGTGCACGTAGTACTGGGTCAGGTCCGCGGGGATCGTGCCGAGCATCGCAAAGCCACCAGGGATACCAGCCGCGAAGGACATCGCCGCGGACTTGTTCGTCTCGAAGGCGATAATGCCGTCCGCGAGCTTGTCAAGATCGGTCAGGCATACGCCAGCGAGGACCGGGTTGGAGTCGACGGCGCTCGCAATCGCGTCGTCACTCATGTGGAGTTTGCGTAGCTCCTGACGGAGGAACTCATCACGGGTGATGCGCACGCCGCGGATGCGCACGACCTTCTTCAGGAATTCAATCGCGTACTGTTCGGCTTCCGAGTCCTGCTGCTCCAACATTTCGCGCAGCCCGGAGACGCCCTCGGCCACATCGTCCGTGAGTTCTACGTCGCCGCTCGTGTCGAGCACGATCTCTCGGCTGTCTTCTTCGAATTCACCGTTGACGCCAAGCTCATCGAGGTTGTCGCTCATCTCGTTCCTTTACACTCCGTTGTCGCCTCACCATGAGGGATGTATATGCGACAACTATAGCCTACTTTTCCTCTGTCATGGCCCTCATGACACACCGTCATGTAGCTCGGGTGCGAGGACGTCAGGAACGGACATACTCTGGTCTCATGTGGATCCTCGCCGCCTGCCTCTCGGCCCTGTTCGCGGGGTTGACTGCCGTCTTGGCGAAGGCGGGCGTCGCGTCGACGAGTTCGACCGTCGCAACGGCGCTGCGCACAGTTGTCGTGGCCGCGGGGGCATGGGGATTGGCGGCGCTGACGGGAACGGCTTCCAACGTTGCTTCTATCGACGGGACCTCTGCGCTGTTCCTGGTGTTGTCCGGGTTGGCGACGGGGGCCTCATGGCTGTGCTATTTCGCGGCGTTGTCTCGAGGGGACGTATCCCGCGTAGCGCCGATCGACAAGCTGTCGACGGTCCTGGCGATCATCCTCGCGCTTGCCATGCTTGGTGAGCCGGTGAGCGTGTGGGGCGCGGCCGGGATTGTCGCGATCACGGCGGGGACGCTCCTGATGGTGGAACCCGCTGAGTTATCGAACCTGCCCCGAGCTCTGCGCGGGGGCGGGAGCTGGCTGACGTTTGCGCTCGCTTCCGCACTGTTTGCAGCGCTGACGTCGATCCTCGGGAAGGTCGGTATTTCGGGGGTTGATCCGACGCTGGGGACAGCGGTGCGCACGCTCGTGGTGCTGGCGATGGCGTGGGTGATTGTGGGCGTGCAGGGGCGCGTGGGCGAGGTGCGGTCGATTCCGGGTCGCGAGCTGGCATTGATCGTCGCGTCGGGCGCTGCGACGTGCGCGTCGTGGCTGGCGTACTATCACGCGCTGAAGGATGGGCCGGCCTCGATTGTGGTGCCCATCGATAAGCTCTCGATCCTCGTGACCGTCGCCGTGTCAGCCGTGGCGTTTCACGAGCGTTTCACGCTGCGCTACCTGCTCGGCCTCGTCCTCATGTGCGCGGGCACGGTGGCCATGGTGACGGCGTAGATTCGTGCCTGCTCCGCGTTTTAGTGGCCTTGTTTTTCTTCTGAGGTGTCGGTGTTGTTGACGATGAGTTGACCAAGCGGGAATGGGCCGGTTGTCTCGGTGGTGGTGACCAGGCCGTTGATGGTTTGGGTGTCGCCCGTGAAGGGGTTGGTGGCCGTGCCCGCCCAGGTGGTAGTCAGGGTGATCGTGCGCGTCGCACTGGGGTATGGGCCGTCGAGGAAGGACTTCCACCCGTTGGGGGCCTTGTAATAGTGGCGGATCAGGGCGGGGTCGGTGTTGGGGTCCATGCCTTCTTGCCAGGGCATGCCCGGCTCGGTGGTGGTCAGGTCCGGGGTTCCGTCTCCCCAGCTCCACGTGTAGGACGTGGCCGTCAGAGTGATGGTGATGTCGTGGCCCAACAGCGTGACAGTGTGGGTTTGCGTCGGATGGGTGGCGGCAACGAGCGTAGGAATGTACTTGTTCGTATACGACACCCCCTCGGGCCGCTTGTGCAGGCCAGCGCCGTCGGCATGAATCGTCGTTGCTGCCATGTAGAGGATGTCGCGCGTCGTGGGGATCCGGCCCGGATCCTGATCGGATCCTCCCTCAGGGTCTGACGGGAGCGGACAGTTGTCGACGGTGTCATCATCGGAGACTGTGGGGCTGTTGGGAGCCTTGTTGACATACAGTTTCTTGCAACGCGCAGGCTCCCTGTAAGGGGTAGCAGCGGGATCAACTTCCCCTTCAGCAGTCTTGAGGGGCCGCTGATCACCAACAGTCGAGTTGCTATTGCCTTGCTGAGAAGAATCCTGGTCATGGTCTTTACGCCAGACTCCGGCCTGTATTCCACCAGGTGTAGAAGATGCACAAAATCCAGATGGAGCACCCGATTCAGTATCGCAGGATGTCGGTATGCCATCGGCGAATGAAGCAGATGCGTGTCCAAGCATCAGCAGGGATCCCACGGTCAAACCGATCACGCACAGGGTTCTACTTATCGTTGCCATGAGGAATATTCCCATCGGTAACAAGCCAGCGGTCGCCCTGCCAGGTCATGAAGAGCGCAAAGCTTACGGTGTATTCGTTATCGCTGACGACGATCCGCTGCCCTTGGCAAGATGTTCCATTGGTAGTTGTTACGTGGAAGAGAACGCCGATAGTGTTGGGCAGTGCACCCGTTTCTGCCGTTACGGGTTCGACTTCCACAATGCTCGTAATGGTTGCAGTATTCCCATATGCCCAGCCGTTCGAGTAGAGCGAATTGATGGTGTTGATATGCCCATCGGCAAACGGGACCTTCTCCGCAGACAAAGCTGCCAAAGTTTGTGTGTCTCCTGTGTTCCACGCATAGCTGAGAGTAGCCACGTAGTGTTCGGCTGCCAGTTCTGCACCGCGCTCGGTGTTTTCTTTGGCTTCTTCGGGTAGTTCTGGTTTGGTGTAGGTGTCTGCTGCGAACTCGGCTGGGCGCACGAGCACTCCGTCGGGGCCGATTGCGTATCCGCCCGACATGGCGGGTTCGCTCGACGCTGACGGCATGGGCGTAGGGTGCACGGTGGGTGTTGTGGCGGCGCGGGGGCGTTCGTTC
>CABKMD010000004.1 GCA_902373435.1 uncultured Actinomyces sp.
GGTCCATCGCTGTTCCGGGCGGAGCGGACGAAGTCCGTGTATTCGCGCGAGGACAGGATCGTCGCTGTCAGGGTGGGGTCGGTGATGACGCCGTCAGCGGGAACGGGGTAGTCCGTGTCCCCCAGGGTGATGACGTGGTCCGCGGGATACGCGTCCGGCGGGACGGAGAGGCGCAAGGCGTCGCGGGAGTCCTCAAGGGTGAGGAGAACCGTCTGCGTATCGACGCTGTCACCCAGGCGAACGGGAACTGACGAGGGGGTGACGGTCGGCGCGGGAATCCACAGGACGTGAGAGGCCTCGATACGGGAGGGGACACCTCCAGCTCCGTCGTTCACGCCCATCGCCGAGGCCAGGGCCGCTCGCGTGGCGGCCGTGACCCGCTGAGATTCCGCTGGAGCCGCATACCCGAGCCGAGCAAGCTCAGCGTTCAGGGCCGCAATGTCTGGTCCGGTCGCTCCGTCCACCACGTCCTGATAGAGAGGAGTGGACAGGGCTAAGGCAAGAAGGGGCAGGCCATCGATCTCGCAGGGAATGGAACCTGATGTGATGGGAGTTCCCGTCGCTGCCTGGAGCGCTGTGATGCGCCCAGCGATGGGGGAGGTAAGTTCGTGAGGCGAGGCCGGGGGAATCGTGAGGGTGAGGGAGCGTGTATCGGTGAATTCGCGGGTGGTGACGGGGACCGTCGATGGAGCAGATGACGATGCCAACGAGGCCGGGGTGGGCGGCGAGGCAATGAGGATACCCGCGCTGACCCCGCCCGCACCGGCGATGAGGGCGACAAACGCGGTGAGAGCGAGCCAGCGGCGAGAAGATGCCATCTCAACTCCTGAGGGTGGTTGTGGTCATTTGCTGGGGTCGTCGACGCATCGTTGCCAAATGTCGGGCCCCTGAGCTGGGTCGATGAACGGCAACGTGCTTGCGAGAGGCGTTCCGCTCTCGCGAGCGCGCGCGAGCTCTTGGGCCGTGAAGGACGGCTCAACCGCCTTATGACGGATCAAACACTGCGTGTACAGCTCGTTGATATCCAGGTGGTCCGGGTTGACTCGCATGTCGAACTCGAGCGCCTCGATGATCGGCTGTCCGGCGTCGTTGGAGCAGGCGTAGACGAATTCTTTTTGCTGTTCTGCAGATATGGAGGAGCCAACCGGCTGATCGGGGACGCTCAGCGTGCCGCTCGGGCCGAACGATGCGCCGGTCACGCCCTTGTCCGTCAGGCAGCTCAGCACACGCTGACGCATGTCCTGGAGTTCGGCCTCGCTGATGGCAGAGTCGGCGAGGACAGATTGGACAAACTCGTTGGACGCCCACTCACTGCGCGCCTGCTCAATGTCGGCCGCCCACGGCCCTTCCGCCGCGGGCGTGGTCTGTTGGCAGCCGCACGCCGTGGCGACGAGGAAAAGAGAGGCAGCGAGCAGACTGATGCGCGATCGTATGGAGTGTGTGTCTTCTCTGTTGGACGCTCCCATGATGTTCTCCCTCGAACAGCTTCGACAATGGGTGCTTACTTCCAGAATAACGAAGAATAGGCTCCGTCACTCGCATGACGGAAAAGCGAGTTGAGACGTGGGTGTCGAGATGCTCCCAGACGCGCCGCAGCCCCCAATCCCGGAACACGACGCGGCGTGCGATCCCCACCGCGGCGAGCCGACCCGGAAGTGGGGGCTGCAACACACTGTCCATTGTGTGAGGCCAAGCTCAAAAAACAGGGAGCTTTGGCTGAGAAAACCCTGGGAAAAGCGCGCGGGGTGGATACTCATCCACCCCGCGCGCCCGGTGCCTGCAATCAGGCGATCACTTCGATGCGAGACGAGCGCCCTCGGCCAAAGCCTCCAGCTTCGCCCAGGCAATCGACGGGTAGATGCGGCCGCCCAGGCCACAGTCCGTCGACGCCACGACACGCTCGTCGCCCACAATGTCCGCGAACTGGCGGATACGCTGAGCCACCAGCTCCGGGTGCTCCACGACGTTCGTCGAGTGCGACACCACGCCCGGGATCAGGTACTTGCCCTCGGGAAGCTCGATGTCGCGCCAGATCGTCCACTCGTGCGCGTGGCGAGCATTCGCCGCCTCGAACGTCAGGCCGTTCGCGTTGACGAGCAGGGCCAGATCCACGATGTCCTTGAACGCAATATCGGTCGTGTGCGGGCCGTGCCACGAACCCCAGCACACGTGGAAACGAACCAGATCCGGGTCAATGCCCTCCAGCGCATGGTTCAGCGCGTCAATACGCACGCGCGAGAACGCACGGTAATCCTCAACGGACGGCTCCGGGTTCATCTGATCCCAGCCCTCCGCGATATCCGGCGCGTCAATCTGCACCGTCAGGCCCGCGTCCGTAATGCGCTTGTACTCCTCGCGCAGCACATCCGCGCACGCCCACACCACGGCCTCGTCGTCCTCATAGAACGCGTTAGCCACGCGAGCCGCCGAACCCGGCGAAATCGCCGCCACGAAACCATCCGACACGGGCTTAACCGCCGCCGCGAGCGCGTGCTTCGTGCCCGCGATATCGCGCTCCACGGCCTCGGCACCGATGTAGGTCAGCTCACCTGTGATCGTCGGGAACGCGATCGGGTTGCGGTTCGCGATGTGAATGCCCGAATCCGGATCCGCGTACGCGTCCGCGAAACGCTGCCAGTCGCGGCGCTCAGCAAACGACGAGAAAGACAGACGGCCATCGCGGCCGGCCGGGGGACGCACATCGAAACGCTGCACGTCCTCAAAGGACAATCCGCCGAAACGCGAGAAGGAATACGTCCACCACGCGCCGTAATCAACAGTATCGATCATCGCGTGGCCGTACTCGCCATCGTTGACGATATCCAGGCCGATCTCGGCCTGACGCTTCACAACGCCGTCAACCTGATCCTGCAGAAGCGACGTGAAATCAGCGTCGCCAAGCGAGCCCTCGCGGTGCGCGGCGTTCGCCTTGAGCAGCTCCGGGGTACGGGGCAGGGAACCAACATGAGTGGTGCGAATGGTCATCGCAGTCCTTTCTCTTCACTGTGCCCTCAGCCTACGTTTCGCGCGTCGAGAACGAAGGGGAATGTCCACACCGTGATCAATGCGCTCAAACGCTCATCAGTAAAGACGCTAATTCACGCACGCGACCCTTGCGTTTTCCTAACAATCACGCCCGGAAGCGTCCACCCACTGACACGGTGATCCGATCACCGCTGCCCCCGAAATACCGCGCGAAAACCACCCGCACCCAGCCCGGGCCTCGTCTATGAGACGAAACCCGCACGGAAACGCAGCGCTCACACTCCTACTGTGGAGTCATTACAAGGCAAAAGAAAGGCACATCATGAGTCGCCCGCTGCGCTCGGCAACATCCACCCAAGGCCGCAACATGGCCGGAGCTCGCGCCCTGTGGCGCGCCACCGGCATGACGGACGGCGACTTCGGCAAGCCGATCATCGCCATCGCCAACTCCTACACCCAGTTCGTCCCCGGCCACGTGCACCTGAAGAACATGGGCGACCTCGTCGCCGGAGCCATCGAAGCGGCCGGCGGCGTCGCCAAAGAATTCAACACGATCGCCGTCGACGACGGCATCGCCATGGGCCACGACGGCATGCTCTACTCCCTGCCCAGCCGCGACCTCATCGCCGACTGCGTCGAAACGATGGTGAACGCGCACCGCGCCGACGCCCTCGTGTGCATCTCCAACTGCGACAAGATCACCCCCGGCATGCTCCTGGCCGCCATGCGCCTGAACATCCCCACCATCTTCGTCTCCGGCGGCCCCATGGAATCCGGCACCGCCGTCGACGGCGTCGTCGAGCACCGCCTCGACCTCATCGACGCCATGGTCATGGCCGTCGACGACTCCGTCAGCGACACCCAGCTGGCCAGCATCGAAGCCAACGCGTGCCCCACGTGCGGCTCCTGCGCCGGCATGTTCACCGCGAACTCCATGAACTGCCTCAACGAGGCGATCGGCCTGGCCCTGCCCGGCAACGGCACCACCCTGGCCACCCAGATCGAACGCAAGAAGCTCTTCATCGAGGCCGGCACGCGCATCGTCGACATGTGCCGCGCCTACTATGACAACGAGGACGACTCGGTCCTGCCGCGCTCCATCGCTACCAAGTCCGCCTTCGAGAACGCCATGAGCTTGGACGTGGCCATGGGCGGCTCCACCAACACCGTCCTGCACATCCTCGCCATCGCCACCGAGGCCGGTGTCGACTTCACACTCGACGACATCGACGCGATTTCGCGCCGCGTTCCCTGCCTGTGCAAGGTGGCCCCCAACTCCACGACCTACCACATCGAGCACGTCCACCGCGCCGGCGGCATCCCCGCCCTGCTCGGCGAGCTCGACCGCGCCGGCCTGCTTAACCGCGACGTGCACTCCGTCCACTCCGACAGCCTCTCCGACTGGCTGGGCGCGTGGGACGTGCGCAGCGGGAGCGCCACCGACGAGGCCACGCACCGCTTCCTCGCAGCCCCCGGCGGCGTGCGCACCACCCAGGCCTTCTCGACCGCCAACCTGTTCGAGTCCCTCGACACCGACTCTGAGGCCGGCTGCATCCGCTCCGTCGAGCACGCCTACACGAAGGACGGCGGCCTGGCGGTCCTCTACGGCAACATCGCCGCCAACGGCGCGATCATCAAGTCCGCCGGCATCGACGAGTCCCTCTTCCACTTCGTCGGCAAGGCTTTCGTCGTCGAATCCCAGGAGGAAGCCGTCGAGGCCATCCTGTCCAAGCAGGTCACCGAAGGCGACGTCGTCGTCATCTTGTACGAGGGCCCCAAGGGCGGCCCCGGCATGCAGGAAATGCTCTACCCGACCTCCTACCTCAAGGGCCTGGGCCTGGGCAAGAAGTGCGCGCTCATCACCGACGGCCGCTTCTCCGGCGGCACGTCGGGCATCTCCATCGGTCACATCTCGCCCGAGGCTGCGGCCGGCGGCGTGATCGGCCTCGTGCGCACCGGCGACGAGATCGAAATCGACGTCAACAACCGCGTCCTGCGAGCGAACGTGAGCGACGAGGAGCTTGAGCGCCGCCGCGCCGACAAGGGCGCCGCCCCGTGGAAGCCCTCTAAGTCTCGCGCGCGCCAGGTCTCCGATGCCCTGCGCGTCTATGGCATGCTCGCCGCCTCCGCCGACAAGGGCGGCGTGCGCGTCCTGCCCGACTGGGCGTGAGGGGAGCGCCTACAATCGTGGGCATGCATGGAGAGTACAAAGTCCCCGGGGGAAAGCTCGTCGTCGTCGACACCGACGTGGAGGAGGACCGCCTTGCGAGCGTGAGCGTGTCGGGCGACTTCTTCCTCGACCCCGACGACGCGCTCACCCGGATCACCGCGTCCCTCGAAGGAGCCCCGGCCTCGTCGAACGCCAAGGATCTGGCCGCGCGCGTCGAGGCCGCCCTCCACGAGGGCGACACCCTCATGGGGGTGACCCCCGAGGCCGTCGGCATCGCCGTGCGCCGCGCGCTGGGCGCCGCCCTGTCGTGGGACGACATCGACTTCGACGTCATCCACGGCCCCGTCGTCGACCCGATGATCAACGTCGCCATGGACGAAACCCTGGTCGAAGACGTCGCTGCGGGGCGCCGCAAGCCCTTCATGCGCCTGTGGGAGTGGAACGGTCCCCAGGTCGTCATCGGCTCCTTCCAGTCCTACCAGAACGAAATCCAGTCCGGCGGCGTGGAGCGCTACGGCATCACCGTGTCGCGGCGCGTCACCGGCGGCGGCGCCATGTTCATGGAGCCCGGCAACTGCATCACCTACTCGCTCGTCATCCCCACCGCCCTCGTGGAGGGAATGAGCTTCGAGCAGGCCTACCCCTACCTTGATCAGTGGGTCATGGAGGTCCTCGACAAGCTGGGCATCAAGGCCAAGTACGTGCCGCTCAACGACATCGCCTCCGAGTTCGGCAAGATCGGCGGCGCCGCGCAGAAGCGCTGGGCCAACGGCTACATGGTCCACCACGTCACCATGGCCTACGACATCGACGCTATCAAGATGAACGAAGTCCTGCGCATCGGCATGGAGAAGATCCGTGACAAGGGCACCCGCAGCGCCGTCAAGCGCGTGGACCCCATGCGCTCCCAAACCGGCATGGCGCGCGAGGAGATCCTGCAGGCGTTCTTCGACCACTTCAAGGAGAAGTACAACGCGAGCGTCGGCACCATCACCGAGGCGGACCTCGAGGTCGCACGCAAGCGCTGCGAGACGAAGTTCGCGCGCGAGGAGTGGGTGCACCGCATCCCCTGAGCGCCCCGTATTCGCGGTTACCCGCTCCGGTGTCGTTTCGACGAGGCCGGGGCGGGTTTTCGCTTAGAAGAGCTGGAGTGCGCGTACCCCGTGGATGACGAGCTCGACGCCGATGACGAGGATCAGGAAGCACATCACTCGTACGATCCCGCCGACGCCGGTAGCTCCGAGCTTGTCGATCCAGGGTGTTCCGTAGCGCAGAAGCACCGCGATGGTGGCGGCCGTGATCAGGATGCCCAGGACAATTCCGATCTGAAAACCGACGGCGGTGTTGCGGGCGGCCAACGCGATGACGACGCCGATCGAGCCGGGTCCTGCAATGAGGGGGAGCGCCATGGGGGAGAAAGACACATCCTCCTTGAGCGTCGCGTGCTGGTCCTCCTCATTGGTGGAGCGGCGCTTGTTTTCCAGCATCGAGAAACCCGAGTGTGCGACGACGAGGCCGCCGGCGATCTGCAGGGAGGGCAGGTCGAAGCCGAAGAAGCCCATGATGAACGAGCCGCAGACTGCAAAGGTCGTCAGGATCGCAAACACGTAGATACCGGTCTTCCACGCCTGCGAGCGAATTGCAGCAGGAGTGTTACCGGCGGTGAGGCCAGCGAAACCGGCGAGAGCGCCGATCGGGTTGGTGATCGGCGCGAGCGCGAGCATCGACGCTGATGCTCCAGCAGAAACGCTCATCATGGCGTCAATCCTAACGGGTACGACATGGGTGTAGACGAGCGGTCTCGTTAGGCGCGGCGGGCGCCGAAAATCGCCGTTCCCAGGCGCACGATCGTCGCGCCCTCCGCGATGGCCCACTCCAGGTCGCGGCTCATGCCCATCGACAGCGGAAGGTCGGACTCGTTGATGCCCAGGCGCGCGGCGGCCTCGTCCCTGATGCCGCGCAGCTGCGCGTAGGCGGCGCGCACGTCGGCCTCGACGGGGGAGTTCAGGCCAACCGTCATGAAGCCCGCGAGCTCCAGGTGGGCCGAGGCCTCGACCGCGTCAATCAGTGCGGCGACGTCGGAGGGAGCGCAGCCGTGCTTCGTGGCCTCGCCCGAGACGTTCACCTCGACGAAAACGGGGAGCGTACCGGTCGCGCGCGCGTCAATTTTCGAGGCCAGGGCGGGGGAGTCCAGCGACTCGATCGCGTCCACGCAGGCCAGCGCGTGGTTGATCTTGTTCGACTGTAGGGGACCGATCAGGTGGATGCGCGCGCCGGGCACCTCGCGGATTGCGTCCACCGTCGCGCGCGCCTCCTGGACGCGGTTGTGACCGAGCAGGATGGGCAGGCCCGCTTCGCTCAGGGCGGCGGCTGCTGCGCGGCACTCCTCGGGCGTGTGCGTCTTGACCGCCAGCTCCAGGTGCACTGAATCGGTCCGCCCACACGCGGACGTCGCGCGGTCGATGCGGTCGCGGGCAGCGGCGATGGCCTCGGGAATACTCATGGACTCATGGTACGCGCAGAGATACTTTCAGGGGTTAATCAGGGGCCACTCGGGGGGATCTGAGACGCGCGGTGTGGCAGACTAGAATGTTCACAGTTCAAGGAAAGGACACGCAATGCGTACCCTGCTTAACATCGTCTGGTTTTTCTTTGGAGGGCTCCCGCTCTTCCTGGGATACCTCCTTGCGGGTGTCGTCGCCTGTATCTTCGTCGTGACGATCCCCGCGGGCGTGGCCTGTTTCCGCATCGCCGGATACGTGTTGTGGCCCTTCGGTAAGCGCGTCATCGACAAGCCGGGCGTGGGCGCGGGCTCTGGCCTCATGAACATTGTGTGGTTCCTGGTTGCGGGCCTGTGGCTGGCGATCGGTCACGTGACCACCGCCGCCGCACAGGCCATCACGATCGTCGGCATCCCGCTGGCCATTGCGAACCTGAAGATGATCCCGATCACCTGCTTCCCCTTCGGCAAGGCCGTCATCGACGACCCGACCGCGTCCATCCTCTGACGCGTCCTACACTTGGGTCATGGCTCGTAAACACAGCAAAGACCACGGCGGCGGCCCCACCCGCGCCATCGAGGCGCTCACTGCGGCGGGCGTACCCTTCACCATCCATGAGTACGAGCACGACCCGGCCGCCCGGGCGTTCGGCGAGGAAACAGTCGAGAAGCTGGGCATCGACCCCACCCAAGCTTTCAAAACGCTCATGGTGCGCCTGGAGCCCACCGGCGAGTTCGTCGTCGGCTGCGTGCCCGCGTTGGCCCACCTGTCCATGAAACTGATCGCCAAGGCAGCCGGAGCCAAGAGTGCCGCCATGGCCGACCCTGCCGTCGCACAGCGTCGCACCGGCTACGTCGTGGGCGGCATTAGCCCGCTCGGGCAAACCACGGCGCACCGGCTGTTCATTGACTCGGCGTGCTTGGACCACGAGACCATGATCGTCTCGGGCGGGCGCCGAGGCCTCAGCGTCGAACTGAGCCCCCTCGACCTCGTGGACCTCACGGACGCCGAGGTCACGGACCTCCAACAGGTCTGACGAGGCCTCGTCCCGTGTAGACAGCTCCGGCCTCGTTGCATGCTGCCCGGCCCGCCCCGGCCTCGCCCTGTTTCAGTCGTGTCCCAGGCACCTGCCTGGTCTTCGTTCCAGCCACCGATACTCCCGCGCCCCCAAAATTTCGCATGCAATTCCCCGGCTGTTCCTTCAGTCTTTGAAGGAGAGGTGTTGAAATCATGCGGTTTCTGATCTCTCAGCGCCGATCCGAATAACGAATTGCATGCGACATTGCTGAGGAACCCTGCTGGGGAGTGCGACATCTCGTCCACGACTCGTGCCGATCCGATGCCGCGGTCCGTATTAGCGCGTAGATCGCTCAACGTACAATGAGTTCACCCGGGTGAGTGAAGTGAGAGTGGATGAACGAGGAGACTGTGATCGTGTCTGCAGATCTGCGGTACAACGAAGAGACTGAGGCAGCCATGCGCGAGGCTTGCGAGATTGCTGCTGGGCGTATTTCTGCTGTGCGCTATGGCTCTGCGGCAGAGGCGTGGAGGGAGAACGATGACAACCGACATGACTGAACTAAGCCGCCGCGGGCGCGCCGCCTACTGGGTGGTCGCCGCCCTCGCCTGGGCGTGCGTCGCCGCCACCCTCATCATTACGGCTTTCGATGGCTACGCTCCGCCGACCTACGTCGAGGAAGGCCTCTTCGCGGGTGCCGCCCACGGCTGGGCGGGCGCCCCCGAGCGTCTCATCAATTGCCTGTCCTACTTCACCGAGCTGTCCAACATCATGGTCGCGATCATCTCGACGGTGCTCGCGCGCCGAGGCCGCGTCGGGGCGTGGGGGAGGGCCACGCACCTGTGCGCACTCATGATGATCACCGTGACCGCGATCGTCTACGCGACGCTCATCGGCCCCTACGAGGTCCTCTCCGGATACGCGCTCGTCACCAACCCGCTGCAGCACATCGTCGTCCCCGCCGCCTTCGTAGGCACGGCCGCGCTCGCGGGACCGCGCGGCGGCATCAACTGGGCGACGCTGGGACGTGCCCTGCTGATCCCGGTCGCATGGGTGGCGTACACGCTCGTGCGAGGCACCTTCACGCACCAGTACCCCTACGGCTTCGTGAACGTCTGGCGCATCGGCTATGCGCAGGTCGCGATCAACATCGTGGCGATCCTGATCGGTGCCCTGCTTTTCATGGCGCTCTTCGCGGGCGCGGACTGGCTGATCCGCAAGGCCTCCCGGCGCTGATCCCCTCGAACCGGTAGAACCCTACCGTGGCCCGACGGTGACCGTTGCCAGACAGACGCGGTTCGCTTCGTCCGAGGCGGGCACGTCCACGAGGGCGACGATGCGCCAGTCCGTGTCCTCCTCCGGGTCGAATAGTATCTGCGTGGCCAGCCAGAACGTGCCGAGCGCAGCTTGATCGACCGCGTCCGCGATCGCCTCGATGCGCGCCACCTGGGCGCGCTCGATATCGGACGAAACCGCGGCGGGGGCCAGCTCCAGCACATCCTCGCGGGTCGGGGCCTCGCCCAGCGAACACAGCGACAGGGCACGCGCCCGCTGATCGATGCCGATCCACTCGTGCTCCGCCCAGTAGCGCTCGAGCACCGCGTCCCACTCGTCCTCGCCCCACGGGGCGGCCACCAGGGTGCGCGAGGCCTCGTCCAGGCGCGCCAAGGCCTCGACGTTGTCGCGGCTCATCGCCTCCACGCGCTCGAATAGCGCGCCACGGATCGCCGTGCGGAACGCGTGACGGTTCGCGCTGAAGGGAACGGTCCCGTCCTCCCGCGCGCCAAACGCCAGCTCCGCGCCCTGGGTGCCGTCGCCCTCGGACGCGGGGGAGAGGGCCTGCCCCGTGGACATGGCCTCCCACTCGTCCAGCAGCGAGGAGTCGACCGCGCGGATCAGCGCCGAGAGCCACGCAATGATCGAACGCAGCTCGTCCGTCATCAGTTCGTCGGGCACGATCTGGCGCAGCGCGCGATACGCGTCCGTCAGGTAGCGCAGCACGATGCCCTCGGAGCGTCCCACGTCGTAGCGGCCCACAATCCCGGTGAACGTCAGCGCGTTCTCGATCATCTCGCGCACGACCGACTTCGGGGAAATCTCCTGGTCCTCGATCCAGGGGTTCGCGTGCAGGTACACCGCGAACGCGTCCCCAAGCAGATCGGCCAGCGGGCGCGGCCACGTGACCTCCTCCAGGGCGGCCATGCGCTCGTCGTACTCCATGCCCTGCGCCTTCATCGCGGCCACGGCCTCGGCGCGCGCAGCCTTCTCCTGCGCGAACAGCAGCGGGCGCGGATCCTCCAGGACCGACTCGATGACCGAGACGACGTCCAGGGCGAAGGTCGGGGACTCGGGGTCCAGCAGCTCGAG
Organism: uncultured Actinomyces sp.; assembly: GCA_902373435.1. GTDB lineage: Bacteria > Actinomycetota > Actinomycetes > Actinomycetales > Actinomycetaceae > Pauljensenia. The sequence continues at coordinate 11,042 of CABKMD010000004.1, forward strand.
CGCCGCCAGCGCGAAGGGGGAGAGCGGCTGGTTGAGCGCGAAGTCGTCCGGTAGGTCGGTGGCGGCGCGCAGGCGCGGCTCACCCGAGGCCGAGGCTTCGGCAGAGGACACGTGCTCGACGACGCCCGCCTGCTTCATCGACGTGTAGATCTCGCCCAGGCGGCGCAGGTGTGGGTTGCGATCCGTGGGCGGATCGTCGTTATTGCGTGCCAGCCACACGAGGTGCTCGCCCGGGTCTCGCCCGGCCCCGGGTGCTCCTGCCAGGACGTTGAGGACCATCGCGTGCGTCATCTCGAAACGGCTGTTGAGCTGCTCGGGAGCCGCGTCTACGAGGCGCTCGAACGTCGAGCGCGTCCACGAGATCTCGCCCTCGCCCGGGCCCTTGTGCTTCTTTGCGGACTTCTTCGCGGCGCGCTTGGCCTCGCGCGCGTCGCGGGCCGCCTCCTGCGCGGCGCTCAGGCGTGCGCGCTCACGGGCGGCGTCGACCTCGTGCTCGGGCGCCAGGACACGCACGAAACCGACCGTGTCGAAGCCGGCGCGGCCCGCGCGGCCCGCGATCTGGTGGAACTCGCGCGCGCTCACGTGGCGCATGCGGCGCCCGTCGTACTTCACGAGCGACGTCATCAGCACCGTGCGGATCGGCACGTTGATGCCCACGCCCAGCGTGTCCGTGCCGCACACGATTGGCAGCAGGCCCGCCTGGGTGAGGCGCTCGACGAGGCGGCGGTAGCGCGGCAGCATGCCCGCGTGGTGCACGCCGATGCCCTGTGCGAGCAGCGACTTGAGAGTCTGCCCGAAGCCCTTTGCAAACGACACGCCAGCCAGCTGCGCGGCGATCGCCTTCTTCTGATCCGGGGAAATCAGCGACGAACGGTCGAAAGACTGCGCGGTGGCGACCGCGTCGCGCTGGGAGAAATGCACGATGTAGACGGGCCAGCGGCCCTCGCCCAGCAGCCGATCGACCGTGTCGGGCAGGCGGTCTACGACGTACCCGAACTCGAGGGGCACGGGACGCTGAGCGTCGTCGATGAGGGAGACGTCGCGACCGGTGCGTTCCTTCCACGCGCGCTCGAAACGCGTCGTGTCGCCCAGCGTCGCGCTCATTGCGACCACCTGCGGGGTCCTCAGCTCCAGGAGCGGCACCTGCCACGCCCAGCCGCGCTGACGGTCCCCGTAGAAGTGGAACTCGTCCATGACGATCATGTCTGCGTCCAGCGTGGGGCCCTCGCGCAGCGACTGATTCGCCAGGATCTCGGCTGTGCAGCAAATGATGGGTGCGTCGCCGTTGAGGGACACGTCGCCGGTCACCATGCCGACGTTGTCCGCGCCGAACAGGGATACCAGGTCAAAGAACTTCTCCGACACCAGGGCCTTGAGCGGCGCCGTGTAGTAGGAGCGGCCTCCGCGCGCCATTGACGTGAAGTGCGCGGCGAGCGCGATCATCGACTTGCCCGACCCCGTGGGGGTCGCTGCAATGACATGGTTGCCCGCCAGGATCTCCACCAGGGCCTCCTCCTGGTGGGGGTAGAGCGGACGCCCGGTGCCCTGCGCCCACGACGTGAAGGCCTCGTACAGGGCATCGTCGTCGCCCAGACGGCCCTCGTCCTCCAGGTCGTCTAGAATCTCGTTCAAAGTCACGCTCATGCCCCCATTGTCCCAGAGTGCGCCCACGTCTGCGTCCCCGTGCCGCGGCGCCCTTCCCGCAGCTCATCGACGAGGCCGGGGTGCCGGGGGCGGAAACGGTGGACCGTGCGCGTGGTGAGATGTCGCCTGCTGGGCGCGCAGGCCTGTGGCAAGATGAACTGGTCCCATCACAACGCGCGGGTGCGGCCCGCGAAGCGCACGAGGCCAGCGACCCGTCCCCCGCCTCGTCTTATTCCACCCCGGGAGGCTCCTGTGGAACACATTGCCCAGATCGAGCAGCAGATCGCTGACTGGATCACGATGCACCTGACGATCGTTATCCTGATCGGCGTGGGCCTGGTCCTCACGGTCGTCTCCCGAGGCGTGCAGCTGCGCCTCTTCCCGGAGATGGTGCGCACGGTCCTCGGCTCGCGCAAGGGCGCCGAGGGCGGCATCTCATCCTTCCAGGCCTTCGCGATCTCGCTGGCCGCGCGCGTGGGCATCGGCAACGTGTTCGGCGTGGCCGCGGCGCTCATGTTCGGCGGCCCCGGAGCGATCTTCTGGATGTGGGTCGTGGCCCTGGTCGGCATGGCGACCGCGTTCTTCGAGGCGACGCTGGCCCAGATTTTCAAGGTCAAGCATTCCGACGGTTCCTTCCGCGGTGGCCCGGCCTACTACATCAAGCGCGGCATGAAGAACCGCGTCCTGGCCAACGTTTTCGCCGTCATCACCGTCGTCACCTGCGGCATCGTCATCACCTCCGTGCAGTCCAACGCCATCGCGGGCACGCTCACGAGCGCCTTCGGCGAGGCCGCCAAGCAGCCCCTGCCCGGCGCGGGCGGCTTCTCGGCTGCGCAGCTCACCGTCGCAGGCCTCATCTTCGTCTTCTCCGCGATGGTCATCTTCGGCGGCATCCGTACGGTTGCCCGCGTCACCGAGTGGATGGCCCCGATCATGGCGACCATTTACGTCATCATGGTCGCCATCGTCTGCCTCATGAACATCACGCAGTTCGGTACCGTGCTCGGCCAGATCTTCACCTCCGCCTTCTCCGCGGACGCTACCGTCGGCGGCCTGGGCGGCGGCATCATCGCAGCGATGATCAACGGCACCAAGCGCGGCCTTTTCTCCAACGAGGCCGGCCAGGGCACCGCTCCCAACGCCGCCGCGACTGCGACCGTGTCCCACCCGGTGCGCCAGGGCCTCATCCAGTCCCTGGGTGTCTTCATCGACACGATCGTCGTGTGCACGGCGACTGCCTTCGTCATCCTCATTGCGGGCGAGAAGGTGTGGGGCGGCGCGGACGTGAACCCCTCGAACCTGACGACCCTGGCCGTGGCCAACGAGCTGGGCGTGTGGACGATCGTGCCCATGGCGATCCTGATCTTCGTCCTGGCCTACTCCTCGATCATCGCCGCCTACGTCTACTCCGATACGAACATGTCCTTTGTCTTCGGTGATGCCCGCTGGGCGACGTGGACCGTGCGCGTCGTGTGCGTGGCCTCGGCGACGATCGGCGCCCTGCTGACCCTGGACGTCGTGTGGAACGCCGTCGACATCGCGATGGCGGTCATGACGATCACGAACCTGGTGGCCCTGGTCTTCCTGGCCCGCTGGGTACTGGGTGCGCTGCGCGACTACGAGGGCCAGCGCCGAGGCGGCGTCGCCGAACCCGTCTTCGTGGGCGAGAAGAACCCGCTGCTGCCCGGCGACGTTCCCGGCAGCGTGTGGAAACGCCCCAAGCAGAAGAAGAGGTAATACCTGCCGATCACCTCGCCGGGTGCACCGGGCACATCTCGTGCCTCGCGCACCCGGCGTCGTGCATGTCGGCGCTGCTCGCCGCGGCGTGGGCGCGGCTGCGTTAGGCTACCGGCATGAGAATCGCACGTTTTTCCGATGGTACGAACCCGGTGTACGGCGCCCTTGAGGAGGGCTCAACGAGGATCGTGGGGCTCAAGGGCGACCCGCTGTTCTCGCCTGTGGAGCCCTCCGGCCAGATCTACGAGCTGGACGAGGTCCGCCTGCTTTCCCCGGTAATCCCGCGCTCCAAGGTCGTGGGCATCGGCGACAACTATTCGGATACCCCGATTCCGGCCGACGAACGCCCGGAGCCTCCGATCTTCCTCAAGGCCAACACCTCGGTCGTGGGCCCCGACGACCCGATCGCCATTCCGTCGTGGTCGGACGCGGTGGCCTTCGAGGGCGAGCTGGCGATCATCATCAAGTCCCTCGCGAAGGACGTGAGCGTCGAGGACGCGCCGCAGATGATCCTCGGCTATACGATTGCCAACGACGCCACCGCCCGCGACGCGATGACGGGTGGCCCCTGGTCGCGCGGCAAGTCTTTCGACTCGGCGTGCCCGCTGGGTCCGTGGATCACGGTTGACCCCGCCCTTGACGTCACTCACCTGGCGATCCGCTCCTACCGCAACGGTGAGATCGCTCAGGATTCCTCGACCGCGCACATGATCTGGAATCCGTTTGAGCTGGTATCCTACGTGTCTCACCAGATGACGCTGCTGCCCGGCGACGTGATCGCCACGGGCGCGCCCGCGGGTGCGCAGGTCGTTCACGCTGGTGACCGCTTGGAGATCGAGATCGAGGGGATCGGGCGCCTGGCGAACCCCGTCGTCAACGCATAAAGGTGTGGCCTGTGCGATAAACTGGGAGCGTTTTATCGACCCATTTGTCGTGTAGGAGCACACCGTGAGCGAACCCCAGTCTTCGAGCGCGCTGGCCGTCGAAATGGCCGGTCTGGACGTCATTCCCGAATCCGATCGCAAGGGGAAACCCTCCGACCTGTTCATGCCGTGGTTCGCGGCGAACATTTCGGTTCTGGGTATCTCGTGGGGCTCGTGGATCCTCGGCTTCGGGCTTTCCCTCGCCCAGGCAATCGTCGTGTCCGTCGTCGGCGTGGCCCTGTCCTTCCTGGTCTGCGGCCTCATCGCCATCGCCGGTAAGCGCGGCTCCGCCCCGACGCTGGTCCTGTCGCGCGCGGCCTTCGGCTTCAACGGCAACCGCATTTCGGCGGCGATCTCGTGGATCCTGACGGTGGGCTGGGAGACCTTCCTCGCGATCATGGCCGTCCAGGCCACGGCCACGGTGATGGGAGCCCTCGGCTTCACGAACCACGTCGTCGCCCAGATCATCGCGCTGATCCTCGTCGTCGTGCTGGCGGCGGGTTCGGGCATCCTCGGTTTCGAGGCGATCATGAAGGTCCAGACGTGGATCACCTGGGCCACCGCGGCCCTGACGATCGTCTACCTGATTCTGGTCGCCCCGACGATCGACTTCGCGGTCCTCTCCTCGCGCCCCTCGGCACCCCTGACCGCGGTGCTTGGCGCAGGCTGCATGCTCCTTGTGGGCTTTGGCTTTGGCTGGATTAACGCGGCCGCCGACTACTCGCGCTACCTGCCGCGCGCCGCCTCGACGAAGGGCGTGGTCGGCTGGACGACGGTGGGTGCGGCACTGCCTACGGTCATCCTGGTCTTCTTCGGTATCCTCCTGGTCGGTTCGGCCGACGAGTCCCTCTCCGAGGCCATCGGCGGCGACCCGATCGGCGCGCTCACCACGCTGCTGCCCACCTGGTTCCTCATCCCCTTCGCGCTGGTCGCGATCCTGGGCCTCATCGGCGGCATCGTCATGGATATCTACTCTTCGGGCCTGTCGCTGCTGGCCACGGGCGTGCCCGTCTCGCGTCCGGTCGCCACAGCGATTGATGGCACGATCATGACGGTCGGCACGATCGTCGTCGTGTTCTTCGCGGACTCCTTCCTGACTCCCTTCACGGCGTTCCTCACGACCCTCGGCGTCGTCATCGCCGCGTGGGGAGGCGTCATGCTGGCGGACATCGCGCTGCGCCGCAAGGACTACGACGAGCCCTCGCTCTTCACCCCCTCGGGCCGTTACGGCTCGGTGAACTGGGGTGCGGTCGCCTCCCTGATCGTCGGCTCGCTGGTGGGCTGGGGCCTGGTCGTCAACGCGACCGCCTCCTGGCTGTCCTGGCAGGGCTACCTCCTTGGCCCCCTGGGCGGTCGCGAGGGTGACTGGGCGGGCGCCAACATCGGCATCCTTCTGGCGATGGTCGTCGGCTTCGTCGGCTACTGGGCGACGAGCGCGGGCCGCGTGCGCGAGCAGGAGAAGCTGCCCTCGCGCACCTACGCGCAGGGTGCGGACGAGGATGAGCAGTGAGCGTCGACCCGCGTTTCACGCAGGCTCTCCTCGATGACGAGGCCGTGGCCGGCGCCCGGGTTCTCACCTCTCTCACGGGGCGCCCGGATGCGCTCGTCGTGCTCGGCTCCGGCTTGGCCGAGGCTCTCGATGAGGCCTGGGAAGCCCCCGCGGCCACCGTGCCGCTGGGAGACATCCCCGGTGTTGTCGCGCCGGTCGCGGACGGGCATGGCGGCGAGCTGCGCGCGTATGAGACGCATTGGGGAGTGGTCCTCGTGGCCACGGGCCGCACGCACCTCTACGAGGGGTTGGGTGCCCGCCCCGTGACGGCCCTGGCCCGAGCTGCCGTTGCGGCGGGGATCAGCCGCGCGGTGCTTACGAACGCGAACGGCTGCCTGAAGCCCTGGAACCTGGGCGACGTCATGGCGATCACTGACCATGTGAACCTCAGCGGAGCCTCGCCCTTCGATGGGCCGCTGTTCCTGGACGTGTCGGCCGTGTGGGATGCCCAGATGACGCGGGCGCTGCGCGGCGTGTGCCAGCGCGAGGGCGTCTACGCGATCCTGCGCGGCCCCGAGTATCAGACGCTGGCCGAGACTCGCATCCTCGCGGGCCTGGGCGTGGATTGCGTGGGTATGTCGACCGTCATGGAGGCCATCACCCTGCACGCTCTGGGCGTGCGCGTTGCCGGCATGTCGGTGGTCTCCGACCTGTCCTTCGCCGCCGCCCCAACGGACCCGGCCGCCGTCGTCGAGGCGGCCTCGGCGGCCCGCCAGACCGTGGTCGTCGGCATCGAGGCGGCCCTGGGCACCTGAGCCAGAATCAGACGCACACGAGGCCGTGGTCGGCGGATCGATCATCACCGTTGCCGGCCGCGGCCTCGTCGTGTCGAAAGTAAGGACGGTCAGAGGAGGGCGAGCACCCGCTCCACGATCCGTGAGGCCACGTCGGGGGCGCACGCCAGGTTGATGCGCGCCCACGAGGCGTAGTCGGCGCCCAGGGTGCGGCCCTCGTTGGCGGCGATGTGGGCGCGCTCGCGCAGCGTCGCGGCGGGGGAGAGGGGACCCAGGTCGACGGCGTCGAAGCCCCACCAGGTGAGGTACGTGCCCTCGGGGCGCACGAAGTCGATCGGTGTGGATGCCAGGGCGCGCTCGACCAGGTCCACGTTGGAGCGGATCAGGTCCTTGACCTCGCGCTGCCAGGCATCGCCGCGCTCGTAGGCGGCGATCGCGCCGAGGGTGCCGATGATGTTGGCGTCGTGGCGCACGTCGGCGGCGAGCACGTCCCAGCGCTCGCGCAGCGCCTCGTCGGGCAGGATCACCTGCGCGGAGGGAAGCCCTGCGATGTTCCAGCCCTTCGACGCGGCGGTCGCCGTGACCGTGTGGGATGCGAACGAGGGGCCGAGCGACGCGTAGGAGACGAAAGGAATCGACTCATCCAACACGAGGGAGGAGTGAATCTCGTCGGAGAACACGAGGGCGTCGTAGTCGGAGACGACGTCGTGCAGGGCGCGCAGCTCGTCCTCGCGCAGGACGCGGCCGACCGGGTTCCACGGGTTGCACAGGATAACGAGGCCGGCCCCGGCCTCGAGCCCGGCGCGGATCCCCTCCAGGTCCAGCGCCCAGCCGCGCCCGAGCGCTCGCGTGCCGCGCAGGGAGGGTACCTCAATGACGGGGTGGTCGAACTTGCCCGGGATCGTCAGGAACGGCATGTAGGCGGGGGTGGGTACGATGATCGGAGCGCACGGGCGCACGAGGTGCTCAATTGTCGCTTCGAGCGCGGGCAGGACCGAGGTCACGAGGCGCACGTGGGAGGCATCCACGTCCCAGCCAAAACGCCGCTTCTGGAACTCCGCGGTCGCCCCTGCGATGCGCGGCTCCAGCCAGGTCGGCTGGTAGCCGAGCAGGCCGTCGTCGATCGCTCCCTTCATCGCGTCGGCGACCTCCGGGGCTGTCCCGAAGTCCATTTCCGCCACCCACGCGCCGATCGTCGGCTCACCGCTCGCGGTCGTGATGCCGGTCCACTTCAGGGAGCCGGTGCGGTAGAGGTGGGAGTCGGAAAAGAGACGAACGGACACGGTGTCCTCCTGGGTGAGTCGATGGATGCGGCGCGGGCCGATCCCGGTGATGCAACCAGCGTATCCGCGCGACCGACGCGCGTCGCAGCGCGCCCACCCATCAAGCAAATGCAACAGCCACCACTGGAGTAGGATGGAGGAATCATGAGTGAAACAACTGCCACCGGCGCCGACGTTCGCGTCCGCTTCTGCCCCTCGCCCACAGGAACCCCTCACGTCGGCATGGTCCGCACGTGCCTGTTCAACTGGGCCTACGCCCGCCACACGGGAGGAACCTTCGTCTTCCGCATCGAAGATACGGATGCCGCCCGTGATTCCCAGGAGTCCTTCGATCAGATCATCGAGTCCCTGCAGTGGCTGGGCCTCGACTGGGATGAGGGTATCGGTAAGGGTGGCCCGCACGGCCCCTACCGCCAGAGCGAGCGCATGGACATCTACCGTGACGTGGCCGCCCGCCTGCTCGAGGCCGGCTACGCCTACGAGTCCTACTCCACGCCCGAGGAGATCGAGGAGCGCCACCGCGCCAAGGGTGAGGACCCCAAGCTCGGCTACGACGGCTTCGACCGCAACCTGACCCAGGAGCAGATCGCCGCCTTCCGCGCACAGGGGCGCCAGCCCGTCCTGCGCCTGCGTATGCCCGACGAGGACATCACGTTCACGGACCTGATCCGCGGCGAGATTACCTTCAAGGCCGGTTCGGTGCCGGACTACGTCATCGTGCGTGCCAATGGTCATCCGCTGTACACGCTGGTGAACCCGATCGACGACGCGCTCATGGAGATCACCCACGTGCTGCGCGGCGAGGACCTACTGTCCTCGACGCCGCGCCAGATCGTCCTGTACCGCGCGCTCGAGGCCATCGGCGTCGCCAAGTTCATGCCGCGCTTCGGCCACCTGCCCTACGTCATGGGCGAGGGCAACAAGAAGCTGTCCAAGCGCGACCCCGAGTCGAACCTTTTGCTGCACAAGGCCGCCGGCATGATTCCCGAGGGCCTCAACAACTACCTGGCCCTCCTGGGCTGGTCGATCGCCGCGGACCGTGACATCTTCTCCATGGAGGAGATGGCGTGCGCCTTCGATATCTCGGACGTGAACCCGAACCCGGCGCGCTTCGACCAGAAGAAGGCCATCGCGATTAACGCCGAGCATATCCGTCTGCTGGACGGCGAGGACTTCCGCAACCGTCTGGTGCCCTTCCTGCACCGCGACGGGGTTGTCTCGGCCGACTCCTTCGAGGCGCTGACCGATCGCGAGCGCGAGATTCTCACCGAGGCCGCTCCGCTCGTCCAGACACGTATCCAGTTGCTCGGCGAGGCCACGGGCATGCTCGGCTTCCTCTTCGCTGACGACGACGTGCTGGAGCTGGACGAGAAGGCTGTCTCCAAGCTCAAGGACAACGCCGTGGACGTGCTGGACGCCGCCATCGAGACCGTCGAGGGCCTCACCGAGTTCACGACCGAATCCCTCGAGGAGTCGCTGCGCGCTCGCATCGTCGACGAGATGGGCGTGAAGCCCCGCCTGGCCTTCAGCCCGCTGCGCGTCGCCGTGACTGGACGCCAGGTCTCCCCGCCGCTGTTCGAGTCGATGGAGATCCTGGGTCGCGACTCTTCGCTGACCCGCCTGCGCGCCCTGCGCGCCTCCCTGGCCTGATCGCTACGCGTAGCCCCGGCCTCGTCCCTGTCATGTCGGACGTGGCCGGGGCGACGTCGCGCTCGGAGGCATCCCGTTGTGGGGAAGGGGAGGGTTGGTGATCGGGACCACTGGCCTTCGATTTGGCATGAGGGCGTTGGTCCGCTAGAGTTATCTCCTGTCGCCAGCGACGTGAAAGCGAAGCCGGTGATACCCAATGGGGTATGGTGTAATTGGCAACACAGCTGATTCTGGTTCAGCCATTCTAGGTTCGAGTCCTGGTACCCCAGCGATCTGAAACGTCAGTTTCAGTCAACGCCCCCATCGTCTAGCGGCCTAGGACGACGCCCTCTCACGGCGTTAACACCGGTTCAAATCCGGTTGGGGGTACCAATGACCTCGTCACTCACAAGGTGACGAGGTTTTTGTTTGCCCACTGACCGCGTTCTCTCTTGTGCTTTGCAGAAAACGTTCGGAAACGTTGCAGTGTGTCTAACCTAGGAGCAGCCCCGATGGGAGGGGACCGCTTTTGGACGAGGGAGTCTGTCGTGATATACCGACTCAATAGGACATTCCTGCGCCGAACGCTCAGCGTTGGCCCAGCTATCGCATTGATGGGGGGTGTCCTCCCAGCCGCGTGGGCCGAACCTGGAACGGAAACGTCAAAACAGGCAGGCGATGTGAACACAGCCGAGGTCGGGGCTGCCGGAGCTGACGATAACGTGCTGGTGACAATTCCTGGCAGCCACAACGCGGCAATGGGATGCGACGCCGACTGGGCGCCCGGCTGTGATAAAGCTGCACTCACGCGCGACGCGACGGGCGTGTACAGTGCGACGTTCACGCTTCCGGCCGGCGACTACCAGTACAAGGTCGCCGAGGGCGGCTCGTGGGACACGTCGTTTGGTGCCGGGGGCGCTGCTGGGGGAGCGAACATCTCCTACACGCTGGCCGAAACAACGTCCGTCACCTTCTTCTACAACCGCGCGACGCACCGCGTGTGGAATACCGCCACCGACCAGATGGTGACTCTGCCGGGTTCCTTCCAGAAGGCGCTGGGCTGCTCGGATAACTGGAAGCCCGAATGCCTGGCGCCGCTCATGGAGCCGGTGGGAAATGGCAGGTACACCTACTCCACCACCGTTTTGCCGGAAGGCTCCTACGAGCTCAAGGTTGCCATCGGTGGATCCTCGAACGAGAATTACGGTCAAGATGGTGCCGCCGGTGGCGCCAACTACCAGTTTGCGACGAAAGCGAACAAGCTCGTGACCTTCACCTACGATTCCGCGACGCACAAGCTCGACATCGCGGCCTCCGACGCGCCTGTCGCGGGCTCGGGCGAGCAGCGCGCCTACTGGGTGACCTCGAACATCCTCGCCTGGCCGGTCTCGCTGCTGCCGCAGGGCGTGACGCGCGCGCAGGTCCTCGACGGCTCCGCGGCTCTGACCTACGAGCTGGTGACCGCCCCCGAGGGTGGTGCTGGACTGGCCGATGGTGCCATCACGGGTGCCACGACGGCTGCCCTGACCGTCGCGGGTGACCTGCCCGCCGAGGTGACGACGGCTCACCCGAACCTCAATGGATACATCGCTCTGAAGGCCTCGCTCGACGAGGCCGGGGCCCGCGATGCCCTCACCGGCCAGATCGCGGTCGCTCAGAAGTCGGGGGAGGCCGTCAACGCCTTTACCGGCGTGCAGATTGCGCCCGTCCTCGACTCGCTCTACGCGTCCAAGGCCACCCAGGCCTCGTACGGTGTGGGCTGGAATGAGGCAGGGAACCCGACCTTCGCACTGTGGGCGCCGACCGCCAAGAACGTGACCCTGCTGTCGTGGAACACCTCGACCCCGCGCGGCTCCGACGCGGATGTGCAGGGTGATGGCCTGCGCACCGCCGCCGTGCGCGGCGAGGACGGGCGCTGGACCGTAGACAATGCCGCCGGCGCGATCCATGAGGGTGCCCAGTACCTGTGGGAGGTCAGTGTCTACGTGCCCGAGACGGGCAAGGTGGAGACGAACCTCGTCACCGACCCCTACTCGGTGGCCCTGACCGTCGACTCCACGCGCTCCGTCGCCGTCAACATGGACAACCCGTCGATTGCCCCTTCGCTGTGGACGAGCTCGAAGGCCCCGGTCATCGAGGATGACGCCCAGCGCGCGATTTACGAGCTGCACGTGCGTGACTTCTCCGCCGCGGACGCCTCGGTGCCCGAGGACATGCGCGGCACCTACATGGCCTTCACGCAGTTCCAGTCCAACGGCATGCGCCACCTCGCCGAGCTGTCGCGCGCCGGCATGAACACGGTGCACCTGCTGCCCACCTTCGACATCGCGACCATTCCCGAGAAGCGAGCGGACCAGAAGACGCCCGCGATCCCTGAGGAAGCTGGCCCGGCATCCGAGGAACAGCAGGCTGCGGTCACGGCCGTTGCCGACCAGGACGCCTACAACTGGGGCTACGACCCGCTGCACTGGATGGCCCCCGAGGGCTCCTACGCGACCTCGTCCCACCAGAACGGCGGCGCGCGCGTGCGCGAATTCCGCTCCATGGTGGGTGGGCTGCACTCGATCGGTATGCAGGTCGTCCTCGACCAGGTCTACAACCACACGCCCGCAGCCGGCCAGTCGGCGAACTCCGTGCTCGACCGCGTCGTGCCCGGCTACTACCAGCGCCTGAATGCCTCCGGCGGTGTCGAGACCTCGACGTGCTGCTCCAATGTCGCGACCGAAAACGCGATGAGCGAGCACCTCATGATCGACTCGATGATCCACTGGGCGAAGTACTACCACGTCGACGGCTTCCGCTTCGACCTCATGGGCCACCACCCGGCCGAGGAAATGAAGCGCGCGAAGGTCGCCCTGGCGTCCCTCACCATGGAAAAGGACGGCGTGGACGGCTCCCGCCTGTACATCTACGGCGAGGGCTGGAACTTCGGTGAGGTCGCGAACAATGCGCTGTTCACCCAGGCCACGCAGGGCCAGCTGGACGGCACCGGCATCGGCGCGTTTAACGACCGCCTGCGCGACGCTGTGCACGGTGGTGGCCCCTTCGATGAGGATCACCGCGTGATGCAGGGCTTCGGGTCGGGCGCGTTCTCGGACCTCAACGGCCTTGACACCCGCTCCGAGGCGGATCGCCGCGCCGATTATCTGCACCGCGTGGACCTGGTGAAGCTGGGCTTGGCGGGCAACCTGAAGGACTACGCGCTGACCACGTACGACGGTAAGACCGTGCCCGGCGCGCAGCTGGACTACAACGGCCAGGGCGCCGGGTTCGCCTCCCAGCCGGCGGAGAACGTCAACTACGTGGATGCCCACGACAACGAGACACTCTTCGACCTGGTCACCTACAAGATGCCGGCGGATGCTCCGATGGAGCACCGCGTGCGCATGTCGCTGATCAGCCAGGCTTCCGTGGCCCTGTCGCAGTCGCCTTCCTTCTGGGCATCGGGCACGGAGATGTTGCGGTCGAAGTCCCTGGACCGCGATTCCTACAACTCCGGCGATCACTTCAACGTGATCGACTGGTCTATGCGCGACAACGGTTTCGGCCGTGGCCTGCCGGTCAAGTCGAAGAACGGTGCGGCCTGGGATCACATGCGCCCGCTACTGGAGAACCCGGATTTGAAGCCGACCCCGGAGCAGATCGACAACTCCTCGGAGGTCGCGATGGACTTCCTGCGCGTGCGTTCCTCCTCGCGCCTGTTCACGCTGGGCAGTGCGGACCTGATCCGCTCCAAGGTGACCTTCCCCAACTCGGGTGAGGGTGCCGTGGACGGCACGATTGTCATGCTCATCAACGACGAGGCCGGGGCTGGGAGCGACATCGACGCGAAGCTCGACGGCGCTCTCGTCGTCTTCAATGCGAGCGGCGAGTCGGTGACCACCGCAGTCGATGGCCTGTCTGGTCGCGTTTTCAAGCTGCACGAGGCGCAGGCGAACGGCTCGGATGAGACCGTCAAGGGCGCGTCCTTCGACGCGAAGACGGGCTCCGTCACGGTTCCGGCTCGCACGGTTGCCGTCTTCACGCAGGCTGCGGGGGATCGCGTCGATCCCACCGTCACCCCGGTTCCGGATCCGGAGGCTGCTCAGTGGGTTGCGTCGGCTGACGGTCGCTGGTGGCTGCGCTACGCGGATGGTTCCTACCCGTCTAACGAGCGCGTTGTGCGCGGCGGCGTCACCTACTCCTTCGATGCTGACGGCTGGATGAAGACCGGTTGGCAGGAAGAGGACGGCGCGTGGCGCTACTACGCCCCGTCCGGCGCGATGGCGACCGGATGGGCCGCCGTGGGTGGCACCTGGTACTACCTGGATCCCGACACCGGGGCCATGGCGACCGGATGGCTGCGCGACGGCGACACCTGGTACTACCTGCGCGCCAACGGCTCGATGGCCACCGGCTGGGTGAACCTGGACTGCGGCTGGTTCTACCTGAACTGCAATGGCTCGATGGCCACCGGCTGGGCGAACCTGGGTGGTACCTGGTACTACCTGACGGAATCTGGCCACATGGCGATCGGATGGGTGAAGGACGGCGATAGCTGGTACTTCTGCCACCCGTCGGGAGCCATGGCGACTGGACGCGTCGTCATTGACGGCACCGCCTACACCTTCGATGGTTCGGGCCGCTGGGTCGCCTAGCGGATCGCTACGCAAACGGGTGGGCCGGGACGATTGATTCGTCCCGGCCCACCCGTTTGTCTGGTGCGTGGTCGCGACTTACAGGTCCGCGGCCTCCTCGACGGTGGAGAGGAACTCGGTGAGCCTGTTGGCGGCCGCCATGACGGAGGGGCCGTGCTGGCGCCCGGGCTGGCGGCCCATGCGCTCAATGGGACCGGAGATGGACAGGGCGGCCAAGACGCGGCCGGAGGGGCCACGCACGGGGGCGGACACGGAGGCGACGCCTGGCTCGCGCTCGCCCACGGACTGGGCCCAGCCGCGGCGGCGCACCTCGGAGAGCATGGTGGCGTTGAAGGAGGCACCGTACAGGCCGCGGTGCAGGCGGTCGGGCTCCTCCCAGGCCAACAGGACCTGGGCGGCGGAGCCGGCGCTCATAGACAGGGTTGCGCCCACGGGGATCGAGTCGCGCAGGCCCATCTCGCGTTCGGAGGCAGCCACGCACACGCGGTAATCGCCCTGGCGGCGGAAGAGCTGGGAGGATTCCTTCGTGTGGTCGCGCAGAGCCTGAAGGACCGGCATGGAGGCCTGGAGGAGGCGATCTTCGCCGGCGGCGGAGGAAAGCTCCTGGAGGCGGGGGCCGAGGATGAAACGTCCCTGCATGTCGCGGGCGACCATGCGGTGATATTCGAGGGCGACGGCCAGTCGATGGGCGGTGGGGCGAGCAAGCCCCGTGCTGGAAACGAGTTGTGCGAGGGTGGCGGGTCCCGCTTCAAGAGCGCTGAGAACCAACGCAGCCTTATCGAGAACGCCAACGCCACTGGATGTTTGCTCTTCCATACAACTATTTAATATCTCAGTTTTTGAGATGGCAAATTGTCGGATAGTGAAACAGGTCAAAGCAGCGTCCGAGACGTGAGATCAGCGGGTCGCGCGGCCGATGTGGCGGTTCCATTGATTGCGAAGTAGGAATGACACCGTGTCTCCACAGTGGAGACCAGAGGAGGAACAATGACCGGAACGATGGCAGAAAAGGTGTGGCGTGACCACATCGTGTCCAAGGGGGAGAACGGCGCCCCCGACCTTCTGTTCATTGACCTCCACCTCGTGCACGAGGTGACGAGCCCCCAGGCCTTCGAGGGCCTGCGCCTCGCCGGACGCCAGGTGCGTCGCCCGGACCTGACGATCGCGACCGAGGATCACAACACGCCTACGGTCAACATCGACCAGCCGATCGCGGACATCACCAGCCGCACCCAGATCGACACCCTGCGCAAGAATGCCGAGGAGTTCGGCGTGCGCCTGCACTCCCTGGGCGACGCCGACCAGGGCATCGTCCACGTGGTTGGCCCCCAGCTGGGCCTCACCCAGCCCGGCATGACGATCGTGTGCGGCGACTCCCACACCTCCACCCACGGTGCGTTTGGCGCGCTGGCCTTCGGTATCGGTACCAGCCAGGTCGAGCACGTGCTCGCCACCCAAACCCTGCCGATGGCCCCCTTCAAGACCATGGCGATCACCGTCAACGGCTCCCTGCCCGAGGGCTCGACCGCCAAGGACATCATCCTCGCCGTCATCACTAAGATCGGCACCGGCGGCGGCCAGGGCTACGTCCTGGAATACCGCGGCCAGGCAATCCGCGAGCTCTCCATGGAGGGCCGCATGACGATCTGCAACATGTCGATCGAGGCGGGTGCACGCGCCGGCATGATCGCGCCCGACCAGACGACCTTCGACTACATCAAGGGCCGCCCCCACGCCCCCGAGGGCGAGGACTGGGATCGCGCTGTCGAATACTGGTCCTCGCTGGCCTCCGACGAGGACGCCGTCTTCGACGCCGAGGTCATCCTCGAGGCCGCCGACATCGAACCCTTCGTCACCTGGGGCACCAACCCGGGCCAGGGCGTGCCGCTGTCCGCGACTGTCCCCGCCCCCGAGGAGTTCACCGACGAGACGGCCCGCGCTGCCGCCGAGCGCGCCCTTGAGTACATGGATCTCGAGGCTGGCACCCCGATGCGCGACATTGCCGTGAACACCGTCTTCATCGGCAGCTGCACCAACGGCCGCATCGAAGACCTGCGTGCCGCCGCCGGCATCGTCAAGGGCCGCCACAAGGCCGAGGGCGTGCGCGTGATGGTCGTGCCCGGCTCCGCCCGCGTGCGCCTCCAGGCCGAAGCCGAGGGCCTTGACAAGATCTTCACCGATTTCGGCGCCGAATGGCGCAACGCCGGTTGCTCCATGTGCCTGGGCATGAACCCCGACACGATGAACCCGGGAGACCGCTCGGCCTCCACCTCCAACCGCAACTTCGAAGGCCGCCAGGGCAAGCGCAGCCGCACGCACCTGGTGTCCCCGCTGGTCGCGGCCGCCACCGCCGTGCGCGGCACCCTGTCCTCCCCGGCCGACCTCTGAGGACCGCCCTCCGTAACCCGACAGCGGGGGAAGGCCCCGGCCTCGTCCCCCACGGAAGAAAAGACTGACGTACCCATGGAAAAGTTCATCACCCACACCGGTATCGGCGTCCCGCTGCGCCGCTCCAACGTCGACACCGACCAGATCATCCCCGCCGTCTACCTCAAGCGCGTGACCCGCACGGGCTTCGAGGACGCCCTCTTCGCCGCCTGGCGCGGCGACCCGGAGTTCGTCCTTAACCAGGACGCTTACAAGAACGGCTCCGTCCTGATCGCGGGTCCCGACTTCGGCACGGGCTCCTCGCGTGAGCACGCCGTGTGGGCGCTCAAGGACTACGGCTTCCGCGTCGTCCTGGCCCCCAAGTTCGCCGACATTTTTCGTGGAAACTCCGGCAAGCAGGGCCTGGTCACCGGCATCATCTCCCAGGAGGACTGCGAATCCCTGTGGAAGCTCCTCGAGGCCGAGCCTGGCACCGAGGTGACCGTCTCCCTGGAAGACAAGACGTGGCGCGCCGGTGCGATCTCGGGCACCTTCCAGATCGACGACTACGTGCGCTGGACCCTCATGGAGGGCCTGGACGACATCGCCCTGACGCTGCGTCATGAGGACGAGATCGTGGCTTACGAGGCCGCGCGCCCGTCCTTCAAGCCGCGCACGCTCCCTGCGAAATTCTTACCCAAGGAAGAAGTCGTGTCAGCTCGCGGCTGAAAGCACTGCGCATACTGGCCCCTACCTAGCTAGAGTAGGGGCCAGTTACGTCATAGTGAGGAGCACTCATGTCATCGATCCTTCAGGTTGAGGGCGGCCATCCGCTGCGCGGTGAGATCAGGGTGCGCGGAGCGAAAAACTTCGTCCCCAAGGCGATGGTTGCGTCGCTGCTCGCCGACACCCCCTCCGAGCTCTACAACGTCCCGCTTATTCGCGACACCGACGTGGTCTCGGACCTGCTGAGCCTGCACGGCGTGCAGATCGACTTCGATCAGGATCGCGGCACGCTGCGCATGGACCCCTCGAACGTCAAGATTGCGTCGCGCTCTGACATCGATACGCTCGCGGGCGCCTCGCGCATCCCGATCCTGTTCTGTGGCCCGCTGCTGCACGAGCTGGGTGAGGCTTTCATCCCCGAGCTGGGGGGCTGCGCGATCGGTGGCCGACCCATCGACTTCCACCTGGAGACGCTGCGCAAGTTCGGCGCGATCGTCGACAAGCAGCCCGACGGCGTGCACATCAAGCGCCCCGCCACCGGCCTGCACGGCGCGATCATCGAGCTGCCGTTCCCGTCGGTGGGCGCGACCGAGCAGACGCTGCTCACGGCCGTGCGCAACGAGGGCATCACGACCCTGAAGGGTGCGGCCATCGAGCCGGAGATCCTCGACCTCATCAACGTCCTGCAGAAGATGGGCGCGATCATCTCGGTGGACACGGACCGCACGATCCGCATCGAGGGTGTGGCGAAGCTGAACGGCTACCGCCACACGGCTCTGCCGGATCGCATCGAGGCCGCCTCGTGGGCCGCGGCCGCCTTGGCCACCCACGGCGACATCTACGTGCGCGGTGCCCACCAGCCCGACATGACGACGTTCCTCAACACATTCCGCAAGGTGGGCGGCGCCTTCGATATCGACGCCGACGGCATTCGCTTCTATCACCCGGGCGAGCCGCTGCACTCGATCGCCCTGGAGACGGCCGTGCACCCGGGCTTCATGACGGACTGGCAGCAGCCCCTCGTTGTGGCCCTCACCCAGGCCGAGGGCCTGTCGATCGTGCACGAGACCGTGTATGAGAACCGTTTCGGCTTCACCGAGGCGCTGCGCAAGATGGGCGCGAACATCCAGGTCTACCGTGAGTGCCTGGGTGGGACGCCCTGCCGCTTTGGCCAGAAGAACTACTACCACTCGGCGGTCATCTCGGGCCCGACCCCGCTGCACAGTGCGGATATCGAGGTTCCGGACCTGCGCGGTGGCTTCTCTCATCTGATCGCGGCTCTGGCCGCGTCGGGCACGTCCACCGTGTCGGGCATCGACGTGATTTCGCGCGGTTACGAGCACTTCACGCGCAAGCTCCACCAGCTGGACGCTCACGTGCACTACCTGGACGCCTGAGATCATGGCCGCATCGGGCGTGCGCCGCAGCATTTTGTTGCTCGTCTCGTCGATGTCGGCGGGCGGGCGCAGCGTGCGCCTGGGGCCTCGCATCGTGCGCATCCTGCGCGGTGGCGGCTGGGAGGTCGCGGTTCGCCTGACGACGCCCGGCGATGATCCGGCGGCGATCGCCGGCGAGGTCGCGGCCGGCTCGTTCGTCGCGGCCCTGGGCGGGGACGGGTTCCTGGGTGCGGTGGCGCGCGGGTGCCACGAGTCCGATGCGATCTTCGTTCCCCTGCCGGGCGGGCGTGGCAACGACCTGTGCCGTGCGCTGGGCATCGGCACGGACCCGCTGGTGCGCGCGCGTTCCGTGGCGCCGCTGGGTTTTTCTTCCGACGAGGCCGGGGCCGACTCCTCGGAGTGGCTGGCCTGGCGGGTACACCCCCTGGACGGCATGTGGGTGCGCTCGGGCGACGGCGTGCGCCTGGCCCTCGGCATCGTCTCGATCGGCCTGGACGCGCGCGCGAACATCCTCGCGAACGAGTCTTCGCTGACGTCTGGACCGCTGGCCTACGGGTACGGGGCCTTCGCGGCCCTGGCCTCGCACGAGCCCACCGAGATCGTGGCGACCGTGGACGGGGTTGAGCGCAACATGAGCGGCTGGATCGCGTCGGTGTCCAACTCCGGGCGTTTCGGCGGTGGCATCACCCTGGTGGAATCCTCCGACATGAGCGACGGCGTCCTCGAGGTGTGCCACGTGGGCCCTCTGCCCCTCTCTCGTGCCCTGCCCGTTCTCGCCCGCGTCGTCGCGGGCCGCGCGAAGGCACACCCGGCCATCGAGGTGGAGCGCGCCCGCATCGTCTCCTTCGCTGCTCCCGCGGGCATGATCGCCATGGCGGATGGTGACCGCATCGCATCGATCCCCTTTACCGTCGACGTCGCCCCCGGGGTCGTGTCCGTCCTCGTCTGAGGTCCGTGTGAGCCAGCGCGCCCATCGAGCAGCCCCCGTAGAATGAAGCCATGAGTGCTGTCTCCGGCTTTTACACCTTCGCCAAGGGCGTCCTGACGCCCATCATGACCCCCTGGATCACCTTCACCGTGACGGGGGAAGAGAACCTCCCCACCGAGGGTGGCTTCCTCCTGGTGCCCAACCACCTGTCCAATGTGGACCCGCTGTGCCTGTGCTGGTATTTCATGAAGCGCGACACCGCCGTGCGCTTCCTGGCGAAAAAGTCGATGTTCTCCGTGCCGGTGTTCGGCTGGATCATCAAGGGGATGGGACTGATCCCCGTCAACCGCGAGTCCAACCCCTCGGCCGTCCTGGCGCCCACCCGCGAGGCCCTGAAAGCCGGAGAGGTCGTCGGCATCTTCCCGGAGGGCACCCTCACGCGTGACCCCGACCAGTGGCCCATGGAGTTCAAGTCCGGCGCCGCCCGCCTGGCCCTCGACACGGGCGTGCCCGTCATCCCCGTCTCGCAGTGGGGTCCGCAGGACATCATGGCCCCCTTCAACGCCAAGGGCATCGACATGCGCCGGGGCCGGCGCGTCTCCTACCACTTCGGCGAGCCCGTCGACCTGTCGGACCTCGTGAGCCCTGCCGGCTCGGAGGATCACGAGGCCGTTCACGAGGCGACGAAGCGCATCAGCGACGCCGTGCGTGCGGGCGTGGGCAAACTGCGCGGACTGCCCGTCCCCGAGCGGGTGTGGGACCCCACCACGCAGGCCGGCCCCTGGTGGGAAGAGGAGCTCGCGAAGAAGGCGAAGAATGCCCGTAAGAAAGGCTAATTGCGGATATCGATGACCATGCGCACCGGATCGGACAAGAATCCGATCTGGAATTGGCGCGTGGTCGGCGCCCCAATGACGACGTGCGTGTTGTCCTCGAAGGTGCCGTCCGAGACGACGTCCAGGTCTGCCGCGCGCGTGTGCGTGCCGCCCGGGTAGGGGTTCTCGGTCGCCGTCATCGGCGTGCCGTCGATGATGAGGTCCAGGACAGCTTCCCCTTCGACCTGGATGGGCAGGCCTCGGCCCTGTTCCACGGCCTCATCCGTCCACGCCCCGCGCCACACCCCCGGCGTGCCCTCGCCCGAAAACTCCAGCACGACCCGCGTGAAGCCCTCGTGCGTCGCCGCGCGTATCCCCGTCAGCGCCAGTGCCTTCGTCGGATCCTCCGAGCGCACCGGAGGCAATCCCTCCACGCTCGACATCCAGTTGTCGGCATTAATCGGCTTGGTCGCATCCAGACCCGGCTCTGGCGTCGGCGTCGTCTCCGGCGCCTCGCTCGCGCTCGCGGATGCCGCAGGGGAATGGGAGGCGCTCGGCGACGCCTCGGCTGACTGAGGTACGTCCG
The DNA here is from genome assembly GCA_902373435.1 of uncultured Actinomyces sp. GTDB lineage: Bacteria > Actinomycetota > Actinomycetes > Actinomycetales > Actinomycetaceae > Pauljensenia. The sequence goes on from CABKMD010000004.1 coordinate 31,997, forward strand.
TTGGGGTTCCGGGCGCGCACGCACCCATCAGGAGCAGTGAGGCGGCCGCGCTCGCGGCGAGGGCTCGGCGATGAGACACAGTTCCTCCTGGTGCGGGTCGGTTGTTTCAATCCTAGTAGAATGGCCGCGACAAGGAGGTCTCGATGAGTATGACGACAGCAGCGGTCCTGGGAACGGGCGCGTGGGGAACGACGTTCGCGCAGGTGCTCGCCGATGCGGGCGTGAGCGTGACGATGTGGGGGCGTAACGCCGACACGATCTCGTTCATCAACGGGGGAGAGAACCCGACGTACCTGCCGGGGATCGCCCTCTCGGAGCGCATCAGCGCGACCACCGATATCGCTGAGGCCGTCGCTGGCCGCGAGCTCGTCGTCGTGGCCGTGCCCGTCAAGGCCGTGCGCGCCACCCTGAGCGCCGCGCGCGAGTCCTTCGCCCCCGGCATCGCCCTGCTGTCCCTGGCCAAGGGCCTCGAGCTCGGCTCCCTCAAGCGCGTCGACGAGATCATCGCCGAGGCCTCGGGTGTGCCGAGTAGTCGCATCGCCGTCATGTCCGGCCCCAACCTCTCGCGCGAAATCGCGGAGCGTCAGCCCACGGCGACGGTCGTAGCTGCGACCGACGTGGAGCTGGCCAAGGAGATCGCGAAGACCTGCCACAACTCCTACTTCCGCCCCTACGTGTCCGCCGACGTCGTGGGCACGGAGATGGCGGGCGCCACGAAGAACGTCATCGCGGTCGCCATCGGCGCCGCCGAGGGCATGGGCCTGGGCATCAACACGCGCTCGACCCTCGTCACCCGCGGCCTGGCGGAGATGACGCGTCTGGGCACCGCGCTTGGCGCTGATCCCGCGACCTTCGCAGGCCTGTCGGGCATCGGCGACCTCGTCGCCACCTGTTCCTCGCGCCTGTCGCGTAACTTCTCCCTCGGCCACCGCCTCGGCTCCGGCATGAGCCTCGCCGAGGCCCTCGCGCTGTCGCCGGGCGTCGTCGAGGGCGTCGCCTCGGCCTCGCCGATCCTCCAGGTTGCGGCCTCCGTCGGCGTGGACATGCCGATTACGGGTGCTGTCGTTGAGGTCGTCGAGGGGCGCGCGAGTATCGAGGACATGGGGCGCATGCTGCTGTCGCGCCCGCAGAAGATGGACGGCTGGAAGATCGAGCTGGTCTAAACCCCGTGCACGCGGGCACCAGACGCCTCCCGCGCGGTAGTCTTGGACCCATGACTGCAATTTCTCGTCCTCGCGTCCTTATTGTCTTCGGTGGACGCTCCTCCGAGCATGAGATCTCGTGCTCGACAGCCGCCGGCATTCTGACCGCTATCGACCGTACGAAGTGGGACGTGATCCCGCTGGGTATCACGCGCGACGGCCAGTGGGTGCGCGTCGCCGATGACCCGTCGGCGCTGGAATTTAAGGATGGGAAGGGCCAGTCCGTCACCGCCGGATCGACCCGCGTCGCCCTCAGCCCGGGCGAGGGCAACCTCGTCGAGCTCACCTACGAGGGTGACCCGGATGACCCGGATTCGCGTGTCGTCGGCGTGGAGGACCTGGGCCACGTGGACATCGTGTTCCCGCTCCTGCACGGCCCCTACGGTGAGGACGGCACCATCCAGGGCCTCTTCGAGATGGCTGGGGTGCGCTACGTGGGCTGCGGCGTGACCTCCTCGGCCGTGTCCATGGATAAGCACCTCACCAAGACCGTCTTGGCCGCCGCCGGCATCGACGTGGGCCACTGGGAGCTGGTCACCGCCCGCCAGTGGGATGCGGACGCCACCGCCTGTATGGACCGCATCGAGCGCCTGGGCTTCCCCGTCTTCGTCAAGCCCTGCCGCGCTGGTTCTTCGGTCGGTATCTCGCGCGTCGCCTGCCGCGAGGACCTGCCCGTGGCCATCAAGGAGGCCGCGAACCACGACCCGCGCATCATTGTCGAGGCTTCCATTTCCGGCCGCGAGGTCGAGTGCGGAGTCCTCGGCTCGCGCGCCGACTGGCGCAGCGGCACCGCCCCCCTCGGTGAGATCGTCATCCCCGAGGGCGAGTTCTACGACTACGAGCACAAATACGTCGATGACGTCGTCGGCTTGTCCTGCCCGGCAGATGTCACCCCCGAATACGCCGATCGCATCCGCGAGATCGCGTGGCGTGCTTTCGACGCCCTCGAGTGTGAGGGCCTGGCGCGCGTCGACTTCTTCCTCGACGAGGCGAGTGACTCCGTCATCATCAACGAAGTGAACACGATGCCCGGTTTCACGCCCATCTCGATGTACCCGCAGATGTGGGCCGCCGCAGGCCTGTCCTACCCGGACCTGCTGACCGAACTGCTAACCGATGCCGCGCAGCGCCCGCTCGGACTGCGCTGAGAACCCCGCCACGACCTCGTACGTCCTTCATCCCCTCGACAGAAAGAACACTATGACGGCTCATCCCAAAGTCACCCTGGTGACCTGCAAGTCCATGCCCAACCTCTTCAAAGGCGAGGAAGGTCTGCTCGACGAGCTGGCGGCGCGCGGGTGCGACCCCCAGATCAAGGTGTGGAACGACCCCGACGTCGACTGGTCCGAGGCCGGCATGGTCGTCGTGCGCTCCGTGTCCGACTACGCGAGCGACCGCCGCGCGTTCCTGGAGTGGACGAAGCAGCTGCGTCGCGTGCAGAACTCTGCGGACGTGCTGAACTGGAACACAGACAAGCACTACCTGAAGGACTTGTCCGCCCTGGGCATGCCCACGATTCCCACGAACTGGCTGGAGCCCGAGCAGAACCTGTCCAAGCACCAGATACACACGCGATTCCCGGCCTTCGGCGAGTTCGTCGTCAAGCCCGCGGTGTCCTCCGGCGTGCGCGACATCGGCCGCTACACGACCGTTGACACGCGTCAGCGCCAGGCCGCCATGGGCCAGGTCCAGGGCCTGCTCGGCGATGGACGCTCCGTCATGATCCAGCGCTACGTCGAGGAGATCGACCTGCACGGCGAGATTTCGCTCGTCTTCTTCAACGGCCTGGTCTCGCACGCCGTCGACAAGCGCGCCGCCCTCCACCCTGCGTCGGTCAGCGACCCGTCCATGCATGAGGCCGTGGTGACCGCCGAGGCCGCCGACTCCGTCGCGTGGAAGTGGGGCGAGGAGATCCGTCGCGTCCTGCACGGCTATGTGCGCTCGCGCCTGGGCCATGACGAGCAGTTCCTCTTCAACCGCGTGGACCTGGTCCCCGACGGCAAGGGCTCCTTCCTGGTCATGGAGGTCTCTCTCGTGGACGCCGACCTCTACCTGGGCGCCACCCCGGGCGCGCTCGGCAACTTCGCCGACGCCATCTCCGCTCGCGCCCACTGGTGACGCACGCCACCGCAGTGAGGGTAGTGCTCGAGTTTTCAAGCTCGGGTGGGTAGTGCTAAACTCTACCCGTTGCCTTCACGGCGACGCGATGGTGGCTGTAGTTCAGTTGGTAGAGCACCTGGTTGTGGTCCAGGACGTCGCGGGTTCGAGTCCCGTCAGCCACCCCACTGCCCCGGCGCTTATGCGCCGGGGTTTTTGTTTCTGGAGTATGCTTGTAGCAACCCAATTGACCGGACAAAGGAGTTCTCATGCCTAGCGTGATCGCCTACGGATGCGACGATGCCACCACCCATTTCCACCCCTTGCAGATCGATATCCGCGAACCCGGCGAGGGTGAGATCTACTTCGACGTCGCCTACGCGGGCATCTGCCACTCCGACATCCACGCCGCCCGCGGCGAGTGGGGCCCCGTATCCTACCCCCTCGTGCCCGGCCACGAGTTCGTCGGCACCGTCGCCAAGGTTGGCCCCGGTGTCACCACGTTCAAGGTGGGGGATCGCGTGGGTGTGGGCTGCATGGTCGGCTCCTGCGGCACATGTGAGATGTGCGAATCCGGCTACGAGCAGTGGTGCACCTCGACGCCCGGCACCCTGTGGACCTACCGCGCCGACGCCGAGGGCAACCCGACGACCGGCGGCTACTCGCGCGGCTTCACCGTGCGCGAGGACTTCGCGCTGCATATCCCTTCTGAGCTGGATTTTGCTGCCTGCGCGCCCCTCTTGTGCGCCGGCATCACCACCTTCTCACCGCTCAAGCACTACAACGTGGGCCCCGGCTCGCGCGTGGCCATCCTCGGCATGGGCGGCCTCGGACACGTGGGCGTACAGATCGCCAAGGCTATGGGCGCGGAGGTCTCCGTCATCTCCCACGGCCGCTCCAAGGAGGCCGACGCCCGCCGCTTCGGCGCCGACCACTTCTACGCCACCAGCGAGGAGGGCGTGCTCGAGTCCCTGCGCGGCTCCTTCGACCTCATCCTGTGCACCGTCTCCGCCGACGGCCTCGACTACGCCGGCTACATGGCCGCCCTGCGCCCCTACGGCGTCTTCGTCGACGTAGGCCTGCCCACCGAGCCCATCTCCCTGCCCCTGCGCGCTTTCGTCAACGGCGGTAAGTCCTTCGCCGGCTCCCAGATCGGCGGCATCGCCGAGACACAGGAGATGCTGGACTTCTGCGCAGAGCATGGCGTCATCCCGCAGGTCGAAATGATCACCGGTGAGGAGATCACCGAGGCCTACAACAATGTCGTCGCCTCGCGCGTGCGCTACCGCTACGTCGTCGACACCTCCACGTTCCCCGAGACCGCGAACGCGTGAGGACCTAACGCGAAAGCCCCGGGCCGAGTGGCCCGGGGCTTTCCTGGTTGTTGGAGGCCTGTTGGAGATTTGGTGCTGCTTGGCGCAATGAACCCGCGTGGCCTTGCCATGTACGTTGGGTGTGTGGGACTCAATCGTGTTGTCGTATTCGTTGATCAGGGACCTCGCCATGTACGTGGGGCGTGTGGTGTTGTCTGGGCCCGTTAACCCACTTAGTGGAAGTTGGGCGGGTGTGCCGACGTTCCGCCAGGTGGGTTCAGCTGCTCATAGGTGGGCGAGGGGAGTGACTGGATGCTGTGCGTAGAGCGTAGATCCGTATTGGTGTGTTCATGGCATAGCTGTCGCAAGGGCGCGGGGCATCTCAGTAGTAGCTCTGTCAAACGTTCGGCTTACCGTTCAGCTTGCTACGCCGCGTTCGATTCGGATCCTGCTGCTCAAGCGCCGGAGGCGCATATTCAAGCTTTGTCGCCAAAGATTATGCGACTAAGAGTAAAGATGGCTATTGAGCCAGCTGCTCTTCGCATGGAAGGTGGAGCTTGGAAGGTGGCAAGTGTGACAGCCTCTCAGGTATATGAGTGGAGAGCCTCGGTACTCCCTTGCAGTGATGCCATGATTCACGGGCTATGGTTGTCGGAAAAGTGATTGTATGTGAGAGATATCTCGCATATTATGAAGCTGTTGTGAAACACAGTAATGAAAGGAGGTGTGACATGCTGCAGATCCTTGACAAAGTGGAGGAGAAGTATTTTGCTTCTGACGCCACTGTGGCCCCAGGCGGCTGTTGCGATTGGTGCACGGCACGGTTATAAGGTGGGCAGTGTTCCTGCGAATGCGCAACGAACTCTACTGGAGTTGGGTGAGCTCCCCTGCGGTGCAGACGAAGTCATCGCTCGAGAGTTGATCGCGTGGGGTATCCCTCTGACTCCTCTTATGGCATCCACGCGCGTTCAGGCTGACTTGGCTGCACTGACGTCAGCTCCTGGCTTAGATGAATTGTCTAGGATCATGCCGCATCACGCGCGTATTTTACGGCTTCGAGCAGTAGGCGGGATGGCGATGGGGCAGCGTGAGGCCATGAAGCACTTGGGAATGGTTCCGCTCTCGAAGCGCGATAGGGAAGTCCTTGCTAAGGGATGGGCTCTGCTGCGCTCAGTACTTGGCCTAGTCGCCTCTTCGACATGGCTCGTTGGTGGAAGTGGAGCCCCCGGGCTTGGCATGCATCCGCGATATGCACTTGACGAAGAGCAGTGGATTTGGCGTGATTGCGGAGTTCCTGAAAACCATATACGTCGGTCATTCAGCGACGAAACGGCGAGCCTACTTGGAATTAGGAGGAATGTATGAACGTTTTCGAAGCCCAAGGTATTCGTAAAACCTATGGGGAAACGAAGGCGGTGGATGGGGTTGATCTATCACTCGCAGCGGGAGAGATCGTGACGATCCTAGGCCACAACGGCTCTGGAAAGACTACTTTTCTTGAGTGCGTTGAAGGGCTGCGTAAACCAGATGCTGGCACCGTTACTCTGTGTGGAAAAGTGCACGCCTATGGTTCCCCACTACCTGAAGGAGTGGGCGTTCAGATGCAGCAAGAACAGTTGCCACCCCGAATAAAGGTCCGCGAGGCACTCAGCCTCTTCGCGAGCATTTACGGCGTTGACGGCCCACCCTCCGACCTGATGCAAGCAATGACAATTGAGACGATCGCGGGCAAACGCTTCGATACGCTCAGCGGCGGACAGAAACGTCGTGTGAGCCTCGTTTTGGCCTTCATGGGCGACCCGCGAATCGTCTTCCTCGACGAACCAACGGCCGGGCTGGACCCAGAGGCACGCTCAGCACTCGTCGCTGTGCTCAAAGACCGTCGGGACCGGGGCCTAACCGTGTTGGCGACACTACATGAGGTTGACCACGCGGCAGACCTCGCGGACCGAATCTTAATTATGGCACGCGGTCGTGTTCGCCGTGAGGGCACGGTTGATAGCCTCATGTCAACGCTGGGTGCCGACGCGTGCGTCGTGCTTCCCCGCGGCACAGATCAAGCGCCATGGCAGGCCGCCGGACATACCCAGCTGAGCCCGGAGGGGGCTCTGCTGGTGTTCGGAGATCGGCCGACCCTCGAACGGGCAGTGCAGAACATTCCCAGTGGCCGCACGGCAGTGTTGAGGCCCACCAATCTGGGGGACGTCGTGACGCGCGAAGCGCAGATAGCTGAGGAGGAAAAATGAACGTTTGGCGATCAACATGGGCGCTGTTCCGTGTGGAAACCCTTTTGTTCCTTCGGGAGCCATTCGCGGTTTTCTTCTCACTAGCTTTCCCACTAATTCTACTCCTCTTCGTAGGATCGATCGGTGGCATAGAAGAATTGCCGGCAGGCGGTCGTTTCGTTGATGCCTATATGGCGACGATGATTGGTGTTACCGCAGCAAACGTAGGTCTCATGGGGATGTCGATTCATATTGCAGAGAACCGGGGTCAAGGTGTACTGAAGCGCTATCGTCTATCGCCGGTCCCGTCCAGCGCATACTTCATCGCGCAGTTTTGCACCGCGGCGGTCGTCGTCACAATCTCGATCGTCGCATTGGCAGTGGTTACCTTGGTTGTTTACGGACCGGCTCCGCATGCCAACTGGCCGATGCTGCTAGTAGTGTCAGCTATTTCACTTTATGTCACCATGAGTCTCGGACTCTGTTTGGGGGGTCTTGCAATGCCCGTCCGAAGCGTCCAAGTTGTGTCGGCTGCTATGTTCTTTCTGATGTTTTTCAGCAGTGGTGCCGCACTCCCACGTGAGTCCTTCCCCGACTGGCTGCAGACAGTTTCAGAGTTTAATCCCCTCACGATTCTTAACCAAGCACTCATGGACGCCTATCTTGGGCAGCAATGTTCGTGGTGGCCTCTAGTCTTT
>CABKMD010000005.1 GCA_902373435.1 uncultured Actinomyces sp.
CGTCTGATTTACAGTCAGATCCATTTGGCCGCTTTGGTAACCTGCCGTGCGCCGCTCTCACGGTGCCGTGAAAGAATAGCATTAAAATGATGTCGAGCGCCAATCGGAACGACGATTGGCGCAGTTCCAACGAAAGGTGCACCCATGGCAGACTCCTCCTTCGACGTTGTCTCCAAGCTCGACCGCCAGGAGGTCGACAACGCTGTCAACCAGACCGCCAAGGAGATCGCCAACCGCTACGACTTCCGCGGCGTCGAGGCCGCCATCTCCCTCAGCGGCGACACGATCGCGATGGAGGCAAACTCCGCCTCCCGTGTCATGGCAATCCTCGACGTCCTGCAGTCCAAGCTGATCCGCCGCGGCCTGTCGCTGAAGGTTCTCGACTACAAGGACCGCGAACCCAAGGCCTCCGGCAAGCTCTTTAAGCTCGCATGCCCGCTCAAGGAAGGTATCCCGCAGGACACCGCGAAGAAAATCTCCAAGCTCATCCGCGAGGAAGGCCCCAAGGGCGTCAAGGCCCAGATCCAGGGTGACGAACTTCGCGTCTCCTCTAAGTCCCGCGACGACCTGCAGGCCGTCATCGCGCTTCTCAAGGGCCCCAAGGGCGAGGAGCTGGACGTCGCACTCCAGTTCGTGAACTACCGCTGACCAACGCGTACGCGGGGGCGGGCGGCCGGATGATTCCGGCCGACCGCCCCCGCGTTTTCACAACTTAATAGCCCGCAATTCTCTCCAGTCGTGCGATGCGCTGCTCCATCGGCGGGTGCGTCGAGAACATACGCATGAGGGACTGGCCGCGGAACGGATTCGCGATCATCATCGCAGCCACGTTGCGGGTGCGCGGGGTGTCCTCCATCGGACGTCGATCCGTCGCCATCTCCAGCTTACGCAGAGCCGACGCCAGAGCCAGCGGATCCTGCGTCAGCATCGCGCCGTCCTCGTCCGCATCGAACTCTCGCGTACGCGACAGCGAGAACTGGATCAGCATCGACGCAAAAGGCGCGAGCAAGCTGAGAACCAACATGCCCACAAGCCCCATGCCGCCGCTACCGTCACGTCCGTTGCGGCCACCAAAGAACATGACAAACTGCGCAACCGACGCGATGACACCGCCCATCGCCGCAGCGACGGACGTCGTCAAGATGTCGCGGTTATAGACATGCATCAGCTCGTGCCCCAGCACTCCGCGCAGCTCACGCTCATTGAGAATAGCCAGGATGCCCTCCGTGCAGCACACCGCCGCATTGTTCGGGTTACGCCCCGTCGCAAAAGCGTTCGGCGTCAGCGACGGCGCCACCCACATCGACGGCATCGGCTGCTGGGCACGCGCCGCCAGCTCACGAACGATCGCATACAGCTGCGGGTACTGCGCCTCGCTCACCCGGTACGCGCCCATCGACCTCAGCGCAATCGTCGCAGAATTCCAATACGAATAAGCCGTCTGCGCCAACCCCAGCGCCGCAAACGCAAACAACCACACGGCACGCCCCGTACCCGAAGCGATCAGCGCGCCAATAGCGAGCAGCAGCACCCACATGCCTCCGAGCAGGAGCGTCGTCTTCAGACCATTGTGATAGTTGCGATGCACCATACAGGCGATCCTATGAGGGTTACCTGAGAAGCTGCTGAGAACCAGCCGAACCTCCAATGAGAAACAAGGTCCCGCGACCTGCAGTCACAGGACATATCACAGTGAGCCACAGCCCCGCTCCCCCCACGTGATGAGGCCGCGACCGGAAAACCCGGCCACGGCCTCGTCGAGAGATTCAGAGACGCTCAGTTGCGGCGGCCCGGACCCGTGTAGTCATCGAAGCGTTCGGGGGCGCTCGGCACGCCCATCTCGCCCATCTCGCCGATGAGATCCGCTTCCTTCGGATCCACCTGCGAGCCACGCGAAATATCCGTCATCACGCGACGCGACACGACCTTGATGCGCTCGCGCGTGCCGCGTCCGCCCGACAGCTCACCGTAGTCCCCGCCCAGAGCCTGCTCGTAGGCGTCCAGGAGCTCCCAGCCCTCCCACGTCGTGAACTCGACGCCACGGGACTCCAGGAGCGCAACCATGGCCTCGTGGCCCACCTCGGCGGTGTTCGCATGCAGGCGGCCCTGTGAGGCGTCCTCCACGAGGTGGGAGATCGTCTGCTGAGCGTCCGACTTCGTCGAGCCGATGAGGCCGACGGGGCCGCGCTTGATCCAACCGGTCGCGTACACGCCCAGAATCACGGGGGCGGCTTCGTCCTTCGTGGTGTCGCCCTCGATGACGCGTCCCTCGACGTTCGGCACGACGCCGGCGCGCTCGTCGAAGGGCAGGCCGGGGATCGGCGAGGAGTAGTAGCCCACCGCGCGATACACGGCCTGCACGGGCCACGTCGAGATGACGCCCGTGCCCGACACACTGCCGTCGCCGTTCAGGGCGGTGCGCTCGGTTCGCAGAGCCTTCACGTGACCGTTCTCGTCCGCGACGATCTCAACCGGGGCCTGGAACAGGTGAATGTGGATGCGACGCGAGGCCGTATGCTCCTCCGGGTCCGCCATCGCGTAGCTGGTCAGCGTCTTGACGACCTGACGCTGCTGGTTCGACGCGCGCAGCGCCTCCTCGGAGCCCTCGTCGAAGTCGAAGTCCTCTTCTGAGACGATCACGTCCACGTCCGGCACCTTGCCCAGCTCGCGCAGCTCCAGCGGCGTGAACTTCACCTGCGCCGGGCCACGGCGACCGAACACGTGCACGTCGGTGATCGGGTTCTGCGCGAGGGCCTCGGCCACGTTGGCCGGCACCTCGGTCTTGAGCATGTCCTCGGCGTGTTTGGCCAGGACGCGAGCCACGTCCAGCGCCACGTTACCGACACCCAGGACCGCCACCTCGCGGGCCTTCAGCGGCCACGTGCGCGGGTAATCCGGGTTGCCGTCGTACCAGGACACGAAGTCTGCGGCACCGTAGGACTCGGGCAGGTCCACGCCCGGGATGTCGAGCGGGTGATCGCGGTCCGCGCCCGTCGCAATGATGATCGCGTCGTAGTGGTCACGCAGGTCGTCAATCGTCACATCGCGGCCGACCTCGACGTTGCCGAGCAGGCGGATATCACCGCGCTGGAGGATCTTGTACAGCGCCACAATGATCTGCTTGATGCGCGGGTGATCCGGAGCGACGCCGTAGCGCACAAGACCGTAGGGCGCGGGAAGACGCTCAAACAGGTCGATATTCACCTCGAGCCCCGACTTGGACAGGATGTCCGACGCATAAATGCCAGCGGGACCAGCGCCGATGACGGCGACGTTGAGCGGTGCCAACCGATTTCTCCTTCTTCGTGACCGCGCGCGTGTGCGCGCACCTGAGCACTAAGTCTAGCGCCCCGTTGCCAAGGGCAACCTTAGCTGAGACCCCTCACACACCCCAAGGGCACCACGAGCATACAACGAGGCCGGGGCCAGCCACGTAATCCCGCGCAGCCGAGTCCCGGCCTCGTTATCGACAATCAGACCAGGCGATCCACCATGAGGTTCGCGAAAGCCTCCAGCGCGGTCTTCGCCTCGCCCTTGGGCAGCGGCACCAGCGCTGCGACCGCGTCGTTGGCCCACTTGCGCGCAAGCTCGCGTGTCTCCTCAAGGACGTCGTGGCCGCGCAGCTGCTCGACGACCGACGCCAGGGCCTCGTCCGAGGACAGGTCACCCGTCAGCTCGCGCAGGATGCGCGCGCCAGCCTCGTCAATCGTTCCGGCTGCCTCGCGGCGACGCAGGAGAAGCACGGGCAGCGTGTCAACGCCCTCGCGCAGATCCGTGCCGGGGGTCTTGCCCGACTGCTCCCCCGAGGACGCCAGGTCGAGCACATCGTCGGCGATCTGGAAGGCCACGCCCACTTTTTCACCGAAGTCGCTCACCACGTCCGCCATGAGCTGGCCGGCACCCGACAGCAGCGCGCCGAATGACGCGGCGGTGGACACGAGCGAACCCGTCTTATCCGCCAGGACCTGCAGGTAGAAGTCCACGCGATCGGCGCCGTCCGTCGGACCGAAGGTCTCGTTGAGCTGACCGGCGCACAGACGCTCGAACGTGCGCGCGTGGTGCGCGACCATCTCGGGGCCCAGCGAAGCCACCAGCAGCGACGCGCGAGCGAACAGGATGTCGCCCGCCAAAATCGCGCGGTTATTGCCCCACAGGTGCTGAGCCGAGGGCACGCCCCGACGGGTGGGCGCCGAATCCATGACGTCGTCGTGATACAGGGACGCCAGGTGCGTGAGCTCCACAGCCGTCGCCGCCGTGATGACCTGCTCGTCGAGCGCACGCTCGGCCTCGCCCAACTGCGCGCACACGAGGGTGAGCAGCGGACGCATCCGCTTGCCACCCGCGACCGCGAGATGACGAGTCAGCTCGTCCGTCAGGTCACGCGACGAAGACACGGCGTCGAGGAGACGACGCTCGACGACCTCGAGCCCCGGGGTAATACGGGACTCGAGGTCGGGAACATGAAGATCGGGTGTTTGAGCGCTCACGGAATCAGTATGACGATCTTTTCGAGCAGACTCAACACGGGACCCGGGAAGACGCCCAGGGCGAGCGTCCCAATCGCGCACACGGCGATCGCCAGAGCGGACAGGCCCTCCGACGTCACCACGACAGACTCTTCACTGGGCTCAGTGAAGAACATCAGACGCACGAGGCGGAAGTAGTAGAACGCGGTGATCGCCGAGGCCACGAGGCCCACGATCGCGAGCCAGCCTATGCCACCCTTGATCGCGTCGGAGAAAATCACGAACTTCCCAATGAAACCGCCCGTCAGCGGGATGCCCGCGAACGACAGCAGGAAGATCAGCATCGCGCCCGCGATCCACGGGTTGGTGCGGCCGATACCCACCCACTTACGCAGGCTCGTTGCCTCGCCCAGGACGTTACCGTCCGCGTCGCGGCCGCGCACCAGCGTGACCACGCCGAAGGCACCGACCGTCGCCAGGCCGTAACCGAGCGTGTAAAACAACACATGGCCCGCGCCGCCCTTCTGCATCGCGATGACACCCATCAGGATGAAGCCAGCGTGGGCGATCGACGAGTAGGCCAGCATGCGCTTGACGTCATCCTGCACGAGGCCGGCGAAGGTACCGACGAGGATCGTCAGGACCGCGACGGCCGCGAAGATGTACAGGAAGTCCCACTGCAGGTAGGCGGCGGCGACCGTGTAGAAGCGGACCATCGCAGCGAAGGCCGCGATCTTCACGGCGGCAGCCATAAAGCCGGTGACCGGGGTCGGGGCGCCCGTGTAGACGTCGGGGGTCCACGCGTGGAAGGGAGCAGCACCCACCTTGAACAGCAGACCCACCATCACGCAGAACACGCCCACGAGGACCATCCAGTCCATGTTGGTGTTGGTGGAGATGGCCTCGGCCAGCGCGGAGATGCGCAGCGAGTTGGAGAAGCCGAAGAGGAAGGCGGAGCCCATGAGCAGGAAGCCCGAGGAGAACGCACCCAGCACGAAGTACTTGAGAGCCGCCTCGTAGGACAGCTGGCGACGACGGCGAGCCGTGGCAGCCATGATGTACAAGGGCAGCGACATGACCTCGAGGGCCACGAACAGCGTCACGAAGTTATCCGCCGCAGGGAAGATCATCATGCCGCCCAGCGAGAACAGGGTCAGCGGGAACATTTCGGAGCGCTGGTAGCCCTTACGCTCCGAGAGCTCCTCGGCGGCCGAGTCCGGGCGATCCGAGGGCTGGCCGGCGAACGCGCCGTCACCGACGGCCGTGCGGTCGGCCATCACGAGGACGGCGAAGAAGCCAATGATGGCGAGGGTCAACTGAGCGGCGATCGTCAGCGGATCCTCCATGTACTCTCCCAGCGAGGCCGGGGCAGCCACGACAGGCGCCCACCGCAGCGCGAGCATGACGCACGCACCGGCAGTCGCCAGAATCGACAGGCCGATCACGATGGGACGGCGTGCCTTGGCCGGGGCGAAGGCCTCGACGAGGATGCCGAGGACCGCGCCGCCGAGCACGATCAGGATAGGCGCGAGGCTCAGCCAGTGAACCTCGGGGGCCTGGAAGTTAGCCATGGGTAGAACGTTCACTGTGCGCTCCCTTCAACGGTGGCGCCGACCTGCGAGTTGGTCAGGTCGAGGTCTGAAGCAACCGGGGTCAGGGCGCTCACGAGCGGCGCCGACCAGATACCAAGGATGAGCATCGCGGCCACGAGCGGCACCATGACGCCGCGTTCGCGCTCCGTCAGGTCCGCCAGGTCTTCCTTGCCCTTGCCGGGGGCGCCGGTGAAGACGCGCTGGTAGGGCATGAGGACGTAGAGGGCGGCGATGACGACGCCGAGAACCGCGAAGAGCGCCAGCGGACCGCTGACCGTCCACGTACCCATGAGCACGAGGTACTCGGGCACGAAGCCGGACAGGCCGGGCAGAGCGATGGACGCGAGGCCGGACAGGAGCCACAGGCCCGCGAGAACCGGAGTCACGCGCTGCATGCCGACATACTCACGCATGTCCTGCGTGCCACCGCGGCGCGAGAGCCAGCCGGAGAGCAGGAACATCGCGGCGATCGAGACGCCGTGAGCGACCATGTAGAACATGGCACCGACGAGAGCGATCTGCGAGCCGATGAAGATGCCCAGGACCATGAAGCCGAAGTGCGACACCGACGTGTAGGACACCAGACGCATGATGTCGTTCTGGCCGTTGGCTGCCAGGCCACCCCACAGGATGGAGATGACGGCGAGCACGCACATGACCCACTTCGCGGCGGCGGCCGCGCCGGGGGTCAGCTGCAGGCACAGGGCGATCATGCCGAAGGTGCCGATCTTGTCCAGGACGCCGACGAGCAGCACCGAGGTGCCGGGGCGTGCGACGGCGGCCGTGTCAGGCAGCCAGGTGTGCACCGGGACCATGGGGGCCTTGATCGCGAAGGCGACCATGAAGGTCACGAAAATGACCATCTGAATGGCAAGCGGGGCACTCGGCAGGATCTGGGCGAGCGTATCCATGCGGAAGAACGTCGACACGTCCTGCGCCGCGCGCGAGCCCACCGCCCACAGGTAGAGAATGCCACCGAGCATCACCAGTCCGCCGAACAGCGAGTACAGCAGGAACTTCATCGCGGCCTTGTGGCGCTCGGCCGCGTCACCGACGCCGTAGCGTCCGATCATGAGGTAGAGCGGCACGAGCATCGCCTCGAAGGCGAAGTAGAAGACCGTCAGATCGTAGGCCGCGAAGATGACGACCATGAACGACTGGAGAGCCAGGACCAGCGCCGGGTAGGCACCGCGGTCCGCGGCATCGTCCTCGTCCCAGCCCGCAATCAGCACGAGCGGCACGAGGCCGATCGCCAGGAGGATCATGAACAGGCTCAGAGACGTGACGCCGAGGGACCAGGTGACGCCGATCTGGGGGATCCACAGGTGGGACTCGTACACCTGGTACGAGGCCGGGGCGGACCAGTCGAACACGGAGGCGGCCACGTACACGCCGAGCGCGAGCTCAACGATGGAGACCACCAGGGCGACAACGCGCCCGGCGGCGCGCCTCAGGGGCGGAACGAAGCCGAGGAGGGCCGCGCCCGCAGCCGGAATGGCCACGAGGACGGACAGCCACGGGAAGTTAGCAGCAACCATTGCACTTTCCATTGTCGTGTGCCCCTTACAGCCTGAATCCGAGGACGATGGCCAGGGCGAGGATGACGCCACCCAGGATGTAGGCGGCGTACGTGCGCACGAGGCCGTTCTGGGTAATGCCGACGATGCGTCCGAGCAGCTGCGAGCCGACGCCGAGGCCGTTCAGCGCACCGTCGATGGCGCTCGCATCGCCGACGGTCGCGACGGTGACGAGGCCCTTGGCGGGCATCATGAACAGGGTCTCGTTGACGGTGTCCTGATAGAGGTCGCGGCGTGCGGCCTCGGTCAGGGCGTTGCCTGCGGGGACGGAGGTGGGAGCCTCGTCGCGCCCGTACTTCATCCACGCGATGACCGCGCCGAGGATGACGAGGGCGAGGGTGGCTCCCTGAATAACGTACTCGTTGAGGACGGGGTCACCGTGCATGACGTGACCGATCGAGGGGACGAGCCACTCGGTGAAGGTGTTCCCCACCGAGAGGGCACCGCCGAGGGCGACCGCGCCGATGGCGAGGATGATCATCGGGATCGTCATGAGCGGG
Organism: uncultured Actinomyces sp.; assembly: GCA_902373435.1. Taxonomy (GTDB): domain Bacteria; phylum Actinomycetota; class Actinomycetes; order Actinomycetales; family Actinomycetaceae; genus Pauljensenia. The sequence goes on from CABKMD010000005.1 coordinate 8,136, forward strand.
CCGGACTCGTGCGGGTGCACGGGGGTGCCCTCAGCCTCGGTGGTCCAGCGGGCCTTGCCGTGGAACGTCATGAAGAAGAGACGCGACATGTAGAACGCGGTCACGCCCGCGCCGATCATCGCGACGAGGCCGTAGACCCAGCCGGCCCACGGAGCCGCGGCACCGCCGAAGCTGTCGGCGCTGAAGGCGGCCTCGATGATCTTATCCTTCGACCAGTAGCCGGAGAAAGGCGGAACACCGAGGATGGCGAGCCAGCCCATCATGAACGTCAGCCACGTGACCTTCATGGCGCCGCGCAGGGCGCCGAAGCGACGCATGTTCACCTGGTCGCCCATGCCGTGCATGACGGAACCGGCGCCGAGGAACATGAGGGCCTTGAAGAAGCCGTGGGTGAAGAGGTGGAAGATCGAGAACGCCCAGCCGATGGGGCCCAGGCCCGCGCCCAGCATCATGTAGCCGATCTGGCTCATGGTGGAAGCGGCGAGAACCTTCTTCATGTCGTCCTTCGCGCAACCGACGATCGCACCGAAGAGGAGCGTGATCGCACCAACGATGGCGACGCCGGTCGCCGCGATGGGGGCCGCCATGAAGACCTCGCCGGAGCGGACGATCAGGTAGACGCCGGCGGTGACCATCGTGGCCGCGTGGATGAGCGCGGAGACGGGGGTCGGGCCCGCCATTGCGTCGCCCAGCCACGCCTGCAGCGGGAACTGAGCAGACTTACCACAGGCGGCAACTAGCAGGAAGAATCCGATAACCGTCGCGGACGCCGCGGGGATCGAATCGACCTGGGAAGAGACGACGGAGAAGGACACCGAGTGGAAGGACGCGACCATCGCCATCATGGCGATCAGCATGCCCATGTCGCCGACACGGTTCATGACGAACGCCTTCTTGGCGGCCACCGCGTAGGCGGGCACGTGGTTCCAGAAGCCGATCAACAGGTAGGACGCCAGGCCCACGCCTTCCCAACCAGCGAAGAGGCCAGCGTAGGAGTCCGCGAGGACCAGGGTCAGCATCGCCGCGATGAAGAAGTTCAGGTAGGCGAAGAAGCGGCGGCGGGCCGCATCGTGCTCCATGTAGGTAATCGCGTACACGTGGATGAGCGAACCGACGAAGGTCACCAGGAGGACGAACGTGATCGACAGCGGGTCCACGAGGAGACCGAAGTCGACAGTGAAGTCACCGGCAGGGATCCAGGTGAACAGCGTCTGACCGAAACGGCGCGCCTCCTCGGGCGCGTTCCACATCTGGGCGGCGATGAGCGCGCCGACCACGAAGGTGGACCAGGACGCGAGGGTCGCCAGCAGGTGGCCCCACTTGTCCGAGGCGCGGCCCAGCAGCAGGAGCAGGCCTGCGCTGACCAGCGGGATGAGGATGAGCAGCCACGCGTAGGCCGCGACTCCGGTGGGCGCGACCGTCTCGTAGGCGGAGAGAGCCTGCGGGGAAATGAAGGTGGTCATGAGTTACGTCCTCCCTCAGTTCTTCAGCAGGTTGAGATCGTCCATGCTCGTGGTCGAGCGGGAACGATAGATGGACACGATGATCGACAGGCCGACGACGACTTCAGCCGCCGCGACGACCATGACGAAGAACGCCATGATCTCGCCGTCAACGTTGGAGTTAATACGCGCAAACGTCACGAGGACGAGGTTCGCAGCGTTGAGCATCATTTCGACGCCCATGAGCGCGATGACCGCGCTGCGGCGCACGAGGACCGTGGTCGCACCGATGGCGAACAGCACACCCGCAAGGATGAGGTACCAGGCGAGGCTCACTTGCTCTCCTCCTTCTTCTCAGTCGGGGTGGTAGTGCGCGCCTTGCGAGCCCGGGGCTGGGCCAGACCGGTGGGCGCGTCCGCGCCGGGCATACCGAAGGCGCCGGAGCGGGGGACGTCGGGCGTGCGCCCGATGGTGTAGGGCGACTCGTCGCCCTCGGAGGCCTCGACCTCTACAGTGCGCGCGAGGGCAAGCTGCCCGGAGACCTCGGGGGTGACCTCGCCGATCGTCCGGGCGAGGCCACGCACGCGCAGGACTCGGGGCACCGACTCCTCGACCGGGCCGAGGGTCTCGCCGGAGACGGCGGGCACGTCGGCCGCGTTCGACTGGGCGTAGACACCGGGGGCGGGCAGCTGGCCGATGCGAGCACCCTTCTCAGCGAACGCGCGCATCTTGTTGCGGGCCGTCTCGAACTGGTCGGCCTTCGGGGTGAGGCGATCAGAGTGGGTCAGCAGCATCGCGCCGACGGCGGCGGTGATCAGCAGGCCGCCGGCGAGCTCCATGCTCAGCCAGTGCTCCTGGAACAGCGTGATCGCCAGGTCAGTGATCGGCTGGTCGGAGTAGGGATCAACCTCGACGGGCTTGTGCGGGGCCGGCACAGCCTTCAGGATCGCCGTCGTGACGATGACGATCAGGCCGAGGCCACCGAGAACCGCCGCGACAATCGCGCCGCGGCTCTGGCGGACGTAGTCGTCGGAGGTGCCGATGCCGATCAGCATGATGACGAAGAGGAACAGCATCATGATCGCGCCGGTGTACACGACGATCTGCGCGACGCCCAGGAAGGGGGCGCTATTCGCGATGTACAGGACTGCCAGGCCGAGCATGACGCCGACCATGCAGATGACCGAGTGCGCGGCCTTCTTGAAGAAGAGGACACCCAAAGCGCAGGCGACCATGACAATGGCCGTGCATGCGAAGAGGATGATCTCCCCCGTTGACCCCATCATGGGCCAACCATTGGACAGGTTCATCAGTGTGCCTCCTCGGCGACTCGCACCGTCTTGAGGGAGGGGTCGTCAGGGCGACGGCTCGCCACCCAGTCAACCTGAGCGGCAGTGGGGCCGGCGACTTCCCCGCGGTAGTAGTCCATGTCGTTCTTACCCTCGACCATGGGGTGGGGCGCTGCGAGCATGCCGTCTGCGAGGGGGACCAGGAGGTCTTCCTTCTCGTAGATGTCGTCCTCGCGGGTGTACTTGGCAATTTCGAAGTCATTCGTCATCGTCAGGGCGCGCGTTGGGCACGCCTCGATGCACATGCCGCAGAAGATGCAGCGCAGGTAGTTGATCTGGTAGACGCGGCCGTAACGCTCGCCCGCAGAGTACTGCTCCTCGGGCGTGTTCGAGGCGGCCTCGACGAAGATCGCGTCAGCGGGGCACGCCCAGGCGCACAGCTCGCAGCCGACGCACTTTTCCAGGCCGTCGACGTAGCGGTTGAGCTGGTGACGACCGTGGAAGCGGGGCATGACGCGCGCGGGTTCGCGCGGGTACTGCTCGGTGACGGTGGGCCGGAAGAAGGAAGCCATGGTGACTCCGTAGCCGGCCATGGGCGCGACGAACTGGGCGAACGCACCCTTGGGATCATGCTCGAAGAGCATTTCCTCGTCGGTGGTCTTCTCACTCATCGGTGGACTCCTTCGGGCTATCGATTGCCGAGGCCGGGGCCAGCTCGCCCTCGATGGTGGCGAGGCCGCGCGGCGAAGCAACGGGGGTCTGTCCGGGCAGCGGCGGGACGGGGAATCCGTCCTCGAAGCCGGTGTATTCGCGCTCGGAGGCGGGGATCTCCTCGGGCTCTGCCTTGTCGGTGAGCCAGATGATCGCCAGAGCGATCAGGAAGAGGACGCCGACGCCACCGAAGAGAACGTGGTTGGGCAGCTGCATGAACTGGGTGATGCCGCGCACCAGGGTGACAAGCACGAGCCAGCCCAGAGCGATGGGCATGAGGCGCTTCCAGCCGAGGTTCATGAACTGGTCGTAGCGGAAGCGCAGCAGCGTGGCGCGCGTCCAGATCATCAGGAACATGAAGAACCAGATCTTCAGGAAGAACCACAGCATGCCCCACCAGCCGGAGTTAAGGAACTCGACGTGGGAGAGCGGCCACGGGGCGTGCCAACCGCCGAAGAACATCGTGGTGGCCACGGCCGAGACGTTGAGCATGTTGACGTACTCGGACAGGTAGTACCAGCCGAACTTCATCGACGAGTACTCGGTCATGTGGCCGGCGACAATCTCACCTTCCGCCTCGGGAAGGTCGAAGGGAAGACGGTTGACTTCACCGACGGCGCTGATGCAGTAGATGACGAACGCCGGGAACAGGGTGAATGCCCACCAGAACTGCCCCTGGGCTGCCACGATCTGCGACGTGGACATCGAGCCCGACATGAGGAACACGCTCACGAGGGACAGACCCATGGCCAGTTCGTAGGAGACGACCTGCGCGGAGGAGCGCACGGCACCGTACAGCGGCAGGGTCGAGCGTGTCGACCAGCCACCCAGGACGATGCCGTACAGGCCCACCGACGCGATCGCCAGGATGTACAGGGATGCGACGGGCATGTCAGTCAGCTGAAGCGGCGTGGAGTGGCCGAATATCCTAACGTTCGGGCCCATGGGGATGACCGCGTAGACGCTGAACGCTGCGAACGCCGCGATCGCGGGGGCCAGGAAGTACACGAACCTCTCAGCCCGACGGGTCCACATGTCCTCCTTGAACAGGAGCTTGCCTGCGTCGGCAAACGCCTGGAACAGGCCGAAGGGGCCCGCCACGTTCGGACCGGGACGCGTCTGCATGCGGCCCAGGCCTCGGCGCTCGACCCACAGGGCCAGGAGCACGTTGGCGATCAGGAAGACGATGATGAACACGGCCTTGATGAGGCTGAGCCACCAGGTTTCCTGGCTGAAGTCCGCGGTGGTGTACTCCGGGACTGCGAAGGGTGCGAGTGTCATCGTGCCACCTCCTGCGTGGCGCGCAGGGTCGCGACGGTGCCGGCACCGCCTAGGTTTTCGTGAATAACGGAGCCGGTCGAGCACTCGGGAACCCACGCGACGGAGTCGGGCAGGTCCGCGATGGCGGCCGGGAGGGTGATCGTGCCACGCTCGGTCTCGAGCGTCGCGTCGGCGCCGGGGGTGATGACCGCGGCGGCCAGCGTCGCGGCCGAGGCCAGGAGGACGGGGCGGCGGGCCGAACCGGCCAGCCACGGGGCGCCATCCTGGAGACGACCGGCGTCGATCATGGGCTTGTGGGAGGCCAGAACGACCTGCCCCTGACCGGCCGCTGCGGGGGCCTGCGCCGACGCCGGCGTGAACTCCTGAGGGGCGCCGTCCCACTCCATGAGGGGGTTGACTTCCTCGTAGAGGTCGGCCAGGGCGGTGATGCCCAGGTCGAGGTCGAACTCCTCGGTGAGGCGCACGAGCACGTCGCGGTCCGTGAGGGACGTTGCCGAGCGGGCCTGGCCAAAGGGGCGCAGGCGGCCTTCCCAGTTGATGTAGGTGCCGTTCTTCTCGACCGCGGGAGCCACCGGCAGGACCACGTCCGCGCGATCGGTGATCTCCGAGGCGCGAACCTCGAGCGACACGAGGAAAGGAACCTCTTCGAGGGCTTCACGCACGACAGCGGGCTCGTCGAAGTCGCGGACGTCAACGCCGCCGACGACGAGAGCCTGGAGCTCACCGGAGGCAGCGGCCTCGATCATCTGCTCGGCGTCGAGGCCGCGGGCGGGCAGCTCGCCCCAACCCATGGACTGCACACCGGCCTCGTCGAGACCGCGGCCGAAGGGAAGCAGACCCGGGAGGAGGCCGGCCTCGATGGCGGCACGGTCCCCGGCGCGACGCGGGACCCACACGAGGCGGGCGCCCGTGCGCTCGGACAGAGCGACGACGGCGGAGAGCAGGCCGGGGGTCTGCGCGGCGCGCTCGCCCACGAGGATGATGCCACCGGACAGCGCCTCGGCAACATCGGCGTATCCGCCGCCTACCGCGATGGCGTCGACGACGCCCGGCTCGGAGCCGGGGGCGGCGTGCAGGAGGCGAGCATTCAGCTTGCGCGAACCCGCGGAGGTGAAGGGCGCAACAGTGGCGACCTTCAGGCCCGACTTACGCGTGGCCTTACGCAGGCGCAGGAACATAGCGCCGCACTCGTCCTCGGGTTCGAGGGCGACCAGCAGCACCTGACCCGCGCTCTCCAGGTCCGCGTACGTGGTCTCGAGGCCGGAGCCCGCCACGTAGGAGGCCAAGAAGGAACGCTCTTCCTCGCTGGAGCGACGCGAACGGAAGTCGATCGAGTCGGAGCCAACGACGGTGCGCGCAAACTTCGACCAGGCCCAGGCGTCCTCGAAGGTGAGGTGGCCGCCGGGCAGGAAGCCCACGGACGAACCAGCCTGCTCGAGGCCCTCACGGACGCGGTCAAGCGCGTCGGACCAGGAGGTCGGAACCAGCTTGCCGTCCTCGCGCACGAGCGGGGTGGTCAGGCGATCGACCTTGTCCCATTCGAAGGCGAAGCGATCCTTGTCGGTGATCCACTCTTCGTTGACCTCGGGGTCGTTGCCGCTCATACGACGCACGACCTCGCCGCGACGCACATCCTGGCGGATCGCGGAACCCGACGCGTCGTGCTCGGTCACGGACGCCGTCGACACGAGGTCGAAGGGACGCGCGCGGAAGCGGTAGGACGCGGCGGTCAGGGCGCCGACCGGGCAGATCTGGATGATGTTGCCCGAGAAGTAGGATGCGAAGGCGCGGCCCGACACGTCGCGCTCGGCGACGGAGAGTTCACCCTCGTTGATCGAGCCGATGATCGCGTCCGTGCCGTACGGGGACGACAGGGACGAGGTCAAGGCCTCCTTGGCCTTCGGATCGAAGAAGTCGAGCGTGGTCGAGTCGAAGCCGCCGACCTGCTCGCCCATGAAGTAGTGGTGCTCCGTGGGGGCGGTGCCGCCGCCACGACCCTGCAGGTCCATGAACACGTCGCCCGAGATCTCCTTGCCGAAGCGCACGCAGCGCTGGCACAGGATGCAGCGCTCGCGATCCAGCAGGATCTGCGAAGTCAGGCGCAGCGGCTTCTTGTACGTGCGCTTGGCGTCCGTGAAGCGGGACTTGCCGCGACCCTCCGTCAGCGCCTGGTTCTGCAGGGGGCACTCGCCGCCCTTGTCGCAGACCGGGCAATCCAGCGGGTGGTTGATGAGCAGGAACTCCATGACGCCGCGCTGGGCACGGTCGGCAACCTCGGAGGTGTGCTGCGTCTTGACGACCATACCCGGGGTGACGGTCTGTGCACACGAGGGCTGGGGCTTGGGCATGAAGCGCAGCTCGCCCGTGTTGCGGTCGGGCATGCCGACCTCCACGAGGCACTGGCGGCATGCGGCCACCGGGGCCAGCAGCGGGTGGTCACAGAAACGCGGGATCCGGATGCCGGCCTGCTCGGCCGCGCGGATCACGAGCGTGCCCTGGGGGACAGAAACCTGAACGTCGTCGATGGTGACGTCGATCATGCTGGGTGCGTCGCTCATCGGCCACCTCCTCGCGCGTAGTTAGCGGACGCCTCGTAGGGGAAAAGCTCACGGGCGGGCGTGGTGAGGCCGGCCTCGAACTCGTCGCGGAAGCGCTTGATGCCCGCCATGATCGGGGTTGCTGCGGCATCGCCGAGCGGGCAGAAGCTACGGCCCGCGATGTTGTGTGCGATCTCGTCGAGCAGGTCGACGTCGCCGGGGCGACCCTCGCCTCGCTCGAGACGCAGCATGATTTGCTTCATCCAGTAGGTGCCTTCGCGACAGGGCGTGCACTTACCGCAGGACTCGTGCTGGTAGAACTCGGACCATCGGGTGATGACGCGGACGACCGAGACCGTCTCATCGAACACCTGCAGGGCACGCGTACCCAGCATCGAACCGGCCGCACCCACGGACTCGTAGTCGAGGGGCGTGTCCAGCTCGTCTTCGGTGAAGATCGGGGTGGAGGAACCACCGGGGGTCCAGAACTTCAGCTTGTGGCCGTCGCGGATGCCGCCCGCCATCTCGATGAGCTCGCGCATCGTGATGCCAAAGGGGGCCTCGAACTGGCCGGGGTTGTTCACGTGACCCGACACGGAGAAGATGCCGTGGCCCTTGGACTTTTCGGTGCCCATCGAGGCGAACCACTCGGGCGAGTTGCGGAAGATGCCCGCCACCTGAGAGATGGTCTCGACGTTGTTGACGACCGTGGGACGGGCGTACAGACCGGCGACCGCGGGGAACGGGGGCTTGAGGCGCGGGTGGCCTCGGCGTCCCTCGAGGGAGTCCAGCAGGGCCGTCTCCTCACCGCAGATGTAGGCGCCGGCGCCCGCGTGAGCGGTGATGCGCAGGTCGCCGAGTACGCCGGCCTCGGTCGCCTCGCGCACGGCCTGAAGCAGGCGACGGTACACGTGGGTGACCTCGCCGCGCAGGTAGACGAACGCGTGGTCACAGCCGATGGCACGCGACGTGATCGCGATGCCCTCAATGAGGACGTGCGGGTTGGCCATGATGAGCGGGATGTCCTTACAGGTGCCCGGCTCGGACTCGTCGGCGTTCACCACGAGGTAGCGGGGGCCGCCGTCGGCCGGGGGCAGGAAGGACCACTTGAGGCCGGAGGGGAAGCCTGCGCCACCACGGCCTCGTAGACCAGAGTCCTTGACGGTCTGGACGATGTCGGCGGGCTCCATGGTGCGGGCCTTTTCGAGGCCCTGGTAGCCTCCGCGGCTGCGGTAGGAGTCCAGCGTCCAGGAACGCTCCGCTCCCCACCCGTTGGTGAGGATCGGGGTCAGCGGTCCGGGCGCAACGTATGCGGTGCTCACTTCGCCTCTTCTCCCTTCGTGTCAGTGGCCTCGTCGGCGACCTCGACGGCAACCGGCTCGGTCCATCCGTTCGCCGCGGCGATCTCGCGGCCCAGCAGGGTGGCGCGGCCCGCAGAGGGGCCTTCGTCCTCGTGGCCGTCCAGGAAGCCGGCCAGGACGCGCTCGTTCTCCTTGAACGTGGGGGCCACGATGGGGCCGCGCGTCGGGTGGATGTCGCGGCCGGCCTGGATGTCGTCGATCATCGCCAGCGCCGAGGAGGGGCTCTGGTTGTCGAAGAATTCCCAATTGACCATGACGACGGGTGCGTAGTCGCACGCCGCGTTGCACTCGATACGCTCGAGCGTGATCTTGCCGTCTTCGCTGGTCTCGTCGCTTCCGACGCCGACCTTTTCCGAGACCTTTTCCCAGATCTCATCGCCGCCCATGACGGCGCACAGCGCGTTCGTGCACACGCCCACGAGGTACTCACCGGTGGGGTGACGCTTGTACTGCGTGTAGAAGGTCGCGACGGCGCTGATCTCAGCGCGGGGCAGGTTCAGCGTGGCCGAGATGAAGTCGATGCCGTCCGGGCTGACATAGCCGTCGACGGACTGGATCAGGTGCAGCATCGGCAGCAGCGCGGAGCGCGAGTGACCGTCCGGGTAGCGGGCGATGATCTGCGCGGCGTCCGCCTGCAGGCGTTCCAGGGTGTCGGGTGTGTAGCTCATCGGTCAACGCCTCCGAGAACGGGGTCGATAGCGGCCAGTGCAACAACCACGTCGGCCAGTTGGCCGCCTTCGGTCATCATGGCCAGTGCTTGCAGGTTGGCGAAGGAGGGGTCGCGGAAGTGTGCGCGGAACGGGCGCGTGCCACCGTCGGAGACGAGGTGAACGCCCAGGATGCCCTTCGCGTGCTCGACGGTCTGGTAGACCTGGCCGGCGGGCACGTGGAAGCCCTCCGTGACGAGCTTGAAGTGGTGGATGAGGGACTCCATGGACTCCCCCATGATCTCGCGGACGTGCTCGGCCGAGTTGCCCTGGCCGTCGGTGGCGACCGCCAGGCGCGCGGGCCATGCGATTTCGGGGTCGGCGACCATGGTGGGCGCGCCCTCGCACTGGTCCAGCTTGGCGAGGACCTGCCAGATGATGCGCATCGACTCGTAGCACTCGTCGAAACGGACCATCGTGCGGTTGTAGACGTCCGACTTGTCGCGGGTGGGAACGTCGAATTCGAAGTTCTCGTAGCCGCAGTAGGGCTGGCTCTTACGCAGGTCCAGGGGCAGGCCGGCGGCGCGAACGCCGGGGCCGGTGGTGCCGAGGGCCATGAGGCCGCTCAGCGGCATGACGGCCACGTCGCACAGGCGCTTCTTGAAGATCGGGTTCTCCACGAGGATGTCCTGGAGCTCGCCGATGTCCTTGCGGGCGCGGCGCAGGCGGTCGCGGATGTAGTCCGTGGTGCCCTCGCCGATGTCCTGGACGACGCCGCCGGGGCGGATGTACTCGTGGTTCATGCGCAGGCCGGTGATGCGCTCGAAGATGCGCAGGATTTCCTCGCGGGCACGGAAGCCGATCGTCATGATCGTCGTGGCGCCCATTTCGTTACCGGTCGAGCCGATGGCGACCAGGTGCGAGGCGATACGGCACAGCTCCATCATGAGGATACGGATGAGGGAGGCGCGCTCGGGAATGTCCTCTTCGATGCCGAGGAGCTTCTCGACGCCGAGGCAGTACGCGGCCTCCTGGAAGAAGGGGGCGACGTAGTCCATGCGCGTGCAGTATGCGACGCCCTGGGCCCACGTGCGGTACTCCATGTTCTTTTCGATGCCGGTGTGCAGGTAACCGGTGTCGACGCGGGTCTCGCGGACCTTTTCGCCGTCGAGCTCGAGGATCAGACGCAGAACGCCGTGGGTCGCGGGGTGAACCGGGCCCAGGTTAACGACGATGCGCTCGGAGGTGATGGCCTCGATCTCGTGCAGGACGTCATCCCAGTCGCCGCCCTGGGTGAGGACCTCGGGGATGTCCTCGATGGGCAGGTCGGTCGCGCCGGCGGGCGCGTGGAAGGCGGTGGTCATCAGTTCACACTCCTACGAACGTCGGCGGAAGCGTTGACGGCTCCCTTGAATTCGACGGGGATGCCGCCCAGCGGGTAGTCCTTGCGCTGGGGGTGTCCGACCCAGTCGTCGGGCAACGCGGTGCGCGTGAGCGAGGGGTGCCCGGTGAAGACGATGCCGATGAGGTCCCAGGTCTCGCGCTCCTGCCAGTCGTTTCCGGGGTAGACGGAGACGATGGAGGGGATGCGGGGGTCCTCGTCGGGGCACGTGACCTCGAGGCGGATCATGCGGTTGTGCGTGATCGAGTAGAGGGGGTAGATGGCGTGCAGCTCACGGCCCTTATCTAGGGGGTAGTGCGCGCCGTTGGTGCCCAGGCACATTTCGAAGCGCAGGTCCGCGTCGTCGCGCAGGTACTTGGCGACGCGCACGATGTGCTCGCGGGCGATGAAGATGCCGAGCTGTCCGCGGTCGACGGTCACCTTTTCGATGACGTCGGCGACGTCGAGGCCATCGGCGGCGATGAGCTCTTCGAGGACGTCAACGACCTGGTCGAACCATCCGCCGTAGGGGCGGGAGGCCTCGCCGGGCAGGAAGGAGTCGGAGACCAGTCCGGAGAAGCCGGAGGTGGAAGAGTCGGTGCCCGCGCCGAAGAGGCCCTCGCGGTGGGCGATGGGCTCGGGGAGGGCGAAACCGCGCTGCGACGAGGCCTGGGCGACCTCGGCGGGCGTGTTGTCCTCGGGGATGGAAAGGTCGCTCATGCGAGGAGTCCCTTCATCTGGTGGGTGGGGGTCGCCTCGAGGGCGGCCTGCTCGGCGCGGCGCGCGATCTCGCGGCGGTGGGCACCGAGGGGTTCCTTGCCGATCTGCTCACGCAGGACGAGGACCGCGTGGATGAGGGCCTCGGGGCGCGGCGGGCAGCCGGGCAGGTAGACGTCGACGGGGACGATGTGGTCGCAGCCCTGGACGACGGCGTAGTTGTTGAACACGCCGCCCGAGGATGCGCACGCACCCATGGAGATGACCCACTTGGGTTCGGGCATCGAGTCGTAGACGCGGCGGATGATGGGCGCCATCTTGTGCGAGACACGGCCCGACACGATCATCATGTCGGCGTGACGCGGCGAGGCACGGAAGACCTCAAGGCCGAAGCGCGACATGTCGAAACGGGGGGTGCCGGCGGCCATCATCTCGATAGCGCAGCACGCCAGACCCATGGTGACGGGCCACTGGCTGTACTTGCGTGCAAGCCCGAGGACTTTTTCGACGCTGGTGAGCGCGATACCCGCAGGCAAGGATTCTTCAAGTCCCACTTGTCTTTTCCTTACTTATATCTCAGTAGTCCAGGCCTCCGCGTCGCCATTCGTAGGCGTAGGGGACGCAGAGGGTGACCAGGAAGCTCATCATGACGACCAGTCCGAACAGGCCCAGCCGGTTGAAGCTGACGGCCCACGGGTACATGAACACAACTTCGATGTCGAAGATGATGAACGTCATGGCGACCAGGTAGTAGCGCACCGGGAAGCGACCCTCGGTGAGGTGAGCGCTGGTCGGCTGGATACCGCACTCGTAGTTGTCGGCCTTGGTCGTGGACTTCTTGGTGGGGCCCAGGATCGCGGAGGCACCCAGGCCTCCGAAGGCTAGTACGAGGGCAGCTGCCGACATGATGAGCAGCGGCACGTAGGGATTCGTCATCGTTCCTCCCGGTAATCGGTGGTGGTGGTCATACGGGGCGCACCACCTTGGTCAGCATTGTGATGAGTTGGTCGTCGAAGTCGCCCCCGGTCCTCTCGTACCCGTCCGACAGGAGTTTGTGGACGAGCGTCATGAGGCGCGGAATGGGCAGCCCGAGATTCGTGCAGGTGCGCATGATCGTCGGGTTTTCGATTGTTGCGACGAAGATGCGGCCCAGCTGGTAGTAGCCGCCGTATTCGTCGCGAAGCATGTGGGGGTATTCGCTCATGGCGCGGTCGATGCCGGCGCGGTGGGAGCGGGAGCGGGCCTGCGCGATGCACGAGGCGGCGTAGCGTCCGGCCTTCATGGCGGGGGCGATGCCTTCGCCGTTGTAGGGCGAGACCATGCCGCCGGCGTCGCCGACGAGGACGAGGCCCTGAACGTAGTGAGGCTTGCGGTTGAAGCTCATGGGCAGGGCGGCGGAGCGAAGCTGACCGATTTGGTTCTCGGGGGTGAAGCCCCATTCCTCGGGCAGGTTCGCGGTCCAGGTCTTGAAGACCTCGCGGTAGGGCAGGTTGGTGGCGCCGGCGCGCGAGGCGACGGAGCCCAGGCCGACGTTGACGATGCCGTCGCCCATAGGGAAGATCCAGCCGTAGCCGGGCAGCAGGTCGGAGGCGCCGGGGGTGCCGCTCCACAGTTCGAGGTGGGATTCCATCCACTCCTCGTCGCCGCGGGGGCTGTGGAAGTAGGCGCGTGCGGCCACACCCATGGGGCGGTTCATCTTCTTTTCGAGGCCGAGACTGGTGGCCAGTCGGGCGGCCACTCCCCCGGCATCGACGGTGATGGAGGCGCGCACCTCGAAGGTGGTTGCACTCTTGCCGCGCCCGCTCTTCGCCTGCACGCCGACGACGCGGCCCGAGCCGTCCTGGATGGCGCCGACGACGGTGACGCCCTCGTAGAGGCGTGCCCCGGCCTCGACGGCACGCTGCGCGAGCGCGTGGTCGAGGTCCATGCGGGCGCGGGTCATGCCGTAGCCGGGCAGGGACTTCTGGTCGGGCCAATCCATGTGAACGGTGTGGCCGCCGCCGATGACGGTCAGGCCGCGGTTTCGCATCCAGCCGGTGGTGTCCACGCCCATCGCGATGAGCTCGTGGACGGCGGCCGGGGTAAGCCCATCGCCGCAGATTTTGTCGCGCGGGAACGGGCTTTTCTCCAGGAGGATGACGTCGAGGCCTGCTCTGGCCAGGTGGTAGGCGGTGGAGGACCCGCCCGGGCCTGCGCCGACGATGACAACGTCAGCGCTCATGTCGCTAGGCGTGGTGGATGCCACTGCATTCCTCCGTCATGTGGTGCGCGGGTGCATCCGCGCGAGTGTGCAAGGTGGATGAAGTGTGCACATCACTTCATTCCGCACGCAACCCTAGCCAGATCACCCTCACCTCGGCGACCGAGCGCACTTTTTCCCACCGTTTCAACGAACGAGGCCAGAGCTAGGCTCACCCATCACACCCATTTGCGCAACGAAACGTTGTCGTAAATAGCGGCCCTGACCTCGTCATCCGAACCGGGCACGCGCACGGGCGCTCAGCGCACGCCCCTCCCCACAAGCATCCACACACCGCAATACAAGCGCGCCCCATCAAAGACTTGTCACATAAGTACTTACCGGCACAATTTTTCACAATCTTGCACGAAATAACGCCAACATGCTTCACTTGCCACCTGCGGAGTCTGGTTCACGCGCAACACCAACGCTGCGCGCACAGGCTCCACGCGACGCGCCCAGCCTCGGCCTCGTCCACCGCCTCACCCCAGTGAACAACGCTCAACGAAGCGCCCGCCCCGATCTCACACCCGATGAAGGGCTTCATGCCGTGGGCACCCGAGGACGGGAGCGCACCCGGCACGGTTGCGAACGCCCTGCCCTACACGCTCGAGTGGGCCGCGTTCCCGGTGAACGCCGTCATCACCGCACGCGACACATACGACTTCACGAAGGTTGACGCCCTCCTCGACGCGATTACCTCGCGCGGACACCGGGGCGTCATCCGTTTCTACCTGGACTACCCAGGGAGGACGACGGGCATGCCCCACTACCTCCTCAACGCGGGCACGGATAAGCGCCGACAGTACGACCTGCACGACAACAACAAGATCTCGTTCTCACCCAATGACGATGAGCCGGCTGTCCAGGAGATGATGCTGGCTTCGTGGCGGCCCTCGGCGAGAAGTACGACGGCGACCCGCGCATCGGCTACATCACGGCGGGCCTGTACGGCTTCTGGGGCGAGGAGCACACGTGGCCGTACAACGGCTCGGTCAGCGGGGAGAATCCGAAGGGCGCGAACTGGATGCCGTCGGATGCCTTCCGAGCGCGCCCCGTCAAGGCCTGGGACGAGGCCTTCGACGACACCTTCATCCAGAACCGCTACCCCACCGCGGCGACGAAGGCTCACGGCATGGGCTACTTCGACGATTCCCTCGGCTACGCAACCCTGGAGGGCACGAGCTGGCATTTTCTGCCCACGCTGAAGGAGCAGGGCGAGGCCGAGGCCTGGAAGATCGACCCGATCGGCGGCGAGCTACTACGGGGCGTAGGCGAGCGTGTCGGTGGAGTTCACGAACACGGGGTCGGCGCCCTTCTACGCGTCGTGGCTGCTGGAGGTCGTCCTCGTGGATCAGTCGGGCGCAATCGTGGCCAGTTCGACCATTGAGTCTCCCCTGCCGTCAATCCTGCCCAAGGGGACGGGGACCGCGACTGCGCGTCTGACGCTGCCGCCGAGCACGCCCGCCCGCGAGCTCACCGCCGCTATCCGGGTCGTCAATCCCCTGCCGGAGGGTCCGTCGGTCGCCTTCGCGAACGCCACCATGGACGAGCCGCTTCCCGGATACCTGGGTCTGACGACGCTGACCCCCGGGCGCGCGCCGAAGAACTAACAACGAGGCCGGGACCCCTTGAGTGGGGTCCCGGCCTCTCATTGCATTTGTCGAGGTTTTTCTACTTCGCGTGGTAGCGCGGGCTCGTGCCGAGGTGTGTCGGGTACGGGTTCGTGGTTGCGCCGAGGACGGATTCGTCCAAGCCTCGGTATGTGTACGAGTTGTCGAAAACGATCTCAGCCGACGGGACGACGCCATCGACGTACTGCGCGATCTCCTCGGGGGTCGGGCTGGACCCGCCTCCCTTATCCGCGAGGGGATTGACGTCGGGGTACTGACTGGGATCAGTGTTCATCATCGTCGCGGGGCTCGCGACACCATAGCCGGTGTACTGATTCCAGCCGCCGTCCGGGTTCACAGTCGTGTGCACCAGGAGTTGCAGCAGCTGGTTCGATGTTGCATCGGGCCACTTCTGGCGAGCCATTGCGAGGAATCCTGCGACGATTGGGGCAGAGACAGAGGTTCCGTTAGTTTGAACCAACGAGTTGCCCGGGTATTCACGCACGGTCACAGGTCCTCCGACTGCAGCGACTGCCACGCCTTGCCCCCATGAGGAATAACTCGTCCGGGCCCCGTTTGTATCCACAGCAGACACCCCAACAACACC
Organism: uncultured Actinomyces sp.; assembly: GCA_902373435.1. GTDB lineage: Bacteria > Actinomycetota > Actinomycetes > Actinomycetales > Actinomycetaceae > Pauljensenia. The sequence continues at coordinate 23,961 of CABKMD010000005.1, forward strand.
GGACCAGTAAGAGAGTCCTGTTCTGCTTTCATCTCGAGCTTCATTACCAATGGCATCAGTGATGATAACGCCCTGACTTACAGCTCGAGCCACTGCCCATTTGAGACCATCGCTATGATCCGACGATCCTGTTGTATTAACAATCAATGAGGCACCATCATTGATCGCATGATTAATGAGAGACGCATTGGAGGTAAGGTCCAGCCCGTCTGCCGTCATACAGTCCTTACCGGGAATACTTGTCTTATCAACATTTGTATAGGTTAGGAGTGAAATCTCCGGAGCGACTCCATAACCATCTGCAACTAGTACAGATGCAACTGCAGTACCGTGACTCTTACTTTCTGCACTCGCATTCACCGTGCAGGGACTCTTATCTGTAATCCTCGCACTGCTCAGTTCAGGCGACTTTATGTCAACGGGGCCATCAATCATCGCCACCGTTACTCCCTCGCCCGTGTACGCTTTCGCTCGCGCCTGGTCCAGGTGGTAGTACGTGAAGTAGGGCTGGTCTGCAGCTGTGATGATGTCGGCTGCATTGGCCGGCTCTGCGGGCAGCGCCGTTACGGCGATAGCAAGTGTTGACGCGCAGACTGCCGTGAGGGCCGCGTGCACAGTCGAGCGGTAACGAGTCACCATTGGCGGGGGTCCCATCCGTCATCCTCGCGCTTCGCGGGCGCCAGGTCCTTGTCTGATCCGTAGGTCTGTGACATGGGATTCACGTAGCCTTCGGGCAGTGCATCGGGATCATCATCCAGGTACCTGTAGGCCTGGTACTTGCGACGCTTTGCTTTCTTGTCGTCCTTCGAGCCACCCGCACCTGCTCCCATGCCACTGCCCAAAAAAGCACCCCGGTTCGCACCAGAAGCGCCACCTTGAGCGCCGGAAGATCCCGCCGCTCGAGGAGCACCAGTCGTTCCACTCACGCCGCTGCCAGCCGCGCTTCCGCTTCCCGCCTGCGAGGGGGCACCATAAGTTCCAAACCCCTTCCCGCTGTATGTTCCAGGAGTCACAGAAGCTGCTCCCGAACCACCAAAGGACCCCGCTCCCATGCGCGCAGCTCCACGCACACCAAGGGCACCGGCTCCAAGCGCACCGAGCCCAGCGAAGCGCCCGGCAGAACCGTTATCAGCAGCGGGTCCGCCATTAATGCGCCACAGTGGATGATCAATGTCGGTGGGATTGGCGGGGACGTGACCACCCCACACAACTCCGTTCCTGTGGTGATTTGCGTCCACCCTCGTGTGCATGAGATCCATGCCCATCAGATCCTGCGGGTTCGTGATGGGACGATCGTAGGAGCCATCCATATCGGGCGGCAGGTATCGCTTGGAGACTTGCTGTGATGCTAACGCGCGACGACGAGCAAACTCGTCAGTCTCCGGATCTGGATACCCATCCGGATAGAGAGATCTATCGGAGCGCAGACCAGCACGACCATAGTCATCGTCAGCGCTACGGCCATATACTCCTGAGTCATATGTTGAAACATTGACATAACCACGATCCAAGTTCGTCGCAGCGTCGTCACTAAGAACCGGAATCGTCCTTCGTGTTCCTCGTGTGCTGCCACTAATACCGTTTTGCGTCAGCGTAGTGACACCGGCACTGAGTTCATTGAGTCCGCCGTTCAGACGCTCAAGGATCTCCGTTGCGGCCGCCTCACGCATGGCATTCGCCTGTGCCTCCACGGCATCAAGATAAGCCGATTCCGCCGACAGCACAGTGTTCACAACCAGTCCTGGCACGGCTCCTGTCGCGACACCAATAGCGGGTGTATAGGGCAGCACCACCTTCGCAGCATCGCGCATTGCAGCCGTTTTCGAATCGATGAGTGTCGGTGAAAGACGACGTGCGTCCGCAGCGGCCTGGGCAATAGCCTGACGGGCAGCAACATAGCGAGCGATCCCACCCATGTAGTACGAGCGCTTAGCCTCGAGACGCGCCACAGTATTGTCTGCCCACGCCTTCAGGGCTTCTCCAGTTTTTCCCGTGAACCCCTGGTGCTCCTGAAAATGGCACACCCGCTCGATCGCCTGATCAAAGCCATCAATAACACGCTTATGATCGCTATCCCAGGACTGAAGTTCTGCGTTGTAGTCCGCTTGCGCGGCAAAGGTCATGAGCCGCTCATACATTGGCGAAGAAACCATGTGTTGTCCTTGGACTCTCAGAACTCGGGCATTGCGCCGGCTGCGGTAGGCACATCATCGGGCTGTGTGCTCGGGGCTGCGAAAGGAGCACTCGCCGTTCCAGCAGACGAGGAGGCAACAGCGACCGAGGGATCGGACTGAAGCGCTCGATTGATTGCTTCAAGGACCGACGCGTTTGCTTCCTCGCTGCTGATGGCTCCACGAACAGCATCCGCCAGGTTCACCTGAAAGGTATCGAAGATGGCGCGCTCATCGGCAAGCATCTCGTCAACAGAGTCGAAGAACCGCACTGCACTATTGCGAAAATCCTGCGCGCCTTGCTCGTCGGTCCAACGAGTTGCGGTTTGGGCTCGATTCAGCGAACCGGCAGCATCATTCGATTGGGTGAGACCGTCCCCACCCTCATCCATGTCACCGTTCGTTTGAGCGTGTTGTTCTTCATCGAAACCGTAATCCGCACTCATGCTCATCCCCCAGTCGACAACCGAACCACACGGCCGGTCAGGATTCACTTACCGGACCTAGTGTAGGCCCATGCGCAACAACTTCACAATCAGCAGAGACGCCTGGGAACCCGCGTAATCGTGGGGCATTGCCCCAGCCTCGTCGCAGAAGCGATTACGGCAGCGGCTTGACCGCGCGGTGCATGCAGGCGATGCCGCCGGTGAGGTTACGGTACTCGACCTCGCTCCAGCCGTTCGCGGCGATCATCCGGCCGAGCTCCTCCTGGGCCGGCCACGCGCGAATCGACTCGATCAGGTAGTCGTAGGCGCCATCGTTCGTGGAGGCCAGGCGAGCGATCGCCGGCATGATGGTCGACTGGTAGACGTTGTACATGCCGCGGAAGACGCGCGAGGGCGGGGTGGAGAATTCCAGGACCACGAGGCGGCCGCGCGGGCGCACGACGCGCGCCATCTCGCGCAGCGCGAGCTGAGGATCCGGGATATTGCGCAGGCCCCACGAGATGGTGACCGCATCGAAGGAGCCGTCCTCGAAGTCCAGGTCCATGGCGTTGCCGTGCACGAACTCGATCTCGGGGTGGCGCTCACGGCCGACCTCGATCATGCCTTCGGACAGGTCGCACGCGACGACTTCGGCGCCGCCCTTGGCCAGCGCGGCCGACGACGCGCCGGTGCCGGCCGCCAGGTCGAGGACGCGTTCGCCGGGGTGCGGGGCGACAGCCTTACGCAAGGCGGTCATCCACACCCGGTCCAAACCGCCCGTCATCAGCGCATCCATCACGTCGTATCGCGAGGCGAGGGAGTCAAACATCGAGGCGATCTCTTCGGGATCCTTGTTCAGATCCGCGCGCGGGGATTCAGTCATGCGTCAATACTCGCACGTCTTCCAGCGCGCCGCCGCCCCGACTCCTACCATGGAACCCATGCACAACGACTTCGGATGCTCGCGCCTCGTCTTTCGGGCGCTGGTCCTACCCCCGCAGCACCCGGGGTCTACTTGCTCACTGACGTCCCTGCTTCCCGGCTCCGGGGGCGCCGCGTGGCTGGGTGAGCGCCGCCAGATAATCGGCCTGGGACGGGCGCTCACGGTCGAGTCCGCGACCCCGGGTGCGATCGCCGACGTGCGCCGCGCGTGGGAGGCCGCCCCGGCCTCGTCCACCGATAACGGCGCGCCCTCCCCCGTTCTTTTCGCGTCCTTCGCGTTCCGCTCCCCCGCCCGCTCGGTCGCCTTCGTGCCCGCGCTGACTCTCATCGACGAGGCAGGGGCCCGCTGGGCGATCACCGCGGGCATCGGCGACGCCCCGGATCCGCTGGCGACGGTTGACGAAGCCCTGGCCGAGGCGAGGCCCGCCCCGCGCGTGCCGGGTTCCCTGACGTGTGGGCACGGGTCGATGTCGCGGGGCCAGTGGCGTGACTCGGTGCAAGCGATGGCGCAGCGCCTGCGCGAGGGCGGCGCCAACAAGGCCGTCATGGCGCGCGATATGACGGTGCGGTGCGCCCACGGATTTGACGAGCGTTTCCTGCTTGAGCGCCTGAGCGACCTGTATCCGTCGACGTGGCGCTTTTGCGTGGATTCGCTGGTGGGCGCGTCCCCGGAGATGCTGATCGCGGCCTCGGGTGGCACGGCGAGTTCGCGCGTCCTGGCGGGCACGTGCAAGCCCGGCGAGGGCGAGACACTCGCCTCGAGCGCGAAGGATCTGCGCGAGCACGACCTGGCCTCCGAGTCCGTGTCCTCGATCATGACGCAGCTGTGCACCTCGGTGACGGCTCAGGGGCCGTTCCTCCTGTCGCTGCCCAACGTCGTCCACCTGGCGACGGACATTCACGCGCGCCTGGGGTCGGCGCATCTGCTCGATCTCGTGGCCGCCCTGCATCCGACGGCCGCCGTGTGCGGCACTCCACGCGATGCGGCGATGCGCCTCATCGAGGAGCTGGAAGACACCGAGCGCGGCCGCTACTCGGGGCCCGTGGGCTGGGTGGATACGGCCGGAGACGGCGAGTTTGCGATCGCGCTGCGCTGCGGGCTCACGTCGGGCACGCGCCTGCGCCTTTTTGCTGGTGCCGGCATCATGCCGGACTCCGACCCGGACGCCGAGCTGGCCGAGACCGAAGCAAAGATGCGCCCACTGCTGGACGCCCTCGGCGTCTGAATGACGCGGGGCTGACAGCACTGCGGTAGTGCGCGCGGTTGATGGATGTGCGTGCACGGGCCGCAGAGCGTGCGGGGTTTGCTCCGTGCCGGCACCCACTGTGGGCACCTCAATACCTTGATTGTGTCAACGCTCCACCCCATCGAGAAGAATCCACCTCATCGGGAAGAATCCACCCGATCAGAACAGGTTGAATCTTCCCGATCAGGTTGAATCCTCTACGACACAAGCCCAGATGCGGGCGACTCCCGTCAACGGGCGGCACATCAGTCGTCGAGGACCGCACGCCTGCGAGGCACACACCGACTCAGCAGCTGCACCCACTGCACACCGCATATTGGTCCACCCTTGACGGAGCATTACACCACTTAGCTACAAGCCGCATCGCGCTCACAGCAAGCATCGCTGCTGCTCCTCTCGCATCGCGCTGGGTTTCCAAGCTCCAAGAGCCCCTCGCGCGCACAGCAGACGCGCACGAAACGCTCACAGCACACAGCCACCACACGCACAGGCCCGCCGCCCCTGACAGGGACAGCGGGCCTCGTCAGCGCGCGGCACTAGAGTCACTCCGCACGCGCGCTCAGCGCGCACGCAACGCACACAGCTCACTGAATCCGCACGGACACATCCTGCATCTGCCCGTCGCGCACGATCGTCATGGAGACGGTGTCGCCGGCCTTGTAGCGGCGCACGTAGCCGATCAGCTGCTTAGGGCTGGTCACCTCCTGGCCTTCGACCTTGACGATGACGTCGCCGGCGCGGATGCCCGCCGCGGAGGCGCCGGAACCTGCGGAGACATCCTGGACCTCAGCACCCACGTAGGTGTCGGAGCCGACGGTCGTGGTTGCAGCCTTGACGGTCACACCGAGCATGCCGTGCGAGGCGGTGCCGGAGGCTATGAGTTGATCCGCGATGGACACGACCAGGTCGGAGGGGATCGCGAAGCCCAGGCCGATTGAGCCGGCCTGCCCGTCCGAGGACGAGGAGAGCGACTTGATCGAGGAGTTAATGCCGACGACCGCGCCGGTCGCGTCGAAAAGCGGGCCGCCCGAGTTACCGGGGTTAATCGACGCGTCGATCTGGATCGCGTTCGTCACCACGAGATCTGAGGACGCCTGGCTCGAGTTCTGCGACGAGAAGTCCTCATCCACGGAGACCTCGACGGGGCGGTTGAGCGCGGAGACGATGCCGGTCGTCACCGTGTTCGACAAGCCCAGGGGCGCACCAATCGCCATGACGGGGGCACCGACCTCGAGGTTCGCGGAGGTGGCAAAACGCGCGACGGCGAGGTCCGAGGGCGGCTTGTCCAGGCGGATGACGGCCAGGTCGGTGGTCTTGTCGTGGCCGACGACCTCGGCACTGTAGAGGCGCCCGTCGGCGAGGGTCACCTGGATCTGTCCACCACCGAGCGCGGACGCGATGACGTGGTAGTTGGTGACGATGTCACCCTGCGTGTCGTAGACGACGCCGGAGCCGATGCCGCCCGAGGACGCCCCCTGCGTCTGAATGGTCACCACGGCAGGCGACACGGCGGCGGCAACGTCCGTCCAGTCTGCCCCCGAGCTGTTCGAGGCGGGCACGGTGGCCACCGTTCCCCCGTTGAGGTTCGTGGGCGTGGACGCCCGCAGCATCGCGGGGCGCGCGTAGAACACGGCGCCGAGGGTCAGGCCGATCGTCAGGAGCATCGCGCCGAGGAGGGCGACCCAGCCCGGCCCCTTCTTCTGCACGATGACGGTGGGCGACGCGAAGGCGTCCGGCGAGGCCGGGGCCGCATATCCGCCGTAGGGCTCGCCAGAGGGGGCGGAGTACGCGCCTCCGGCCGCAGGAGCTTGCTGGGCGAAGGGGGCCGGGTTCGCCGCCGCGGAGGTGGGCGGAACCGCGCCTGCGGGCGGCGCGGGGATCGCCGTCGCGGAGGGCATGTCGCGCGTGGCGTCCTGCGCGGCCGGAAGCTCCTGGGTGACCGAGTGGATCTGAGCCGTCGAGCGCTCCGGGTAGCTGGGGGTCGAGGCCGCGTCGGCGTCGCGCGACGAGTCGGCGTCGCGGGCCGGAATATGAGGCTGAGTCATGGTGTCCTCTGGTGTCGGTTCATTATCAGTCCACCAGTATGGGCCGTTTCCTCAAAGGGCTACTGAAAGCATCCTGGAAGTTTCCTGTAAACCGTTCAATCTCACAGCGAACGCGTTTCCCTCAGGAGAGCACGTCACGGAGCGCCGGGTACAGGTGCGCGGCGCGCTCGACGGGCGCGTGAATCAACCGCGGGCCGCTGATGGGCCCGGCAAGAAGCGCCTCCAGCTCCCGGGGCTCGTCGGCTCGCGCGAAGGCCACGCCGTACGCGGCCGCGAGCGCCTCGTAGTCCACCGACTGAGCGAGGCAGAACCAACGGTCGTAGGCCTCGGGGCTGGCGGCGCGTCCGTGCTCGAGGGCGGCGAAGATGCCGCCGCCCTGGTCGTCCGCAACGACGATATCGAGGTGGGCGTCCACGCTCGCCGCCAGCGCCAGCGACGAGGCGTCGTGACAGGCCGTGAGGTCACCCATGACGGCGGTGACGCGCTCGCCCGTGGGGGCCAGGGCCTCGCCCGCGCATCCGGAACCCAGGCTGATGCCGACGGCGGTCGCGATGGTCCCGTCGATGCCGGCCTGTCCGCGGTTGGAGTGGACGACGCGCCCCTCCAGCGTGGGGACGGCGAGATCGAAGGCGCGCACAGGGTTGGAGGCGCCCAGCACGAGGGGGCCGCGCGTCGAGTTGGCGACGGCCCGCGCCAGGTCAAGCATCGTGCGCCCAGTGTCAGCGGCGAGCAGGGAGTCGATGCGCTCGCCCGCCTCGCGAGCGGCGTCGCGTACGCGGGAGGCCCACTCGGCCTGAGGAGCACTGATCGGCTCGCGGGCGGGCTCGAGGTCGGCGACGACGACCGAGGCGTTGCCCGAGATGTCCACCCACGGGCTGTGCGGGTGGGCGACGACGACTCGCACATCGGGGCGCGCGAGCAGTGCCTGAATAGGTCGGGACAGCGTCGGACGCCCGGTCACGACGACCGCGTCGACCTCACGCCCCAGCGGCGAAGCCACGAGGGACTGCTCGAAGGGGGTCACTCCCCCGCCCTTCCACGCGCCCGACGCCGGTTCTGCGAGCAGCGGGAAGCCCGCAGCGCGCGACCACTCGCAGGCGCGAGGCGAGGCGCCCTCACCCGCAACAATCAGCCCGGCAGTGGCAGGGCCAACCACGTCCTCCCAGCGCTCAGGCATCGCGGGGGCTCGCAGCACCCGGGTCGGGCGAGGGATGAACGAAGCCCCGGCCTCGTCCCTGGAGTCACGCGCGGGACGGACGGGGGTCAGCGGATCGCGAAAAGCGACATTGATCTGCACGGGACCAGGCGCGCCGCTGGGCGCTCCGCAGGCGGCGGCGACCGCGCGGGCAAGGTGGCCGACCAGGGAGGGCGAGGCATCCTGTGGCTCCAGGTCGACGCTCGCGCGCACGTGCATACCAAAGAAGCCGGACTGGTCGGTCGCCTGGGACGCTCCGACGCCGCGCAGTTCGCCGGGGCGGTCGGCCGTCAGAAGGAGGAGCGGCAGGCGCGCGTGGGAGGCCTCGAGGACCGCGGGCGCGAGTTCGGCGACGGCGGTTCCGGAGGTGACGACGATGGCGGGCAGCGCCCCGGTACGGGCCAGGCCGACGGCCGCAAAACCTGCGCCGCGCTCATCCAGGACGGGGCGCGCGTCCCCGCTAAATTTCCCCGCTTCGAGGGCGTAGGCGAAGGGCGCACAGCGCGAACCCGGGCAGTACAGGACGTGCGTGACGCCCAGGGCATCCAGAAACGAGAGGATAGCGCTGGCGGTATCGACGGAGGGCATACGCCCAGCCTACCGGGAGCCGCCCCCCAGATGCTCAGCCATGCCTTCGAGGCGCATACCCCAGCGGGAGATGAGGTCGCCGTCGACCGGAGTGCGGTCGATGAGCTCCTGGTCCGGCTCGCGGCGCCCCACGGGCAGACGACCACGCTCGGGAATCAGAGGCTGGGTCACGTCGCCCACCAGCAGCGAGGCGGTGGCCAGTCCGGCGGCCCGGGTCACACCCGGCACGGCGGCGGCCGCAGCGACACCGACCGACAGCCCGACGGACGTCTCGAGGGCGGAAGACACGACCACGCCGAGGCCACTCTTACGAGCGACCTTCAGGGCAGCGCGCACGCCTCCGAGGGGCGCGACCTTGATGATGACGACGTCGGCAGCCTCCTTGCGGGCCACCTCTAGCG
>CABKMD010000006.1 GCA_902373435.1 uncultured Actinomyces sp.
CGACCGCAGGAACATGAGTCGTGCCCACAGCCACGTGCCGCGCAGCTGTGCGCGGAAAAGAGCCGGATCCTCGGCGATCTCGTCCAGGACGAACAAATCGACGCCGATCGGCATGCGGAATGGCCTGTCCTTGGCCACCTTGGAGATGAACTCCGACCCCTTCAGTCCCAGCACCCCGAAGCTAATCGGGTAATCCGGGTGGGACTCGGGGGACACGATGACAAACTCGTCTCGTAGGAGGGCGGGTGCCTCGGAAATGAAACGCTGATAGTCCGGGCGGGGCATGCATACATCCCCGTCGTCATCCCACGGGATGAAGCCCTGATGGCGCACCGCCCCGATCGCCGTTCCGCCGTAGGCGACGTAGCGAATATCCAAGAGTTCGCAGACTCGGTCGATTTCGGCCAGGCACCGCTTGGTAACGCGCTGAATGGCTGCCAGGGTTGCGGGATCAGCTTCGCTCATGAGGGTCCGATCGTCAAAGAGGGGCTAGTGAACTATAGGGCACAGTCGTAGGGACCGAAATCGATACATGCGGGCGCGTGGTTGTAGCGCTTCTCCGGCGGGGGCAACTGCATGTAGTCGCCGTAGCCACGCCGCAGCAGGGTGTCGTATTCGTTTTGGATCATGACCGTGATGTCCTCGAAGGGAACGTCGCTGGTGGGGAAAAACTCCTCTTCACGCACGATCCAGTTCTGCGGGTCGCGCATTGTGAAGTCGGCGTACACGCCCGTGCCGGTCCCCTCGTAGCGGCGTACCGCTTTCTCCCAACGGGCCTGGAGGATGCGCGGAGTTGCGCGGAAGGCCTTGAGTCCCAGATGGGCAGCAGTCGTCGCCGAATAGATCAGCGCCTTCTTCCACGCCGGGGGATTGATCAAATAGGGGCGAGGCGTGCCCTGCAGGAAGAGGAGGCGGCCCCACCACCACGAGGCGCGCGACATCTGACGGAATGCCTTGTCGTCCTCGGGAATTTCGTCCAGGGGCAAGATATCGAGGAAGAATGGCATGCGGTACGTTGAATCGCGTGCCGCCTCCGGGACGAGAAGCGTCCCCGGCATCACCATCTTCGTGAACATGAACGGGAATTCAGGGCACGTGCGGGTGTTATCCAGGCGGAAACGCTCATCCATGTGCGCCGGAGCTTCGACGAGGAAGCGCTCGTAGTCGGCGCGCGTCATCATCACGTCAATGTCGTCGTCCCACGGAATGAAGCCGCCGTGGCGAATCGCGCCGATCGCCGTGCCGCCGTAGACCGCATAGGAGACCCCGATCTGTCGGCACACCCGGTCCAGCTCGGCCAGGATCAACGTCAGGAGCTTCTGGACCTTGCGCAGGTCGGTTTTGGGTGTCGTCATCAGTCCTCCGAATATGACAAGGCGGGTGAGCGCACGTGCGCTCACCCGCCATTGTCTCACGGCTACTGGCCGCTGACCTTCTCCGCGCGCCTGGGAAGCAGATCACCCCACGAGGGAGTCGCCGCCAGGACGGTGCCCACAAGAATCACGACGCAGCACGCCACCTGAGTGGCCGTCGGTACCGTGCCCTGCAGGACGAGAGCGAAGATGATCGCCCACGCCGAGTAGGAGATGTTCAGGGCCATGCCGCGCGACGCGCCAATCGCCGACAGGGCCTTGTAGTAGAACAGGTACTAGTCCGTGCCCGCCAGGCCGGCGAGAGCCACCACGCCCGCCGACAGGTGAGCGAGCGAGTGCAGCGTGAAGCCAAAGACACCGGCGATGGGGGCCACGATGAACAGGTACACGAGGGCCGAGGTCGTCTCGCGGATCTGGAGGGCCACCTCGTTATCCATGGCCTCGTCGCGCATGCCCCACGTGAGGATCACGGCCTCGGAACCCCAACCGATGACGCAGGCCAGCGCGCCGACCACGCCGAGGATCGCGTTTCCGCCCTCGATCGGCTCCGACGTCGCCGACCAGCCCGTCGCGACGATGGCCGCGAGGGCGACCAGCAGGGCTGCGATCTGGCGCGGAGCCATGCGCTCCTTCAGCAGAATGAACGCCAGCAGGGTGCCGAACGCCGGGTAGAACGTTGAGATAATCGCGGTCAGGCCCGGGCCGATGTTGTCGATCGCGATCAGGTAGCCGCTCATGCCGATCGGGCCACCCAGCAGGGCCGCCACGATGACCGACTTGCCCGGCCGCGTGCGCAGCGCCTTCACGGTGTCCCTCAGGCGGCCGCGCAGACCCATGTAGGCCAGTAGGATCACGCCGCAGGCGACGTCATGCAGAACCGCGCCGGCGAGCGCCGACTGGCCGAAGTTGAGGAAGGGTGTCATCGCTAGAGCGATCGCCAACACGACCGTGTCGAGGCCCCATAGTACGCCCGAGAAGAAGCCGTAGCGCGTGCCTCCGTGCTGAGTTTTCATGCCAGCTCACCCTCCTGGGAAACCTGCACGCCCGAGGTCGAGGTGGCCTCGTACGAAGCGAGCAGGGAATCGATTGTGCGTGTTGCGTGCGAGTAGTAGGTGTAGAGCCATTCGCCCACGTCGTCGCCTTCGGCTTCCTTGACTAGCGCCCACAGGTACCAGCACCAGCCGGCGAAGACCTCGTAGGCGAAGAAGTGGCGTTCCTCGGCCTCGCTGGGTGCGTGATCCAGGTAGAACTCCAGGGCCGCGCGGGCGCGCTCGCGGGTCATTTCCGGCGTGCACACGGTCATCGTGCCGAAGTCGGCTGCCATGTCCGACATGCCCGCGTACTCCCAGTCGATGAGGCTGATGTTGCCGTCCTTGTCCACCAGGAAGTTCGGGGGGAAGAAGTCGTTGTGTGAGGGGACGACCTCGAAGCCGTCCGCGTCCGCGAAGGCCTTGAGGCGGGTGACCTTGTTGCGCAGCTCAAAGTATCCGGGCACGTCGATCGGGCCGAAGGTCTTCAGGAGGCCCTCGTAGCGCAAGCCTTCGGTGACGAAGTCGAAGGAGCGGTCCAGGACTCGGCCGGAGGTGTGCAGGGCGCGGTCCATCTCCATGGCCGCTTTCAGTTCCTCGGGGCGGGTCACGTCCAGGTTACGCACGTCGCGCACGAAACGGGAGAGCTTCCACCCCGCCGCCGGGTCGCCCGCGATGAAGGTATCGTCGATGCCGAGTTCGGCGGCCAGGCGCAAGGCCTTGAACTCCGCGCTGCGGTCCACGATCTTCTCCGTGCCGATGCCCGGGTGGCGGTAGACGTACTCGTTGTCGCCCACGGCGAAGTGGCATGACAGGTTCGTGATTCCCTGCTTGAGTGGGTAGAAGTCGCGGATCTCGGACTTCGCGCAGCCTAGCGTGTCGACGATGTGCTCGAAGACCTCCGAATCCACGTTCTCCATGAACAGGGGGTCGAAGCTGCGCAGCTCGTCGACGGAGTCGAACTCATGGATGACGCCGTCGGGGTAGCGGCGAATCACCATGTCGAAAGACTTGATGTGGTCCAGGTAGATGGACTCCCACAGCCTCGAGACCGTCTCGGGCAGGTGATAGACCTGCTCGAGAATCTCGCGGAACTTCGCGGAGAAAACGCGGTCGAAGTAGACGTGGCCGAGCATGACCCACGCGTCAGCGCCGCCCACGGTCGCGCCCGTGATGCGGTCTCCCGGCCCCGTCTTGATGCACCACTCGTCGGTGGGGCCCTCGACGTAGTTCGCCGAGTAGTAGGCCTTGTAGACGTAGGGCTCGAAGGGGTTGGAGGTGAAGTAGTCGTCCGAGGAGCACACGTATGTGTTGTCCAGGTGGTCCTTCACGAGCCACAGGGAGCCGTTGTTGTTGCGCGTGGAGTACTCGCGGTTGACGACGATGTCAACGCCGTACTCGTCGGCCAGGTAGAAGAAGTATTCCTTCTTGTAGCCCACGACCAGCGTGATGTTCGTGATGCCGACCTCGTGAAGCTGGCGAATCTGGCGCTCGACGAGGATCTCGCCGCGCACCTTGAGCGTGCCCTTGGGGCGCTCGTAGCTGATGGGGGCGAAACGCGAGGACAGGCCTGCGGCCATGATGACGGCACCCGTGACGCGGTAGGGTTCGAGAGCTTCGTGGCCCGCGTCGGTGATGGTCCGGTCATTAATGTATCCAGCCGCCTCGCATTCACGAATCGCGGTGTTGACTCGGCCAAGGCTCATACTGGTGGCGACGGATAGTGCCCGCTGTGTGAGGGCGGATCCTTCCCGCGCCAGGGCGGTCAGGACGTTGAATTGTGGTTCACTGAGAGTGCCAACGTTCGTCGACGACATGCGATCACCTTTCGTTCGCAGATGTATTTCACTACCGCATGTTCGATCATAGCATGACGACAGAATAATATGAACGTAATGGCTGTGAGTTTTAGTGATCTTCGATGTGCTCCCGGATCACAGATCGATTCCACAGGTAGAGCATCAGTGCGATAGCGACGCACGCGCAAAGCGAGGCGATGACCCACACCGCCATTGGGCCGATCGGGGCACCCGGCCACCACCACTCGTAGCCCGCGCTCAAGTTACGTGTGGACAGATCAATCGGGTATCTCTGCGGGTTCCAGCCGAACGCGTAGCGCTCAATGATGAGGTAGAGAGCGCGGGCGTAAGTCATGACCCAGAGGGTTGCGACAACACCCATGCACAAGTGTCCGAAGACCCCGGAAGGGGGACGCAATGGCATGCTGCCAACGTCCCGACGGTGATGATCGGAGTGAGCGGGGCTGGGAGCCAGAAGCATCAATAAAAACACAGCGAAGAGCGGCAACATATAGCGGGGCTGATAGATCTCCACATTGGAGAAACGGCCCTGCACGCCGATCGTGACAGGAATACCGACGATCGCACCGAAGATGGCCAAGGCTGACAGGGCCCGACGCCATGACAGATGCGCCAGGGCCCAACAGATGAGCACGATAATAATCGCCAGTGCTGTTCGCCTCACCCCGCCCTGGTACGTCACGTCATTCCACCCCGGCCCCAGGCGGTAGCCGACAAAACCTTTCAAATAGTCCGGGATCCCCGCCAGATTCTTCAGGAGAATCGCGCGGCGTCCGACAGTGGCGGTACTTGCCTCAACCGGCACCAGATTCGACGACGAATTCGTGCGAAGCATGACCACAACGCCGACTATAGAGGCAATCGAGGCCACCACGGCCTCGGGAATGATGCGCTGACGGAACGGAACGGCAAAGGCCAGAGCGACCGTCACAACGAAGAGGAAGAACGCGCTGTCAGCGCGTGACGTACACGCCACGACAGCACCGGCCAACGCGCAGGCGATAAGCCCGAGGCGCCTGGTCCCCGCGGACCGTGTGGCTGCCAGCATGGCGGAAGCGAAGGCAAAAGTGCCGGTGATCGCCCACGAGGAAGGGTTCATACTTGCGATGAAATAGAAGCCCATTGGTAGCCACGCGACGGTTAACGCGACGCTGATCGCGCTTCGAAGCCCCGAGTCGGCCAAAGCAATAATCGCGCCGAGCAGTCCGATCGCCAAGAGCGTATTGAAAACCCGCAATGCCAGCACCGCCCGATTCGTCGAATGCTGGACGAACAGATGGGCGAACTGGTAGTAGCCCCACGGATAGTTGCCGTCATCCCACCGCAGGGTCGTCGCCGTCAGATCGTCCGAGAACGCGAAGGTGCAGCTCGCCGAATTATCGTGCTCAAAGGCGTAGCAGGTGACGTTTTCTTTCGCCAGCGTCTGGGGCACGATGACGGCCTTTTGCCCGTTCTTCGTGCCGATCTGGCAACCTGTTTCGTCCACGGGAGGTGGACACCACATCGCGCCAAGATGGTAGTCCTCGTCGGGTGAAGCGCCCACGGGAGAGGCAACAACCCACGCGAGCGCCGATGCGATCACCGCGACGATGAGGATAAGAACCGCAAGAAGGGAAGGGGAGCGCCCGGGTTCGCCCCGGCCTCGCCGAGGAGCCTTCGGACGCGACGAGGCCGACTCCGCCTTCTCGGGTTCCATTTCGTTGGTACGCTCCACGCGCACAGCGTTCATCCGTACCCCATCCTTTCAGGAACGCGCCGCAGCGCGGAATGCCTCAATATGGACGCTGGCCGCGCGGGCCCACGTGAACTCGTTGGCGCGCGGAATCGCGGCGGCCCCGAGGGCCTCGCGGCGAGCGGGATCGTCCAACAGGTCCGTCAGGGCCGAGGCGATCGAGTCGGGGGCGATGTCGCAGTAGGCCACGGCGTCGCCACCGACCTCCGGCAAAGACGTCAAGCGCGTCGTCAACGTCGCCGCTCCGCAGCTCATGGCCTCCAGGACCGGCAAACCGAAACCCTCGGCGATCGAAGGATAGGCCAAGACGACGCAGCCCGAGAGGAAACCGGGCAGGTCCTCAAGCGGCAGGTAGCCGGGGCGCAGGACCGTCAGGTGCTCGGGCACCGATGCCAGGGCCGGGTCGATGTCCTCATCCCATCCCTTGCCGCCAGCCAACACGAGAGCAGGCGGATTCGGGCGCTCGGAGACGGCCTTGACCCAGGCGCGCACCAGGTTCGGCACGTTCTTGCGGGGCTCCAGCGTGCCCAGGAAGCCGATGTAGTCGCGACCCTCCAGGCCCAGTGAGGCCTTGACGCGCTCACGCTCGGCGTCCGAGACCGGGTGGAAGATCGAGC
The DNA here is from genome assembly GCA_902373435.1 of uncultured Actinomyces sp. Lineage (GTDB taxonomy): Bacteria > Actinomycetota > Actinomycetes > Actinomycetales > Actinomycetaceae > Pauljensenia. The sequence continues at coordinate 6,571 of CABKMD010000006.1, forward strand.
GATCTACGCCGTGGTAGGCCACGTAGAACTGCGAGGGATCGCCGCCCGCGTACTTGATCGTCTCGTCGCGCGTCGCCAGCGAGGGGACCACAAGGGCGTCCGCGCGGCGAATCGCTCGGCGAATCGCCGTCGTGAAGAAGCGCTGCTTGAGAAGTGAATGCGCCTGCGGGTGCGAGAAGAACGTCGCGTCGTGCAGCGTAATGACGACCGGCACGCCCGGGAACTGCGGAGACGTGTAGTGAGGGGAGTGCAGGACGTCGGGGCGCACCTTGCGGATCAGCTTGGGCAGGCCCGTCTGTTCCCATGCCATACGTGCGGGACGGGACTCGAAGCGCTGCGAAATCGGGATGATGCGGGCCGAGGGCAGGCGCGTCGCGAAGTGCTCGGCGTCGCGCTCCTGGACCGCCATCGTCAGGTCCACGCCCTGCTCGACCAGCTCCGGCACCAGGTCATCCACGTAGCGGCCGACGCCGCCCAGGTCCGCGGGGATCGCGGTCCCGTCCAGCAGGACGCGGATCGGATGCGAGTGAGAAACGGAGTAGGCCACGATCATCCCCATTGGGTCGGGAGCAACAACTATGCCCCTTATCGTATGCCATTTTGTGGCTGCTCATGTATTTGTCGACACCGCCGTGCGCCCGTGAACTACCCTGGACGCATGAGCGTCAACGTTGGAATGGTCGTCGAACAACTGTGGCAGCCGGTGCCCGGAGGCTCCGGCCGATACATTGTCGAGGTCGCCGCCCGCCTGGCAGACCAGGGCGTGCGTGCTATCGGCATCGCGGCGCGGCGCGGCGCGGGCGAGCCCTCAGCGAACGAGGTGGGACTGACCATCCCCGTGCTCAACTCGGCGCTGCCTCGGCGCGTCCTGTACGCCGCCTGGGATTGGCTGGGGACCCCCAGCGTGGACCGGATGCTCGGCGTCGGATCGGGCGGGGGAGCGGATGTCGTGCACGCGACCACGTGGGCGATCCCGCCGACCTCCCGTCCCCTGGCAGTCACCGTCCACGACGTCGCCTTCCTGCGCGATCCCGACCACTTCACGGCCCACGGTTCCGCCTACTTCCACCGCGCCCTTGAGATCACCAGGGAGCGCGCCGACGCGATCATCGTCCCCTCCCAGGCCACCGCTGATGACTGCATCGAAGCGGGCCTGGACGCCTCGCGCATCACCGTCATCCCGCACGGCCTGAGCCACACGCCCGTCACCGATGCGCAGGTGGAGGAGTTCCGCGCTCGCCACGGCCTGGCGCGCCCCTACGTCCTGTGGGTCGGTACCCGCGAGCCCCGCAAGAACCTGCCCACCCTGCTGGCGGCATACGAGCAGATGAGCGGCACCGACCTCGACCTCGTCCTCGTGGGACCCGCCGGATGGGGATCCGATCCGACCGACGCGCCGCTGCCGCCCGAACGCGTCCACGTCCTCGGACGCCTGGACGACACTGACCTGGCCTGCGCGTACGCCGGCGCCCGAGTCTTCACCTTCCCCTCGATCTGGGAGGGCTTCGGCCTGCCCGTCCTCGAGGCCATGGCGCACGGAACGCCCGTCGTGACCAGCGCTGACACCTGCATGGCGGAGATAACGCGCGACGACGCCGGCCTCCTTGTGCCGGCCACCGACGCCTCGGCCCTCGCCGAGGCCCTCGAAGCCGCCGCCGGAAGCGAGCATGACCGCCTCGCCGCCGCCGGTGTCACACGTGCCCGCGACTACACGTGGGAGGCCTCCGCCGCCGCCCACGCCGCCATCTACGCGTCCCTGGCGGGTGCACGATGAGGGCACGCAGCGCGAGGGTCATCCTCGTCAACTGGAAGAACGCGCCACTCACCCTGCGTGCCGGCCACTCGATCGCCCCGCAGATGGGACAGGGGGATCACCTCGTCATTGTCGACAACGGATCCGACGACGATTCCCTCACCGTCCTGCGCGAGGGCCTCGACGAGCTGCGCGGCGCCGCCGATCCTGCGTGTGTCTCTCTCGTGAACGCCGGGACGAACGACGGCTTCGGTGCCGGCGTCATGGCCGGAGCGGTCGGCCTGAGCGAAAACGCCGTCGTCCTGCTCAACAACGATGCGACCGTGCGAGACGGCTTCCTCGACGCGCTCCTGGCTCCCCTGGGTGGGGGTGTGGGCGCGACGACCGCGCTGATCCTCCTGACCGGCACCTGGCGTCCCTCCACACCCTCCGACACGGAGTTCCTCGTCGCCCTCGACGGAAGCCGCTGGACGCGTGTTGCCGACGGTGAGAGCGGCGGCCAGGTCCTCATCAACTCCACCGGCAACGAGGTCGATACTGCCGGCAACGGCTACGACCGCTCCTGGCTGGACCCCGCCGACTCCCCGCTGCCCGCGCCTGAGGTCTTCGGCCTGTGCGGCGGGGCCTGCGCCATCGACGCCGACGCGTGGAGAGCCGTTGGGGGAGTGCGCACCGACCTGTTCATGTACTACGAGGACACCGACCTGTCCTACAAGCTGCGCGAGGCCGGGTACGAGGTGCGTTTCGTCGCCCGAGCTGTCGTCGACCACGAGCACGCCGCCTCCTCGGGAACGTCCTCGCCCATGTTCCTGCGGGTCAACGCCCGCAACCGCATCATCGTCGCCGCCCAGCACGCCCCCTGGGGCGTCGTCGCGCGAGCCATTGCCCGCTCGATTGCGCGGGCAGTGTGCTCGGGCGGACGGGGGCCGGTCGCCCGCGGGGTCCTCCAGGGGCTCCTTGCCCTGCCTCGCGCACTGCGCCACCGCACGGCCTCGCGTTCTTAGCGCCATCGACCCGGGAACGAGGCGGGGGCCGGTGGGTGCGTCACGGCACACAACGCGGGGCGGAGCTGCGTAGCGCCCGCGCCTTGATAGACTGGCTGACATGGTGAAGACTGTCCTCGTTACCGGAGCCGGTGGCTACATTGGCCGCCACATTGTTCACGCCCTGCTGGAGCGCGGCCTCGACGTCAGTGTCGTCGACTTCCGCCTCGACGGTGTCGACGAGCGGGCGCGCCGCCTCGATACCCAGATTTTCAGCGGCGACGCTGATATTTTCGACCAGCTCGGACGCCCGGACGTGGTCCTGCACCTCGCGTGGCGCGACGGCTTCGTGCACAACTCGCCGACCCACATTGAGGACCTGCCTGCCCACTACCGCTTCATCGAGAATCTCCTCGAGGGTGGGTGCACCCACCTGGCTGTCATGGGTTCCATGCACGAGGTCGGTTACTGGGAAGGTGCCATCGACGAGAACTCCGCGTGCAACCCCGCGTCGCTGTACGGCATCTCCAAGAATGCGCTGCGACAGATCACGACGCTGCTGACCACCCAGCATGGCGCGACCATGCAGTGGCTGCGCGGCTACTACATCGTCGGCGACGATGCGCATGGCTCCTCGATCTTCTCCAAGCTCCTGGCCGCCGCCCAGGAAGGCAAGAAGACCTTCCCCTTCACCACGGGCAAGAACCTCTACGACTTCATCTCTATCCAGGGACTGGCCTACCAGATCGCCGCCGCCGTCTCCCAGGACGAGGTCGACGGCATCATCAACATCTGCAGCGGTGAGCCCATGAGCCTGGCCGACCGCGTTGAGGCCTATATCCGCGAGAACGACCTGGATATCGCCCTCGAGTACGGGGCGTTCCCGGATCGTCCTTACGATTCGCCCGGCGTGTGGGGCGACGCCACGAAGATCCGCAAGATCCTGGCCACTGTCGACGCTGTGGGGGAGTGAGACAGTGAAGCGCGCCGGTATTTTCCTGTTCTATGATCCTCAGGGCCTCGTTGACGACTACATCGTGGAGTGCCTGACCTCGCTGCGCGAGTACCTCGACGAGATCCTCGTCGTCTCCAACTCTGCTCTGGACGACACCGCTCGGGAGCGCCTCCTCACGGGCGCCACCGAGATCTTCGAGCGGGAAAACACCGGCTTCGATGTGGGCGGATACCGCGACGGCATCGCCCGCTTCGGCTGGGATCGCCTCGGCCAGATTGACGAGTTGATCCTTTTCAACTACACCTTCTTCGCGCCCGTCAACCCGTGGAAGAACCTCTTCGACCGTGTGGACGCCGCCGGAGCGGTGGACTTCTGGGGTATCACCGAACACGACGAGGTGCGCCCCCACCCCTTCCTGGCAGCCACCCGTATGCCGCGCCACATCCAGTCCCACTGGATTGCTGTGCGCAATCCGCTGCTCAGCTCCCCGGACTTCCGCAAGTACTGGGACGAGATGCCGCCGATTCGTTCGTACAACGACTCGATCCAGTGGCACGAGTCGCGCTTCACGGAGTACTTCGGAAACCTCGGCTACACGCACGTCGTGGCTTACCCGCGCGAGGACTACCCCTCGCGCAACCCCGTCTTCGACAACGCGGCGATGCTGCTCGCGGACGGCTGCCCGATCCTCAAGCGCCGCAACCTGTTCCATGACCCGCTCTACCTGGACCGCTACGCGATCATCGGCGCGGACATGCTGGAGCTGGCCGAAAAGGCCGGCTACGACACCGATCTGATCCTCACGAACCTCGCGCGCACCTCACGTCCGCGTGACCTCGTGACCAACGCGGGTCTGACGACCGTCATCTCTCCGCGGGCCGACCAAGCTACCCTGGACGCCGCCGCCTCCCTGAAGGTCCTCGCGGTCGCGCACATCTTCTACGCCGACATGGCCGACGAGATCCTCGACCGCCTGAGCGTCCTACCCGTCGGCTATCACCTGGTGGCCACGACCTCGAACGAGGAGAACAAGGCCCTCATCGAGGCGCGCGCTCAGGAACGAGGCGTGGACGCCGACGTGCGCGTCGTGTCCTCCAACCGCGGCCGCGACATCGGAGCGTTCCTGGTGGACTGTAGCGACGTGCTGACCTGCGGCGAGTACGACATTGTCGTGAAGATCCACTCCAAGAAGTCCGTCCAGGACGACTACAACGCCGCCCAGCTCTTCAAGGAGCACCTCTACGACAACCTGCTGGCCTCCTCCGATCACGTGGCCGGCATCCTCGCCCAGTTCGCGGCCCACCCGGGCCTGGGCATGGCGATCGCGCCCATGCCGCACATGGGCTACCCGACGATGGGCCACGCGTGGTTCGCGAACCGCGCCCGCGCGCGCGAGTTCGCCAAGAAGGTTGGCATCACCGTCCCCTTCGATGACCACCAGCCGTTGGCCCCCTACGGCTCCATGTTCATCGCGCGCCCGCAGGCCCTGTCCCTGCTGACTGGCGCGGGCCTCGTCCCCGAGGACTTCCCGGAAGAGGGCGGCTACAAGGACGGCTCCCTGGCGCACGTCATCGAGCGCCTCCTGTCCTACGCGGTCCTGTCGCGCGGCTACTACGTGCGCCCCGTCATGACCCCGAAGTGGGCGGGCGTGTACTACGGTTACCTTGAGTACAAGCTGGCCGTGACCTCGTCGATGATGCCCGCCTTCGCGATCGATCAGGTGCCGTTCCTCAAGGCGCGCATGGGCACGGTCCCGAACCTGCTGGGTGCCGTCAAGACCAACATTATGGTGCGTACCCCGGGACTGGGGAATGCTCTCAAGCCGGCGTACCGCGCGGCCCGCGGCGCCGTCCATAAGATCCGATCCATGAAGGGTGAGCGATGAGCCTGGCCTCCACGATGTGTGCTGGAGACCCCAAGCGCCCCAGTGCCCTCACGGAGTTCACGCAGCGCTGCCTTGCGCTGACGCTGGGTTCGCCCGAGTAAGATAGATCCCCTGACCACGACAGAAGCGATGGGAGTAGCCGTGTCTGAGACGAAACGGGTCATCGACCTGACGGTGCGCATGGCGCAGCGCTCGATCTCCTCGGAGTTCAAGGGCACCGCGCTCGGCCGCCTATGGTCCTTCATTAACCCGATCGCGACGATCGCCGTGTACGCGCTGATCTTCGGCGTCGTCTTCCGCGGCGAGGCCGACAAGGGCGTGAACTCGGGCCTTTCCTCCTTCGCGCTGTGGATTGGCGTGGGCGTCATCGCTTGGAACTTCATGTCGAGCGGCATCCAGCGCGGCATGGACTCCCTCGTGGGTAACTCGGGCCTGCTCACCAAGGTCTACTTCCCGCGTCAGGTCCTCATCTACTCCTCGGTGCTGGCCCTGGCCTACGACTTCGCCTTCGAGCTGGGTGTCATCATCGTCATCATGTGCATCGCTGGCGGCCCCGGCGTGCTTCTCATGATCCCCGCGGTCATCGTCATCACGGCGCTCGCGATGCTCTTCGTGATCGGCATGGGCCTCATCCTGTCGGTTGCCTCCGTCTACTTCCGCGACATCTCGCACTTGTGGCAGATTTTCAACCAGATCTGGATGTACGCCTCCGGCGTCGTCTTCTCCCTCTCGATGCTGGGCAAGGTCCAGACCGACCTGGCGGCCAAGGGCTGGACGTGGGGCGGAGAGCCCCTCCCGATCGTCACGGTCTTCCGTCTCAATCCCGCCGAGCTCTTCCTCGAGGCCTACCGTTCGACGTTGTACGGCTTCGCGATGCCGTCCTGGCAGGTGTGGCTCGGCTGCGCCGCCTGGGCCTTCGGCATCTTCGGCCTCGGCTCGCTGATCTTCCGCCGCTTCTCGGCACGAATCGTGGAGGAACTCTGATGACGAACGCGATTTCGGTGGAGGGCGTTTCCAAGCGCTTCCGCATCTACAAGAACCGCAACCAGTCTCTCAAGGGCGCGTTCCTGAAGCGTTCGCGCGCGCAGTTCGAGGAGTTCTGGGCCCTTGACGATGTCTCCTTTGAGATCCCGCAGGGCAAGACCTTCGGTCTGCTCGGGCACAACGGTTCGGGCAAGTCGACGCTGCTCAAGTGCATCGCGAAGATCCTCACCCCGGACAAGGGCTCGATCTCCTCAACGGGGCGCATGGCGGCCATGCTTGAGGTCGGCTCCGGCTTCCACCCCGAGCTGTCGGGCCGCGAGAACATCTACCTCAACGGCGCGATCCTGGGCATGAGCAAGAAGGAGATCGACTCCAAGCTGGACGCGATCATCGACTTCTCCGGCGTCGAGCGCTTCATCGATCAACCGGTGAAGAACTACTCCTCGGGCATGTACGTGCGCCTGGGGTTCTCCGTGTCGATCCACGTCGAGCCGGACATCCTCCTCGTCGACGAGGTCCTGGCCGTGGGCGACATGGAATTCCAGAACAAGTGCATGGACAAGTTCGCCCAGCTCAAGGATCAGGGGCGCACGGTCGTCGTCGTGTCCCACGGCCTCGAGCAGATGCGTACCTTCTGCGACCAGGCCGCCTGGCTGGACCACGGCACGCTCGCCGACGTGGGCGGTGCCGCCGAGGTCATCGACACCTACTCCGACGTCGCTCACCACGCCGTCGAGGTCGAGGGCGGCGGCACGCGCTTCGGCAGTGGCGAGGCCATGATCGAGCGCATTGAACTGCTCTCCTCGTCCGGCGAGCCCACGTCGCTCGTGTACCCGGGCGATCCCGTGCGCCTGCGCCTGCACTACCGCGCGAACGAGCGCATCGAGTCCCCGGTCTTCGGTGCCTCCATCGACACCCGCGAGGGCGTGTTTGTGTGGGGCCTGCACGGCATGGACGCCTGCTACGTGCCCACCTCGATCGAGCCGGGCACCGGTCACCTCGACATTGACATTCCGCGTCTGACCTTCAACCCGGGCGCCTACACGATCTCCGCGGCCATCCAGAATCAGGACATGACCAGCGTCATCGACGCCCTGCAAAAGGCGCGCCGTTTCGACGTCCTGCCCGGCCCGGGCATGGAGTCCGGCGGCCTTGTGAACCTGGGCGCATCGTTCACGGACCTGACGCCCGCGCGCCCCATGCGCGACGTGCCCAAGCGCGGCGCAGCGGACTACGAGCACCTCGCACGCATGCAGGCCCAGCAGGCCGACGCACTCGAGAACGAGGACTGACGGACGCATCGACGTTCGAGGCCGGGGCCCAGCGGAGTGAGTGCCGCTGGGCCCCGGCTTTTGTTGAGCTGAGGACTCAAACGCTCCCGCGCCGCGTGACGGGTGTCCTACACTGATAGGAGAACTGTTCTCCAGCGACAAGGCACTGTCATTGCACCGACGCCCACGCTCGCCCGCCGCGCACACGCGCGCGCCCTCACCGCTGTCCTGACCCTCGCACTCATCGCCCTACCCGCGCAGGCCCGCGCCGAATCCGGGGACGAGGCAACGCCGCAGTCCGCAGCGCAAAGCACCACCGCCGTGCAGTCCGGTCCGGTTGGGCAGCCGTCCGACCTACCCAGCCCCGTGCCCACGGGCGCACCCGAGTCCGCTGCCCCTGCCGCGAACGACGAGGACCGAGCGGACCATGCCTCGTCGGAGAGCGACGAACCGCCGACGATGGACGCGCCCGATGAGACCGGACGAGGCGCGTGGATGCATGATTCGGTCGGATGGTGGTGGCGGCGAGCCGACGGCACCTACCCCACCTCCCAGTGGGTAGGGATCGGGGGCGCTCGCTACTACTTCTATGACGACGGCTACATGGCCACCGGCTGGGTTCGCGACGGTGCCGACTGGTTCTTCCTGGCTCCCTCTGGAGCGCTCGTCGGTGGCTGGCTGAAGGACGGGGGCTCCTGGTACTACCTCGACCCTGACACCGGCGTCATGCGCACCGCGCCCCTGGAGCAAGGGGGCCGCCGCTACGAATTCACCGCCTCGGGCGCGTGGCGCGGGTACGAGGCGCCGGTCGGCTACCTGCGGCCCACCGACCACATCACGGGGCTCTCAGGAGCGACCAACACGCTCACCTGGGGCATGAACGGCATCAAGGTACGCATCGCCCAGGTGCGCCTCGGCCTGTGGCATGCCAACAAGCTTGCCTCCGTCGACGCGCCGTTCGTGGCCGCCGTGAAGAACTTCCAGCAGCGCGCAGGCCTGCCCGTCACCGGAGTCGTCGACAAGGCGACCTGGGACGCCATGGACACCGGCTACCCGTGGACCGTCGACCAATACCAGGCCACGCCCCTGCCCCTGACGGCCACGCGCGGTGAGCGCGTCGAGGCCATGATCGGGTACGCGTGGAACCAGACGGGCTCTTCCTACACGTGGGGAGGGGCAGGCCCCTACGATCAGGGATTTGACTGCTCGGGCCTGGTCCTCCAATCTCTCTACGCCGCGGGCCTGGATCCCCAGCCCATCGACGTCATCAAGCACGCGTGGCCCGCGTATCGCACGTCGCAGGAGCTGTACGAATACCCGTACTTCCAGCACGTGCCGCTCGCCTCCCGCCAGCGCGGAGACCTCATCTTCTACACAACGAGCGGCACCGTCACGCACGTCGCCATTTATATAGGCGACGACATGGTCGTCCACACCGACTGGATGGGGCGTCCGGCCCGCATGCAGTACATTACCGTCGGATACGGATGGGATCGCATGACCCCGGACGCCGTGCGCCCGCTGCCGTAAGACGGCACAGAGCACGCAGGCGGGCGGGCCGGTCATGGAGTGTTCCACGACCGGCCCGCCCGCCTCACATGTGTGCCTCAGCTCCCTAACACGCGGCGCACGACGCGTTTGGGCACTGACACAGTGCGACGCAGCGAGCGCCGCAGGAGTGAACCCGCTTCAAGCTGCTCGCGTAGAGCACTCACCTCACTGCGCAGCTCGTGCACCTGCTGATGCAGGGCTGTCATCGTGTTCACCATGTCAACGTGCACGAGGTTCATCGAGGAATGGACACCTGATTCCACTCGCGACAGCTCTTCGCGAATCCGGCGGTAATACTCGGCTGACAGCAGCGCCTGGCCCAGGTGCGGGGACGACGGATCCTCCGTGGCCAGCATCGCACGTAGGTAACGGTCGCGGATATGCAGGTTGTCCCACTTGTGCAGGTAGGCATCGGTGACGACGGAGTTGCCGAGCGAGGCATCCATCGTGTTGCGATGATGCCAGTAGGCCAGTGGTTCCTCGTCGATAAAACCGACCGGCGAATCCGCCAACAGGCGCAGGTTAAACTCCCAATCAGCCTGCGTCTGCAGGGAGCCATCCCAGTGGCCCACCCGGTCGGCGGACTCCCGGCGAATCAGCTGCGAGATCGGCGGCGTGTAATTCTCCACCATCACGTCCACGAGTGATAGCCCGTGGTTGTCATTGGACAGTGTCTCTCGGTCAATTTCGATGCAGGTTCCGTCCGCACGCACCCGCTCGCGAATGACCAGGCATCGGGTAGCAACGCCGCCGGCCTGCGGGTGGGAGTCCAGGTAGGAAACCGTCTTGGTCAGGAAATCCGGATGCCAAGAATCGTCGTCGTCATGGATCGCGTAGTAGGGGCATCGCGACGCGTTGAAGCCGGATTCGAGCGCGGCCTCACGACCGTTGGATACCTCGTTCGTGACGATCGTGATCGCCTTCTTGAACGCGGCATCGAGCGGGTCAATGACCGAACGAACGTCGGCCTCGTCCCCGGCATCGTTGACGACGACGACCTCAAAGTCCCTGTAGGTCTGAGAGTCGATGGAGGCCAGTGCGCGGCGAAGCATCGCCGGTCGATTGCGCGTGCGCACGATGATGGTGACTGTTGCGCTCATTGTGCATCACCCTTCGTAGGGGTAGGAGCAGTGAGGATCGTGTCGATGTCAGGAGTATCGGTGTCGCACACCTGCGTGTCGGCGGTGGAGGCGCCAGGGCTGGGATCGCAGGCAAGCCGAGTGCGCGTGCACTCCAGGTACACCCCGCACGTCAACACCGTCACGTAGCCCAACGAGGCGATAAGCCACAGCAGCATGGGGCTCAACGGCAGGTCGGCCCACCACCAATCAACGCCCGAACTCAGGTTGCCTTGCGCGATCCATCCAATCCCCTTGATGTGTTCGAGGCCACGAGCGTAGCGGGCGATCGTCGTGTGCATGGCAACTGCTTCAGCAACGCTTAGGAAGAGCATGAACATTGTCAGCTGGCTCTTCGATATTGAGGCGTTCTTGTGGCGTGAGGTGAGCCAGATAATCAGCCATGTACCCAGGAGTGGAAGCGTGTAGCGCGGATGGTAACCGCCGATGTTAGGGAATGATGGAGGCGTTGCAATCACCAGCGGGATGCCCGCCATCGCGCCGAAGACGACGAAAGCAGCCAGTGCCTTGCGCGGGCTCATGGAGCGCGCGCCGTAGAAGAGGACCGCGCCCATGACGAGGAGAGCGACGACCGTCGTGTAGCCGGGCAAGGGAGTGTCGCGCCAGCCGGGACCGGAGAACATGCCAACAAAACCGGCCAAATAGTCGGGCAGGCTACGGATATTACGGATCGCGACCTCGATGCGTTCGTGTCGGGTCGCCGAGGAATCCGTTTGGGTGATGCTGTGCGACTGTCCGGTCGCAAACATGCACCAGATACCAATAATGCTCAGCGCTGTAGCCGTGCCGATCTCGGGCAGGCGTGTGCGTGTCGCTGCGAGGATGAGAACGCCCAGGGAAACAACGAAAACGTAGAAGGCGGCATCGCCACGCGATCCGTAGCATAGCAGGGCGGAGAAAGCCGTCAGACCCAGGAGGGTCCAGCGGCGCCACCCGTTCGCGTGCAGGGCCGAGAACAGGGCTGCTCCGTAGCAGAACACGCCCGTCAGCGCCCACGAGCTGGGGTTGTTGGAGGCGATGAAATAGAAGCCCATCGGAGTCCATGCCACGACCGCTGACAGGCCGATGAGGGCTCGCAGATCCGGTCGCGCGAAGACGAGGATGGCACCCAGGAGGATGATGAGGATAGCGACGTTGACGGAGCGCATCACCCATACTGAATGCTCGACGTTGTGCCCGGCGAAAAGGTGGTGGAACTGGTAGAAGCCGTAGGGGTACTGACCGTCGTTGTAACGGTACGAAGGGTAGGTCTCCTCGTCCGAGTACTTGTAGCCGCACACGTGTGAGGCGGCGGGATTAAAAGCCTCGCACTGTGAGTAAGCCGTGGGCACGGGAGGAATGACGTACAGCTCCCCGTCGATCGTGGTCGTTCCGCAGCCAGAGGATTCGATGGGGCGAGGACACCACGTGGATACGAGGTGGTAGTCATCGTCGGGTGAGGAACCGGGGGAGGACGAGAATACCCATCCCATACCCAGCGCGAGTACACCGGCGACGAGAAGGATGAGCGCGAGCGGCTTTGCCACAGTCGAGGTGAATCGCTTCCGCAACGAATTCAAATTATAGGCGTGCGCACGTGACATGGAAAACCAATCTCGCGGGGATGGATAATTCTAATTTACACGATAATCGCACGAAAGTAAGTGCGTCACACCGCGGGAAAGTCAGAACACGATCGGCCAGTGGGGCATGCAGCTCGTCAGGGTGGCGTGGGCGGTTGTGGCATCGGCGAGGCCCTGGGTGTAAGCGGAGTTCACCTCGGGCTTGTCGCCGCGCTTGAGGGCCTCCTCGGCACCCTGCTGATCGGCGAACTCGGGGATCTTGCCGGAGTCGAGGGCCGCGTTGCGCTCGACGTAGACGGCGAGCGCAGCGAGGGCCTGCTTGGAGGTCTCGTCCGTGGCCGCCTGGGTGAGGCGGTCGGAGTAGTCGTTCTTGAAGGCTGCTGCGAAGGCTTCCCACGCGCGGTGGCGCTCGTCTGTGTTGGTTTCCCCCGAGCGCTTAGCCGCCAGCGCCTTGTAGGCCTGGCCGCTCTCGGACCCGCCCAGTGCCTCGGTGAAGATCTCGTCCATGGCCGCGCAGCCGGGGGAGGCCGCGTGCGGGGTCGGCATCGCCGAACCCGACGGCTGACCGACGTCTCCCGGGGAAACGGAGGCCGCAGGCGTCGAGTGTGCGCTCTGGGTGTCCTCGAGCATGGAGCACGAGGCCGTGGCAAGCGCGCAGATAGCGAGAAGACCGAGGGCGGGGACAAGACGAGTCACGAGGGGTCCGTTTCTGTTGGGGATACGTCCAATCTATCAGCGTCGCGCGGCCCCTCGACGGTCCTCCAGCGTGGCGAATAGTGACGTATCCGATGGGTAAGTGGAGGTCAGTGGCGAGGAATGTGTGAGAACTGCGGCATAATAGGGGCTGGAATCGGGTGGTGAGCACCCTCGGACGCCTGCGGGCGCGCAAAGGAGAAGACCTCATGAAGATCGTTGTGACCGGCGGTGCCGGATTCATCGGAGCGAATTTCGTTCACACGCTGCTGGAGGACCATCCGGACGTCGACGTCGTCGTCCTGGACAAGTTCACCTACGCGGGCAACCGTGCGTCCCTGACAGACGTGCCCGCCGAGCTCGCTGCTCGCCTGACCATCGTCGAGGGCGACATCGTCGACGCCGACCTCGTCGATGGTGTCGTCGCCGGCGCCGACGCGGTCGTGCACTTCGCCGCCGAGTCGCACAACGACAATTCCCTCCTCGACCCCTCGCCCTTCATCCAGACTAACCTGGTGGGCACCTTCACCCTGCTAGAGGCCGTGCGCCGCCACAAGGTGCGCTTCCATCACATCTCCACGGACGAGGTCTACGGCGACCTCGAGCTGGACGATCCCGCGAAGTTCACCCCCACCACGCCCTACAACCCCTCCTCGCCCTACTCCTCGTCCAAGGCGGGCTCGGACCTGCTGGTGCGCGCGTGGGTGCGTTCCTTCGGCGTCGAGGCCACGATCTCGAACTGCTCGAACAACTACGGTCCGTACCAGCACATCGAGAAGTTCATCCCCCGCATGATCACGAACCGCCTGCGCGGCGTGCGCCCTCGCCTGTACGGCGATGGCCTGAACGTGCGTGACTGGATCCATGTGCGCGACCACAACACGGCCGTGTGGGACATCCTCATGAAGGGCCGCATCGGCGAGACTTACCTGATCGGCGCGGATGGCGAGACGAACAACCGCGACGTCGTCGCCATTCTCAACGAGCTGATGGGCTACGCCCCCGACGACTTCGATCACGTGAGCGACCGCCCGGGCCACGACCTGCGCTACGCGATCGACAACTCCAAGCTGGTCACCGAGCTCGGCTGGGAGCCCCGGTTCACGAACTTCCGCGACGGCCTGGCTGACACGATCGCCTGGTACACCGAGAACGAAGCGTGGTGGGCTCCCCTCAAGGAAGCCGTTGAGGCGAAGTACACCGCCGAAGGACACTGAGTCCTTGGATCGCGTGACCCGAGACGAGGCCGTGCCTCGCCCCCGAGTCACCGTCCTCATGGCCACCTACAATGGGATGGCCGAGGGCGGGGCGTGGCTCGACGAACAGGTGGACTCCGTGCTCGCCCAGGTGGGCGTGGAGGTCCGCCTCGTCGTGTCCGACGACGTGTCGAGCGACGGAACGCGCGCCCACCTGGAGGCGCGCGCCTCCGCCGACCCTCGGATCACGGTTCTGCCCCAGCGCGACGGTACCCCCGGTGTCACGGGCAACTTTCTGCACCTCTTTACGACGCACGCCCCCGACGGTTCCTACGTCGCCTTCACCGACCAGGACGACGTGTGGCACGAGGACAAGCTGAGTTCCCAGCTGGCCCTCATGGCTGATCGCGGGGCTGACGTCGTGTCTTCGAACGTCACGTCCTTCCAGTGGCTGCCCGGCGGGGTGCTGGGGGAGCGTCGCCTTATTCGCAAGTCGCAGCCCCAGCGTGCCTGGGACTTCCTCTTCGAGGCCGCGGGGCCCGGCTCCACCTACGTCTTCAGCCCGAAGGCCCACGAAGCCCTCGTGCACGTGCTGAGCGGACTCGACTACAGCGAGATCGGCGTGCACGATTGGTACGTGTACGCGCTGGCCCGCTCAACCGGCCTCACCTGGGTGATCGGCGAGGAGCCGACACTCGACTATCGTCAGCACGGCGGCAACGTGCAGGGCGCAAACTCCGGATCCGGGGCGCGCGACGCCCGCATGGCTAAGCTGCGCAACGGCTTCTATCGTCACCAGTTCATTCTGACTGCCCGCACCGCCCAGAAGGTCGGCACGTTCGACGAGCGCCGCGCGCGCCAGTTGCGCGCCATCCTGCGTGAGCTTGAGGGGCAGGGCGTTGCCTCGCGGCTGCGCTTCGCCCTGCGCTGGCGGCAGATTCGCCGCAACCGCGTGGAGGGCCTCAAGCTCGCGGGTGCGCGCGTCCTGGGCGTGTGGTAACCCTCTACCTCTGGTAGGTCACGAGGCCTCCATCGACGTCCTCCGTGCTGAGAATGTGGGGGAGTGTGTCCGGCGAGACGGCGTGCGGATCGATGACGACGACGCAGCGTCCCCGCATCCACTGATCCAGCACTTGGCCCGCGCCGGTTCGCGTGTCCCACAGCAGCGCGACGCGGCGACCCTGAACCGGCGCCGATGGGCGGGTCCCAGCCAGTGCCTCGTCGCGGGCCTGGAGGAGCAGCGGGGGAGTGTCGACGACGAGCGCATCCGGCTGGGTGGCAATTTCCGCGAGGCCGTCGAGAGCCCCGTCCAGGGGATCAACCCATGCGAACGACAGGTACTGCGCGGGTTGTGCGAGCACGTGCGCCCCGGCGTCCAATGCGTCGGATGCTTCGGAACCGAGAGTATTGGTGACGAAAAGGTCTCCGGGGAGGGGGCGTCGTGTATCGAGGACCTCCCATCCCATTGCGCGCGCAGCGATCTGCCAGAGGGTGTCCTGCCAGGGCTGAAGAGTTGTGTAGATGCGCGTTGGTGTCGCTTCTCCCGTGCCGAACAGATCGGCCGCAAGTTCGTTTGTCAGGTAGTTCGCGATCTTCGCTAACCACCGGCTGACAACGGGTCCTCCCAGTTCGACCCGCTCCTGGCCGTATTGGGTGAGTGCTGGGCCTGACCATCCGTTAATCGCTGTGATACAGTGGGTGAGCCTGCTCATAGTTTCTAAGGACTTATTGTTCACGGTTTCAAGTATATCGAAGGTCCCGGGTGAACCAAGTACCTGGTAACTGTGAAGTCCTTGAAATAGGGCACTGTTTTACCGTTGGGTCAAGAGCTACGGGAAAGGTCTCAATATCGCGAAACGGCTTGACTTCCTGCAATGACACGCGTGTAATTCTCGTATTGATCGATTCGTTATAAGGAGCTCCCGCAATGTGGAACATCTTCGGTGACGGACCCCTAGACTGGTCCGAGGACGCCGACGCGGCGCAGTATGCCCGCATTGACGGCCCCCTTGCGTGGCAGCAGCACGCTCTGTGCGCGCAGACGGATCCTGAGGCGTTTTTCCCTGAAAAGGGTGGCTCCACTCGCGAGGCTAAGGCTGTTTGTCAGTCCTGCCAGGTGCGTGAAGAATGCCTGGAATACGCGCTGTCTAACGACGAGCGCTTTGGCATTTGGGGCGGCATGTCGGAGCGCGAGAGGCGGCGCCTGCGCCGTATGGCCGGTTGAGTCCGACGCAGCGCTCTGTCGGCGCGATCCTTGTCACACGGGGAGAAGCGCCGCTCACCCAGTCTGTATTGCGGGCCATTGAGAATCAATCGGTGGCCCCGCGTTCGTTGACCATCATTGACGTCGCAGGACGCCACGTCACCCCTTTCCCCGCTGATCGGGTTCCCGAGGGTGCCGAGCTCGTGCGCGTCGGCCGCGCCCGCAACCTCGGCGACGCGATCCGTCGCGCCCAGGCGCAGGGTGGCCCTTTCGCCTCGGAACAGTGGTGGTGGATCCTGCACGAGGACAGCGCCCCCGAACCCGAGTGCCTCGACGAGCTCATTCAGGTCGCCACTGTCGGTAAGACCGTCGGAGCTGTCGGCGTCAAGCAGATGAGCTGGGACGGCAGCCGTCTCCTTGAACTCGGAATCTTTGCCACGGCCAGCGCCCGCCGACTCGAGCGCATCGGCGATGACGACATCGACCAGGGCCAGCACGATGGCACGAGCGACGTGCTTGGCGTCGGCACCGCCGGTCTGTTCATCAGCGCCGAGGCCTACGAGGCCGTCGGTGGATTCGACCCCGCGCTCGGCCCCTTCGGTGACGGCCTCGACCTGGGGCGGCGCCTGCACCTGGCCGGGTATCGCGTGATCGTGGCCCCTAAGGCGCGCCTGCGTCACGCCCGCGTCTCCCTCTACTCCGGCCTCGAGGCCGCATCGGACACTGACCACAGCGAACCGACGGGGGATGTCTCCGACGCCCTCGTCGATGGTAACGACGCGACCGATGGATCGTTCCGCAAGCGCCGCTACGCCCAGATGTACAACTGGTGTAAGGCCGTGCCCGCCCTCATCCTGCCGTTCCTGGCGCTGTGGCTCCTCGTGTGGAGCCCTGCCCGCGCCCTGGGACGCATCTTGACGGGCCGAGCCTCGCTGGCTCTCCCCGAGATCGGCGCCCTCGCGTCCCTGATAGGCGCGACCCCGCGCCTGCTGGTGGGACGTGCGCGAGCAGCTCTGTCGTGCCGCGTTCCCCGCTCGTCCCTCCGTGCGCTCGAGACGGCGCCCGCCTTGCTGCGCAAGGAACCCGCGGGCGTGGACGAAGACGAGCATGGAGAGCGGATCGATCCGCTCGTCGTTGCCTCGATGCGGCGCTACCGCTTCCGCTCGGCATCGACTGCCCTGGGGCTTCTCATCCTGACTGCCACCCTGGCGCTCATGCAGTGGTGGGGCACGGCGACCGGCCTTGTGGGCGGTGCCTGGGTGTCCCTGCCCTCCTCGTGGTCCGAGCTGTGGGGAGCCGCGTGGTCCGCGTGGATCCCGGGCGGAGACGGATACGTGGGCGGGGCCGACCCGCTGACGATACTCATGGCCATTCTCAGCGCGCCGTTCGCACCCATGGGCATGACCCCGGGAGCGCTCGCCACCTTCCTGCTGGTTGCGTCGACGCCGATTGCCGCGATGATGGCCTGGATCCCCTCGCGCGTGCTCACCCCGTCTGTCCGCGTGCGCTTCCTCGTGTCCCTTGCCTGGTCTCTCGCGCCCTCCCTGCTCATGAGCGCCACGCACGGCGTTCTCGCCGCGACGCTCGCGCACGCGGCGCTGCCGGTCTTTGCCGCATACTGTCTGGGCCAACCCAGGCCTCTGCTGGTCGCCGGTGCCGGCGGCGTCGATGAGGCCCCGCTGCGCCCGCGCGGAATTAACCGCGGATGCGCGTCTCTCGCCCTTGTCGCCCTGGCCTGCTGTGCTCCATGGACGCTCCTGCTGGCTGTGGCGCTGCTGGCGTGGCGCTCGCGTCGTTTCCTCCTCGTAGCGCTGCCCGCCGTCGTCCTCCTCGTCCCCACCTACGTCTCGATCGCGGCGCACCCCTCGGCGTGGCCGGCGCTCGCCTCGACGAGCGGGGGAGTCCACGCTTACACGCGTGCCGACTCGTGGATGGCGATGCTCGGCATGCCCGCCGCGCCGTCAACGCCGCTTGAGACCGTTGCTCTGGGCATTATCGGTGCTGGCGTAATCGCTGCTGCGGGCATTGCTCTCCTGCGCCTGCGTACTCGCTTCGCCGCACTCGCGTTCTGCGGAGCCCTCGTGGCCGCCGCAGCCGGCTGGGCAGCCTCGCAGATCGGCGTCGGAATCTCCGGCGCGTTCGTCGCTAGCGCCTGGACCGCACCCGCGCTGTCCCTGTCCTTTGGTGCCCTGCTCGTGCTCGCTACCCGATCCGCTTCGAGCAACGACGACGAGGCCGAGGCCTCGCGTGTCGCGTGGGATGGATCGCGGCCCTTCGCCGTGCGAGCTCTCGGTGCCCTGACCGCGCTTGTTCTGGCGGGAGCAGGAGGGGGCGTGGCTGCCTCCGCCTTTGCCGCCCGCGGCGACACAGCGGACACCCCGACCTTTACGCTCGCGCAGCGCTCGACCGTTTCCCCGATGTCCTCGCCGATCGTCTCCGCCGTCGCTGCGCAGGCTCAGCGCTCGACGCGTGCGGGGCGCATCCTCGTCCTCGACGGCGATCCCACGAACGGCACGGTGAACGCGTCCCTGTGGCGCGGCTCGGGTCTCTCCCTGACCGATGGCTCGCCGGCAA
Organism: uncultured Actinomyces sp.; assembly: GCA_902373435.1. Lineage (GTDB taxonomy): Bacteria > Actinomycetota > Actinomycetes > Actinomycetales > Actinomycetaceae > Pauljensenia. The sequence goes on from CABKMD010000006.1 coordinate 25,320, forward strand.
CGCGGGCCCTCGCCCTCGCCCAGGCGCGCTCCGACGCCGCGGAAGGAGTCGTGCGCGACCCCGCGACCGCGTCGCTCGCCCAGGCCGCCTACACGCTCGTTGTCTACCCCGACGACGCGACCGTGGCGACCCTGGCCGCCCACGACATCGACACGATTCTTGTGCCCCTGGGTGCCAGCGGATCTCAGGCCCTGAGCTCCGGGCTTGACCGCGCCTCCGGCCTCGAAAAGGTCGGCGACACGAACTCTGGTACCGTCTGGCGCGTGCGCCGCAATGGCGTGACCCCTGCGCGCGTCCGCGTCGAATCTGCGTCCGGCGTGACCACCCCGGTCGGCGGCAGCCAGCTCAGCGTCAGCGGAGACGTTGATGCGAGTGGCACCCTGATCCTCGCCGAGCGCGCCGACTCCGGGTGGCGCGCGTCCGTCGACGGGACCGCCCTGGCCACTACCGAAGCAGCCGACGGATGGTCGCAGGCCTTCGAGATGCCCGCCGCAGGACACCTGACCCTCACCTACAGTGCGTGGTGGATCATCCCCTGGCGGATCGCCTCCGGCGCGTGCCTGGTCGTCGCCGCAGCAAGCGCCCTATCCGCGTGGAGGAAGAGATGACGAAGCGCCCAACCAACTCCCTGACGACCCTGATGGGAGCGGGGATTGCCGCGGCGGTTGTGGCCTCGGCGTCCATGTGGGTGTCGTCAGTTCCCGCCACGGTGGAAGGCACCGCGCAGAGTGCGCACCCCTCCCAGGTCCAGCTCGCTTGCCCGTCCGGCATCGTCGATCCCTTTGAGACAACGAACGTCGCGGCGGGCACCACCTGGTCCTCGCTGGCAACGGCTCCCGTCTCTCCCGCACCCGCTTCCGTCACAGGACAGGGCGGCGTCATCCCAACGGCCTTCACCCTCGCTGGTCAGGGCGGCGGCGAACTCGCCGGCCTCAGCGCCGTCGGCTGCGCGGCCGCTCGTACGTCCCAGTGGATCGCGACCGGCGCGACCACCGCGGGTGCCGACATGGTCCTCATCCTGTCCAACCCTGGCCCTACAGCCTCGGTCGTCAGCATCGATGGCTACGGCGCGTCGGGTCCGCTCAACGCCGCACCGCGTCAGGTCACGGTCCCGGCACATTCCTCGGCCTCGGTGCTGCTCGCCGGGTGGTTCCCCGACGAGAGGGCGCTGGCCGTGCATGTGCGCGCCGACGGAGGAGGGGTCGCCGCATGGGTGCAGGCCTCCCTCATGAACGGTGACATCCCGCAGGGCACCACCCTGGCTTCCGCGGTCGTCCCCGCAACCACGCAGACCATTGTCGGCGTGGACCCGAAGGGAACCTCCCTGCTGCGCCTTGCCTCGCCGTTGGGAGAAGCCCACGTGAGCGTCTCCGTCGCCGATTCGACCGGCGTGCACCCCCTGGCTGGAGGCGAGGCAACGGTCGCCGAAGGCACCACCCTCGACATGCCCCTCGACGGCGCGTCCAGCGACTCCACCCCGATCACGCTCATCGTGACCTCCGACCACGAGGTCGTGGCTCAGACGACGACGATCACCCTTGGCGCGCCCTGGGCACAGCGAGCGAGTGCCTGGATCATGCGGGCCAACGCGACTCCCGCCACCGCCCTGACAGAAGCGACCATTCCCGGTGCCACGCAGATCGAGAGCATGGGGCGCCAAGTTCTCTCCACGACGCCGATCCGTACCACCTCCCTGGCCACCGATTCTGGCGTGACTCACGTGCGAGCGAGCCTCCTGCTGTACGCACCTGCGTCCTCCCAGGCCTCGTCGAACGATCAAGGCATCGCCTCGCCGGATGCCCCCAGCCCGAGCGCAACCCCCGATATCTGGGCCTCGCCCTCACCGAGCGGAGGGCAGTCCGGGACAAGCCAGTCCGGCGACAAGGAGGACGCACAGTCGAGCGGTACGGCCGCCTTCACGCCCGGAGCGGTTGCCGTGCGCGTGGGTGGGCGCACCATCTACGTTGCACCCGGGATCCCCACCCTCGTCGATCTGCCCGACAACGGCGGAACGCTCGGCGCGGACTCCCCGATCCAGGCCGCCGTCGTCCTCTCTGCGGACACGGCCGTGGGTCACATGACCACGACGTGGAACGTGGGGACGGAAGGCATCGGCGCCGTCAGTGGCACCATCCGCACCACCAACTGACGCGCCCCTCAGCGCATTGCGTCGTCGATCTCGTCCGGCGGCAGTGCCAAGATGTGGCTGATGCGCTCGATCAACACCCTGCGCGTCATGACTGCGACCTCCTCCGGGGCACACCGTAGCGTGATCGGCAGTCGATAGACGACGATCCGATCGCGCAGACCGCGACGCCGATCCGCCGGGAAAATGCGCGCGACGACGACGTTGTGGGACTCCCAGGGAGCAGGATTCGACGGGGGGACATCCTCGACTGCAAACTCGATCGTGGCCACCTGCGGCCATCGTCGAATGAGCTCTGTGACGAGCTCACCGACCATCAGATCAAAGTCCTCACGCCGCGTCCTCCACGCTGGAGTCCCCGGGAAAAACAGGGGACCGCGCGGACCGCGACCGTGGCGGTCGCGACTGAAGACATGGCGGCGCGTAGGAAACACCCCCTCAGGGTAGGCGTATGGCGCGCCGAAGCGGGCGATACGGGCACAGAGTGTCGTACTCTTAGGGGCGTGATTGCCCAACGCCACTGCTCCAAGCCCGGCTGCTCCAGGGTCGCCGTCGCTACCCTGACCTACGACTATCGCGACTCGACGGTCGTTGTCGGTCCCCTCGCGACTGTCGCCGACCCTAACTCTTACGACCTGTGCGACGAACACGCGCATAACCTCACCGCGCCGCTCGGCTGGCAGGTCGTCCGTCTGGCAACCACCTTTGAACCTGCTCCGCCCTCGGGGGATGACCTCGCGGCGCTCGTCGACGCCGTGCGCAGGGTGGCCCAGGAGGCGCAGGCAGCCCCGGTCCCGCCTCAACAGACCCGCAAGCCGACCACCGGACCGTTTGGGCCCGCACGTTCCGTGGGGACCCCCGACACGTCGAGCCCGCTCGACCCGTCGAGTCCCTACGCGCGACGCCGCGCCCAGTTCACCATCGTTGACGGCACGGACACCGAGGACACCGACTAGGGCTACAGGCCGAAACGCGGCTGCGTCGCCTCGTGGAAGCGGGCCTGGCCGCGCGATCGGCGCTCAACCTCCCGACCCCAGTCACGATCCCTGCGGGCCACCAGCACGGCCGCGATCACAACCTCCGGGTGGAGACCATCGGGCAGGGGCGTCTGCACGCGACGCGAGAGGCGCTGCGCGAGCGAGACGGCAACCTGTCCTCGAACGTCCGTCGTCAACGACCGATTCGACTGCAGGAAGGCACGAGCCTCCGCGACGAGGGCATCGTCGAGGGGGAGGATCGTCGCGGTGCGCGCCCAGTCTTCGAGGCCCGGCGGCGCCACGAGGGGCGGATAGAATACGGAAGCGCCCTGCGAACACACCATCGTCCCGGCCGCCAGATCGCCCAGGCGTTTGCCTTTCGAGCTCATGATTTCCGCGAGTGCCGCCAGGCCGCCAAACGTCCCCCAGTTCTCTAAAATGCCCGTCGAGACGCGCACTGCGCTATGGCGGGCGGTGATCGCACCGCCGTCGTCGCGCACGACCCGCAGGTTAAACGCCCACTTCCCGAGGGAACGCCCACGGGTCGCGATCTCGACCACCAGCGGCAGGACAAACATCGTCGTCGCGAAGAACCCGATGATAATCACGCGCTGGATCGACGCGGATGGTGAGGTGAACCTGGCGGCCATCACAAGCAGCACGACCGTGCACAGGAAGTACGTCGTCGCATCCATGACGGCGGCGGCGAAGCGCTCCGGAGGCGAGGCCGGCTTCACGTCCAGAGTGACTGCCTCGCCCGTGCGCACAAAGTCGTCTTGAATGGCGCTCGGTTGACTGCGTTGCGTGGTCATATATGACACGCTAGTGCAGTGGACATTGATGTGCTGCGGGTAAGTGGAGAAACGGAATGGAAACGGTTGGAACAGCTGACGCGCCAGCGCTCGCTGTCGGGCGACGAGATCGATGAATTCGACCGCCTCTACCGTTCGACTACGACGGATCTGGCGCGCGTACGTACGCTCAACCCCGATCCCGACGTGATTGCGGAGCTGTCACGCATCCTGTCCGCCGCGCGCGGGCGTCTCGCGGGCACCGGAGGGCTGTCCGGAGCCGTTATCGCACGATTCTTCACGGTATCCCTACCGCTGATGCTCTACCGGATCCGTTGGGCGATCCTGGCTGTGATGGCAGCGTTCATCGCCATCGCCGGCGTCCAAGCGTATTACTTGATGAGTCACCCGGACGTCATGAACGAGCTGGGCACCCCCGAGGAGCTGAAGTACTACGCGCAAAGCGCGTTCGTGGAGTACTACCACCAGGACACGAACGCGGAGTTTGGCCTGTCTGTGTGGGCCAATAATGCCTGGATTGCTCTGGTGGGCGTGGCCACGGGGATCACGGGCGTCTACCCGCTGAAGATCCTGTGGGGCAACGCCACGAGTATCGGCACGTCAACGGCTATCGTCTTCAGCTACGGCGGAGTCTGGCACTTCTTCCGTTTCATCCTGCCGCACGGACTTCCCGAGCTGACTGCCGTCTTCATCTCGATCGCGGCGGGCCTGCGCGTCTTCTGGTCGCTGCTCGTACCCGGTCCGATGACGCGCTTCCAGGCTGTCGGACAGGCGGCTCGCGGCGCGATGACGGCTGCGGTGGGCTGTGCCATCCTCCTGGCCGGTTCCGGCGTCCTGGAGGGTTTTGTGACGCCCTCTGACCTGCCTGATGCTGTCAAGATCACCTTCGGTGCCCTCATGACGGGGGCCGTGTGGGCATACATCCTCATCCTCGGGCGGCGCGCGCACGAGGCGGGCGCCAGCGCCGACGTCGGCATTGACGCCGGCTACTACCAACCCGTCTCGGGGTGAGGCTCACGCTCCGTCAACTCGCGCGAGAAGCGGCCCCGGCTTAGAGTCGGCCGCTCTTCTTGAGTTCGATGTAGCGGTCCGCCGTCCGAGCGGGAAGCAGACCCGCCGAGGCGCGCACGGTCAGCGCGCCGGCCAGGCGAGCGTCGGTGGCTCCCGCCTCGTCAGATCGTTCTGCGAGAGCGGCGGAGGCTGCAAGGAACACCTGCTCGGCGTCCCCGCGTCCCGCCCGCGCCCGGATTTCATCCGGATCGGTCGCCGATGCAACCAGCACCGTGTGGCGATCGCTCAGGCGCGCCAACGCGTCGGTGAACTCGATGTCCATGCCGGCCGGTGGAATCTTCGTTGCGATAACGACGAAGGCGGAATGATGCACGGTCTGCTCGACCGTGCTGACCATTTCGGACCAGTCGGTGACGTCCAGGCGGGGCGAAATATCCGTGAACGTGTGAGCCAGGGTCTCGATGACCTTGGCTCCTCGGATGCCGGACACGCGTGCGCGGACAGCCGAGTCGAGGACAATGAGGTGCACCTTGTCGCCCGCTCGGTCTGCCAGGGCAGCGAGAAGCAGAGCGGTTTCGATGGAGGAATCGAGGCGCGGGGCGTGTCCCAGCGCGATCGAGTCGACCTCTTCACGCTCGGGGGCTCCGAGCAGGGCCGAGGAGGCGCGCCCGCAGTCCACGACGATCACGACGTGACGGTCGCGTTCGGGCCTCCACTGGCGCACCATCAGTTCCGTCGAACGGGCGGACGCTCGCCAGTCAATGTCGCGCGGATCGTCGCCCACGACGTAGGCGCGCAGGGAGTCGAACTCGGTTCCCGCGCCGCGCAGCGTCGTCGGTGTGGTTCCTTCGAGCTCGTGGAGGCGCGCCAGGCGCGAGGGCAGCAGGACGCGCGCCTTGAACTCGGGGAGCACCGACAGGGAGAGGGGAGCGGACAGGCTTACCTGGCGCGCTCCCAGGTGTAGGGGACCCCACGAACGAATGGTGACGACGTCCGCCTGGCGGGTGCCGCGCCGGGTCGGGGCGAGCACCGTGGAGACACGCTCAGAGGCACCCGGGCGCACACGCACTCGCTGGCGCGTCGGCGATGGGTTGAGGGAGGGGGGCCACGCGTCGCGCACGTCTAGGTTCATGTGGCGCTTCGTCGTGTTCGTCAGTCGCAGGCGAGATTCGGTGGTCTGGTCAGCGCGAATTGGCCCGGTCACGTCTCGGCTGAGACGCAGGGTGCGCGGGGAGGGCGCGGCGAATGCATCGAGGAGGCAGACGGCCACGACGAGGCCGCACCACGCCCACGCGAGAGCGCGGGACGGGGCGAAGGCGAGGG
>CABKMD010000007.1 GCA_902373435.1 uncultured Actinomyces sp.
AGTTACTGATCGACAGCCATAGCCGGGCTTCGAGACGACGCCGAGCCACACGTCAACACACCCAGCCCCACTGGTGTGAAGGGTGCCGGAGGGACCGGAGGGCCTGGATGCAGCGCCCGTGGGCGGCGGCGGGACCTGACCGGACAACGAGCCGACGCGCCAAGCCAACCAACAGCACACCCAGCCCCACTGGTGTGGAGGGCACCGGAGGGACCGGAGGGTCTGGCTGCAGCGCCCGTGGGCGGCGGCGGGACCTGACCGGACAACGAGCCGACGCGCCGAGCGAAGCTCGCGGCGCGGACGGCTCGCGGGCGGGCCGCCGCCCACGGGCACACCCAGCAGCCCGGCCCGAAGAGGAAGGCCATCCGGCGCCCGGAACACCAGCGGCGCCACGAGCAACGCCACAGCCGCACCCACAACGAAACGAGGCCGCGACCGGTTTCCCGGCCACGGCCTCGTCACGCTCACGCAGCGACGCTCAGCACGGTGCCACCAGTGATCAGGCGGTCATGTCCACGTGGTCCTCAACCGCGGCGCGGCCAGCCTCGAGGCGGGCGACGGGGACGCGGAACGGGGAGCAGGACACGTAGTCCAGGCCCACGCCGTGGAAGAAGTGGATCGACTGCGGGTCGCCACCGTGCTCGCCACACACGCCGAGCTTGATGTTCGGCTTGGTGGAGCGGGCGCGGCGCACGCCCTCGGAGACCAGGGTGCCCACGCCGTGGACGTCGATGGACTCGAAGGGGGAGACACCGAAGATGCCGGCCTCGATGTACTGCGGGAAGAACACGCCCTCGACGTCATCGCGCGAGAAGCCCCACACGGTCTGCGTCAGGTCGTTGGTGCCGAAGGAGAAGAAGTCGGCTTCCTCGGCCAGGTCCTCGGCCGTCATGGCGGCGCGCGGCAGCTCAATCATGGCACCGATGGAGACGCCGGACAGGTCCACGCCACGGGCGGCGGCGACGGAGGCAATGATGCCTTCGGCCTCTTCGCGCACGAGCTGGAGCTCACGCACGGAGCCGACGAGCGGGACCATGATCTCGGGACGCGGGTCGAGGCCGCGGGCCACAAGATCGGCGGCCGCCTCGCACAGGGCGTGGATCTGCAGGGAGAACAGGCCGGGCAGGTAGATGCCCAGGCGCACGCCACGCAGGCCCAGCATGGGGTTCTGCTCGTGCATGCGACGAACCTCGACGAGCATGGCCTCGTCGGCGGGGTCGAGGGTGCCGGTCGCCTTGCCGACGGCGACCTTGGTCTCGAGCTCGATGAGGGCGGGCATGAACTCGTGGAGCGGCGGGTCGATGAGGCGCACGGTCATGGCCTTGCCGTCCATGACCTCAAGCATCTCGAGGAAGTCCTGCTTCTGGAGCTTCTCGAGCTCGTTGAATGCGGCTTGACGCTCGTCCGACTCGGGGGCGGAGAGGATGGCGCGCTCGACGAGCGGGCGGCGCTCACCCAGGAACATGTGCTCCGTGCGGCACAGGCCGATGCCCTCCGCGCCGAAGGCGATGGCGCGCTTGGAGTCGAGGGGGGTGTCGGCGTTGGCGCGCACGTGCAGGCGGCGGACCTTGTCGGCGTGGGCGAGGAGCTTGTCGACGGCCTCGACGAGCTCGCGGGTGCCCTGGTCGTCTCCGGCAGCGGCGATGCCGGCCTCGAGGCCTTCTGCCAGGTAGGTGGTGACGGGCGAGTCGGCGACGGGAACCTCACCGCGGAAGATCTCGCCGGTCTGGCCGTCGATGGCGATGGTGTCCTCGGAGGTGAGGACCAGGTCGCCGATGGTCACGGTGCCGGCAGCTTCGTCAATGACGAGGGATTCGGCGCCACACACGCAGGTCTTGCCCATGCCGCGGGCGACGACCGCGGCGTGCGAGGTCTTGCCACCGCGGGCGGTCAGGACGCCTTCCGCGGCGACCATGCCGGGCAGGTCATCGGGGTTGGTCTCACGACGCACGAGAACGGTCTTGATGCCCTTTTCGGCAGCCTCGACAGCCTGGGCGTTGTTGAAGGCGATCTTGCCGACGGCGGCACCCGGAGAGGCGGCCATGCCGCGAGCGATGAGCTCCTTGTCGGCCTTCGCGTCGAACTGCGGGAACATCAGCTGGGTGAGCTGGTCGCCGGTGACGCGGCCCAGGGCCTCGTCGCGGGTGATGAGCTTTTCGCCCAGGAGCTGGGTGGCAATACGGAAAGCTGCGGCGGCGGTACGCTTGCCGACGCGGGTCTGGAGCATCCACAGCTTGCCGCGCTCAACGGTGAACTCGATGTCGCACATGTCGCGGTAATGGGTCTCCAGCTTGCGCATGATGCCGCGCAGCTCGTCGTAGACGGGCTTGTTGATGCGCTCGAGGTCGGACAGAGCCAGCGTGTTGCGGATGCCTGCGACGACGTCCTCTCCCTGCGCGTTCTCGAGGTAGTCGCCGTAGACGCCGGAGTGGCCGGAGGAAGGGTCACGGGTGAAGCACACGCCTGTGCCGGAGTTTTCGCCCATGTTGCCGAACACCATGGTGCAGATGTTGACGGCGGTGCCCAGGTTGTGGGGGATGCGCTCACGGCGGCGGTAGATGCGGGCGCGCTCGGTGTTCCAGGAGCGGAACACGGCCTCGATGCCCATGTCCATCTGGGTACGCGGGTCCTGCGGGAAGTCGTTGCCGGTCTGTTCCTTGACGATGCCCTTGAAGGTGTCAACGAGGCCCTTAAGGTCCTCGGCGGTCAGTTCCGTGTCGGCCGAGACGCCACGCTCGGCCTTGAGCTCGTCGAGGGCGTCAGAGAAGAGGTCGCCGTCGATGTCGAGAACGGTCTTACCGAACATCTGGATGAGGCGGCGGTACGAGTCCCACGCGAAGCGCTCGTTACCGCTAACGGCAGCGAGGCCGAGAACGGACTTATCGTTGAGGCCGATGTTCAGGACGGTTTCCATCATGCCGGGCATGGAGAACTTGGCGCCGCTTCGCACGGAGACGAGGAGCGGGTCGGAGGGGTCGCCCAGGTGGCGGCCCATCTGGTCTTCGACGCCGCGCAGGGCGGCGGTGACCTCGGTGGCAAGCGACTCGGGAACGACCAACTCCTTGAGGTATGCGCGGCACGCCTCGGTGGTGATCGTGAAGCCGGGGGGAACGGGCAGGCCGAGCTTCGTCATTTCGGCAAGGTTGGCTCCCTTTCCTCCGAGCAGGTCCTTCATGGACTTGTCGCCCTCGGAGAAGTCGTATACGTACTTGACCATCGTGGTCCTCAACTTCCGTGTATGCGATGACCGGCCCACCGATGGGCCGCTACCAAAGGCAAGGATACACGCCTCAAGGGACTTAGGTCACCTCAAGGCGCGCGCGGGTATGATTGTCCTTACATAGACGAGGCAGGGGCGCCTGTGCCAGTATCGCTCGCCTCCGAAAAACCAACACAAAAGCAGGTGGGGCAGGCCCGAAGGCCCGCCCCACCTGCAGCGTTTGAATCAATCAGCGCACGCGGAACTCGATCGTGTTTCCCTCGCCAACGTCGATGAGGTCGCCGTCATTCAGGGCGATCGTCACCATGGGGGCGACATCCTGGAACGAGCCGTCGGCGTGACGCAGGACGGTACCGTTCGCACTGCCGAGGTCCATGAGAGCCCAGGAGCCGGGCGTCGTCATCATGACGGCGCAGTGCGAGCGGGAAATCTCGGTCTCGGGGCTGGGCACACGCAGGACAGTGGCCACGGGGCGGCCAGTCAGCGCACGCGCGTCGGGGTCACGGCCGATGACGACGTCGCGGGAGACCTCGACGGGCACGGTGCCGCCATGGATCAGGAACGCGACGGGCGCGGCCGGACCGGAGTTCGTGGGGGGCAGGCGCAGGATCGTCGCCTCAGTGTCAGTCTCGGCACCCAGGCCGACTAGCCCCTCGGCGCTCATGGCCCCGGGGGCGGCGGGAGGCTCAGCGATGGGAACTTCAGCGACAACCCCGGACGAGGCCGGGGTACCGGACTCGCCGAAACCACCGGCGCGCTCGGCGGACTCCGCCGTATCGACCGGCGGCTCCTCACCGTCGGCGACGACGTAGAGCTCGCCCGAAGGCTGCTCGGCTTCCTTCGCGGGCGCCTCCTCATTCGACTCTTCCTCGACCTGCTCGTCCGAGGCCTCATCAGGGATACGGGAAGCGGAACTCAGCGACACGGGACCGTTGCTGGTCGCGGCGAGGAACTGGGCCTCGACGGCCGCCAGGTCCACGGAGGAGGTGTGCATGGTGGGTTCCGGCAGCTCCTCGCGCGCCTCGCGACGGGCGCGGCGCTCGTGGTTCGGGATGTCGGGGTTGATAAGGAAGCCCATGGTGTCGACGGGCATCGAGGCGAGGGCCTCGACCTCGTCAAGCGCGCGGCCGATGCGGATCTCGCCTACCTCGACGCGGTCGGCGGCGGGCACCATCCACGTGACCTCGTCACCGTCGATGATGGTGGCCTCAAAGGTCTGCCATTCGCCGGGATTGAAGGGCCACGCCCAGATTGGGTCGGTCCAGACCTGCTCGGTGATCTGGCCGGCGGCGCGCATGCGCAGCTGGATACTACCCAGCACGGTCAGGTAGGGCTGTTCGCCCGCACAGTCCAGGAGGAGAGCATCACCCTTTTCGGCCTGAACGTAAGACAGCCATGCTTGAGTGTCGGCGCGACCCCACACCACGTCGGCCGCGGAGTCAGCGAAGTCGAGCGGAACCAGCGCCGCACCGAGGGGGCCCGTGACGAGCATCGCGCCCTGCCCGCGGCACAGGAAGCGTCCAATCTGAAGCATCAGTTACTGCCTTCTCTACGAGGAACCCGGCGAGCGGTCTCAATCGACGCCGGACGTACTGGTTGAATCATCCGATTCATGACATTCGATGTCAATGTTACTCGTGATTTGGTTCCTGCGTAAACTACAACGGCGGTCGTATTATCCCGGGTACCCGATTCCAGCGACGCACGCACAAGCGCGTCCGCGGTCCCCTGAGGTCCGTCACCAGCCGCAACAACCGCATGAATCTGCGAATCACGCAGGACACCATGCACGCCGTCTGTACAGATGACCGCCCGATCACCCTCTTCCAGCGGCATGATTGTGTAGTCGGCTTTCACACTTCCGCTCTGCCCGGCACCGAGCGCCTTTGTCACGACGTTTGCGGGCGGGATCACACGGGGAGCGCCCGAGGTGGCCGCGAGGTCACGTGCCTCCTGCAGCGCGGAGTGGTCGTGGGTGAGCTGACGGATACCCCCACCGCCCACGACATACACGCGGGAGTCACCCACGTTAAACGAGAGCCAGTACGGGCCCTCGGCGGTACGCAGTACCATGACGCCCGACAGGGTCGTGCCCGGAGCGCTCGTCGGATTATCGATCGGCGCCAGCGAGGCGACAGCCGTCGCCGCCGCGTCGATCGCGACGGACAGGTCCACCAGGTCGACGGGGCGGTTGCCCAGACGATCGGTGCTCAGGAACTCCCGGAGGGTGATGACGGCACTCGACGAGGCCTGGGCACCACCCAGGTGGCCACCCATCCCATCAGCGACGGCGAAGACAGGACGGACCGCCAGCCATGAATCCTCGTTGTCGGAGCGGACCGGACCGATGTCGGTCGAAGCGCCCCATCGAACTGCGGGACGTTCCGCATGTTCATCCAGAGACATGTGTCTTCATCCTTTAGAGCTGCGTTGAGCGCGAGGGATCACGCGCGATACTGACCATTCTACTCTACACACGATGCGACCAACGCCTCGTTGAGACGCGATACGTCGCGACGCATAAAACTCAACCGATGTCATGACCCGCATCACGGCACATCCACACACGCGCGCAGCGGCTCGGACATACGGCCCGACGAGCGGGACACCGTCGTGATCTCCATGCAATTCTCCCCGCTACCGCCGTCCACCATCGCCGTTGTGGTCTCCACGCGGCCGCGCAACGTGCCTGCCGGACCCGTGGCATCGTAGGCGTAGACGATATCCGCCGGGGCCGGACCCGTCGGCGCCGCCCACGTCCACGTCACCACGCCGTCGGCGTACTCCCCCGTCAGGCCGGACACCTGCGGCGGGGCCGACCCCACGGCGTCCCCGGGGGCCGGCGACGCGCTCGCCGTTTCGGGGGCGGGAGAAATGCGCGTGAACGATCCTTCGCCGCGCAGCATGCCCACGACCAGGCCGGCGGTAATGACTGCGGCCACGAGCGCCAGGAGCACGCCCACGACGGGCGAGATACCTCGCTTGCCACCCGAGGGATCCTCGACCACGCGACCGATCGAGTCCTCGCCCACGTCCGAGGAACGTTCAATCTTCCAGGAGTCCGCGACAGCCCCGACGCCGCCGGAGCCCGCCCCGCCCTCGAAGGAATACGAGGCCGAGGAGCGCAGGCGCGTCTTATCCGGGTCGATGACGGGAGCGCCACGCAGGCGCGTCTTCTGGTCTCCCGAGGCGGGGGCGGAGGCCTTGGAGCGCTTCTCCTTGATCTCCATCTCCGTGCGCGGCAGGCCCAGCTCCTTCTGAACGCGCTGCAGCCCCTGACCGAACTCCATCGCGCTCTGTGTGCGCTCCTGCGGGTCGATCGCCATGGCCGCGCGCAGCACGCGCTCGAGTTCCGCCGGCGCGTCCGCGCGGCCCAGCCCGCGCATGCGACCACGCTGCACGCGGCTCGCGATCGACGCGGCGGAATTGTCGCCGATCGGATCCTCGAAGGGGCTGCGGCCCGTCACGAAGGTCCACGTCGTCGCGGCCAGCGCCCACACGTCCTGGAGGGGCGAAGCCGGCGAATTCACGTCCTGCTGTTCCGGGGGCGCCCACAGCACCGAGAAGCCGTCGAACGCTCCGACCTCCAGCTGCCCCACCTTCGAGGCCACGCCGAAGTCGGCGAGCACCGGCTTGCCGTAGGCATCCAGCATGATGTTGGACGGCTTAATGTCGCGGTGCACGTACCCCAGGCGGTGGAACATCTCCACACCGCCGCACACCGTGATCATCGTGTCGAGCGCCTTCTCCAGCGCCATCGGGCGCGCGCGCACCTGCGTGAGCAGGTCAGCAACCGGGCAATATTCCATCACCAGATAGGCACGGCCGTCAGCCGTCATGCCCACGCCGTGCAGCTCGACGACCGCAGGGTGGCCGGCCAGCAGCGTCATAGCGTCGGCCTCGCGGTGCAGTTCCTTCGCGCCCCGCTCATCGCCCTGAGAACGCACGACCTTGATAGCGACCTCGCGGCTCGGCAGATCCTGACGGTACAGGAAGACGTCGGCGAAGCCACCCTGGCCCAGCGGGCGCACCCACCGGAAACCGGGAATCTCGGGGCCTCTCATACCCGCAACCGCTGGCGTCACGCCTTCTTCTCCTCATCCATCGTGCGTGCGATCGACGCGCTCAGTCGCAACTTGCGGCGCATGCGCAGGCTTCGCAGGGACAGCGCGTGGCGCACGCGCGCCAGGAAGCCAGCCTTCTTGCTCACCTGGGTACGCAGCGAGCTCACCTGGGCCCACGCATCACGCGCACGGTCACGCGAGGCACCGTTCGAGGCGAAGCTCGCGATATCCGCATAGCGCGCGACCACCACAGGGGCGGGCACGTCGTCACCGAAGCGACTCCAGCCGTCGATAACGTAGCGGCCTGCGCCGGCCACGGCCTCATCGACCTGCACCGAGTCCGTCGAGCCGTCATCACCGTGGCGCACCTCGCCCGTCACCAGGGTGAAGGGGTCGCCCGGGTTCTCGCCGAGCTCCCACTGGGAGGCCAGAGACCAGGCGGTCTCCTGGCGCGTATGCCCCACGTCGATGCGCAGGCCGGAGTCCGCGGCCAGGTCCACGACCTCGTCCCACGAGCCGACCAGCGCGCCCACGGCGGCGGCACGGCGCCGACGCCTGCGGCGCTCCGCCTTAAACAGCAGGATCATCAGCGGCGGCAGAAGAATCAGTAGGATGCCACCCGAGATGCCGGCGACGAGGCCCCACGGGAAGGGTTCTGCCGGGGGCTCCATCGGGTCTGCGTTCTGGTCGCGCGTCGTCGGCGGCAGCTCTGCGGGAGCCTCCGGGGGCTCCGGGGGCTGGAGCACCTGCGGGCGCGGCACGCTCCGAGGCTTGGGGACCTGGGTCTGCGGCGTGTGGTCGCGCGGGGGCGTGGGATCGAAGACGGCCCAGACGCCGCCCTCGAACTCGACCTCGACCCACGCGCGGATATCCGAGCCGTGCAGGGTCGCAGGGCCGCCCTGGGAGCCACCCTCGGGGTAGGCACCCATGACGACGCGGGCGTTCATACCCATCTGATGCAGCATCAGGGCCATGAGCGCCGAGTACTGCTGGTCGTCACCGATGAGCTGCTCGTCGTCGCTCAGCATGCGCTCCAGGCGGTCCGTGCGCACACCCGGACGCGAGAACTGCGTATTCTCGTTCAGGTAGTAGCCGTTGTTCGCCAGGTAGTGCTCGATTGCGCGCGCAGCGGACAGCGCCGTGGACGCGTTCTGGGTGATCTCAGAGACCTTCGTCGCCAGGCCCTCGGGAACGTTCTTGTCCGCCTCGGACAGCGGCACGACCGACAGGGACGCCAGGTCCTCGTCTCGCACAGGGTCAGCGAAGGACGTGCGCACGTTGTACGTCATCGTTCCCGCCGGGCCGGTCGTCAGCGCGGCGTTCGCCCACATGTCCACGTAGAGGCCGTCCTTCTGGGCAGCCGAATCCGCACCCGTGAAGGCGATCTCCGAGGGGTTGCCGAGCACCGGCACCCACGGGCCCGACAGGCCATTCGTCGTCACGGTCACGAGGGAGTTGCCCTCGGCGCGGCCGGGGATCGTGGATTCCACGGGGATGTAGCCTGTGTGTCCGTCTCCGCGCTTCGTGGACATACCAAAGGTCGTGCCGTCGTACACGTCCATCGCGGCGATGCGCACGCGCTGATTCTCCGGCAGGTCGGAGACGGTCAGGAGGGTCTCGTCCTTCAGGTCCGTCGTGTAGTGGCGGAAGGAGGACAGGGGCGAGGGGTAGGCCTGAATGTCGAGGGGCGGCTGGACCAGGTCGCGGCCCACGATGCGCGTCCCGCCCGCGCCGAGGAACGCCACGGTCGGCAGCGCGACACCGACGGACACCGCGAGGACGGCGAGGGCTCCCATCACGCGCGTGCCGACGTACACGGTTGAACGCGACCGTGCGGCCGTCGCTTCGCCGCCGCCCGATGCGGAATGACCAACGAGGACGTCCTGCCCCAGCGAGATGCGCTGGTACTGCGCGGCCAGCGCCCACCAGGCGGCCAGGAGCGCCCACCAGGCCAGCACGGCCCACACGGGCAGCGGGTGGTGCGAGAGGCCGAAGAAGACCGAAATGATGCCCATGAGGACGAGCGGAATCGACCCGAGGACCGCGCGTCCGGCGCGGGCGGTGATCAGGCCCGCGAGGACGGCACACACGAGGCCGCACATCCACGGCACGAGGGCCGGGCCCGAGTAGACGGACACGGGGGCCGTCAGGGTCAGCAGGTCCTTCCACGCGCGGAAGGAACCCAGCACCATGACCTGCAGGGTCTTGCCCGTAGGCAGGAACCCGTAGAGGGCCTCGGCGCGCAGGGCGGCCGCGCTGCCCAGCAGGAAGTACGTGACGACGACGCTCAGAACGGTCGTCAGCGCGTCCCAACGCCAGCGCGTCGAAGCAGCGGCGATCACCAGGCCGCAGGCCACGCCCGCACCCGCGGCGATCGCGCCCACTCCCCCGCCGAAGACGGGTTCGAATGCCGCAACCGGGCCGACGAACAGCAGGGCGAGGACGAGCAGCGACCAGATCGGCAGGTGCGTGTGGAACGTCGCGAAGCGCTGCGTGATCGTCAGCAGGCGATGACGGGTCGTCCTGTGCTTGGGTGCCGCAGGCTCGCCCGCGACGGCGGACGCCTGATCCTGGGCTGGTGCCTCACGCTGCGCGGTCACCTCCACGGACCAGGCCACGGCCTCGGCCTGGGAATCGATGCGCTGAGCGCGGGGCTTGGTGCGGACATTCGTGCTCATGCCAGGCCTCCGGCGACGATAATGCGCGGCAGGTCGTCCAGCGTCGAGCAATCCAGAAGCACACCACGGCCGAGGTCACGGCGCGCTCGCACGCCCTCCGCACCGATACGAATGATGGAGACCGGAACGTCAATCGGGGCCAGGCGCGCCAGGTGGGCGGCCTCGGTGTCCGTCACGTTCGGTCCGACGATGAGGGTGAGTGCAGAGACGCCGGGACGCTGCGCCACGACCTCACGCACGCGGCGCGACAGCTCGCCGAAGGATCGAGCCTTCACCTCGGAGAGGGCGTCGAGCATGCGCATGGCGACGCCCGACGGCAGCCAGCCCTCGGTCGTTGACAGCGACACGGGGCGCGATTCACGCAGGTTCGCCAGGCCCAGGGAGCTGGCGACGGACACCGCAGTCTCAAAGGTGTCGTGGTCCCACGCATCGCGCGACGTATCCAAGACGATGACGTGGTGGGAGCGGTGCGTCTCCTCGTACTGGCGCACGATGAGCTTGCCCAGGCGCGCCGTCGACGGCCAGTGCACAGCGCGGCGGTCGTCGCCCGGCTCGTAATCGCGCAGCGCATGGAAGGAGACATCAGAGCTCGAGAGCATGCCCGTGGACACGCCCTCGACGTCCAGCTGGAAGCCGGTCGCATCGAAGGGAACGCGCACGGTGCGCGGATGCACGTGCAGGAGGACGGGCTCATCCCACATGCGGACGCGGCGCAGCAGGCCGAGCGCATCAGAGCGCACAGCTCGCGCGGGGCCGACGTTGATGAGGCCTCGGTGACGGGAGGAAATCAGGAACACCTCATCCCAGGTCTCGTGCGCACCCAGCGGGGGCACGACGAACTCACCCGTACCCGTGCCGATCGGCAGCTCGATGATACCCGAGCGCACGGAACGGGCCCGCTCGTTACGCACCGAAATCTCACCGACTGCGGTCTGGCCGGCCACGATGCGCTCGTTGGGAACGCGAATCGACACGACGTGCGGCGGACGCCACGCGACGCGCATTGCTGCGAGCAGCAGGGTCACGACGCCCGCGAGAGCGCACGCCAGGGCCTCGACCCACTGGAAAGCAACAGCAAGCGCGAGGCCCACGACGACAAGCACGACCACCGCCCATCCGGTCCGGGTGACCGCGGCCACGAGAGCTTTGAGGGGATGTGAACGAACGGCCCGCGCCCGTCTGGGCAAGACCATCGTGGGGTTGTCCGTTCGCATCCCTTCCATCGCTGTAACCGACGCTTCCTTACGCACCAACTGCCGGTGCGGGCACCGACGTCAGGGCACGCTGGATGACACCCTCAGCGGTCGCGCCCGAGAACGCGGCGTCGGGGTCGACTATGACGCGGTGCTCCCACACGGGCACTGCGAGGGCCTTGATGTCGTCGGGCAGGACGAAGTTACGTCCCTGCGCGGCCGCCCACACGCGGGCGCAGCGCACCATGCCGATGGCGCCACGGGTGGACACGCCCAGCAGCGAGGACTCGTCCTCGCGAGTCGCCTCCGCCAGCGCGGCCACGTAGTCGAGGACGGCGCGGTCCGTGTGGTTCGCCGAGGCCAGGGCAGCCCAGGCGACGATGTCTTTGCCCGACAGCAGGGGCCTGAGGTTCTTCGACCGGTCGGGCGAGGCCGAGCCGTCGAGGACGTCGATCATCGCGGAGCGCGAGGGGTAGCCGATCGAGGTCTTCATGAGAAAGCGGTCCAGCTGGGCCTCGGGCAGCGGGTAGGTGCCTGCCTGCTCGACGGGGTTCTGGGTCGCGATGACCATGAAGGGCTGGGGGGCGGGGCGGCCCACGCCGTCGACCGTCACCTGGGCCTCTTCCATGACTTCCAGGAGGGCGGACTGGGTCTTCGGCGACGCACGGTTGATCTCGTCGGCCAGGACGATCTCCGCGAAGACGGGGCCGGCGTGGAAGACCCACTCGCTCGTCTTCTGGTTGAACATGTTGACACCGGTGATGTCCGAGGGCAGCAGGTCGGGGGTGAACTGGATGCGCGAGTGCGTGCCGTCGATGACCGCACTGATCGCGCGCGCCAGCGCGGTCTTGCCGGTACCGGGGGCATCCTCGAGCAGGAGGTGGCCGCCGGCGAACATCGTCGTAAGGGCGAGTCGCACAGCCTGGCGCTTGTCCAGGACCGCCACAGACACGCCGTCGACGAGGCCCTTGAAGACCTGGGCGAACATAGTTGCGTCTTCGATGGAAAGGGTCATGAGTGTTCCTACGTCTCTCTCGTTGCTCTGAGTGGATGAAATCCTTGTCTATTATTCGCCTCGGCAGCTCTTCACGACCTGCCGCGCATTCAGCTCTCGGGCGGTAATCGCCTCCGTCAGGATATTCGATACACTCGGCGTGCCCTGCGAGAAGCGGAACTCCGTGTCCTGGGCAAGTAGTCCGGTCGACACCGTGCAGACGAGTGTCTTACCCGGTTGGAACTGCGCGGCGCGCGCGGCCGTTAGCGTCATCGAGCCGCACACCTGCCCGTTCGGGCACATGGTCGTCCCATCTAAGACAGCAGTGATATTCTCCGCCGACTCGCCTGTCGTGAACGTGACCTTGACGGTCCGGTGGGCGCCGGCGTTGTTTTCCATCTCCACAACCGCCGTGTACTCGTGCACGGGCTGCAGGGGGGACATGGTGACCCGCGTCATCGGGCCCGAGAACCTCTGCCTCGTCGAACCCTCCAGGCCCTCGATCCAGACGGTGGTCTGATCGATGGAAACGCCTGCAGGAGGGGTCCACGAGATGGTCGCACTGTTGATGTGCGGCTCGGCAACAACCGTGAAGTTCGGGATCTCGTCATTGCCCCGTGGGGTGTGCGGGACGGGCACATCCGGGGTCGGGACATCCCCCTCGGGCTCGCGCACGGGCGTCACGGAGTTCGACGTCGCGCCTTTAGATTCGCCGGAGGCGTTCACTGCCGTCACGGTGAAGGTATAGCTGCGGCCAGTCGTCAGGCCGTTCACCTCGCACACGGTCTCGGTACAGCTGGCGACCTTGCTTGCACCGCTGTAGATGCGGTATTCGGTGATGGGCTCGCCGTTGGATGCCGGAGCGTTGAAGGACACGGTGGCGCCCGTCGGGCCTTTGGCCCGGGCGAGCACGCCGGTGGGCGCTTCGGGCCGGCCCGTCACGACAACCGTGATGGTGCCCTGGACGGCGCGCGAGGGGTCCTTGAGCTTATCGTTGACGCGGTAGACGACGGAGATGGTATCCGCCGACTGCGGGGTGATGGTGACGACCGTGCCAGACGTCGACGTGGTCGCGTTCCCCAGCGCAATGGCGGCACCCTCGAGAGAGATCGGCGTGTCCGGGAAGGGGTTGGTGGCCAGTGAGGCGACGTCCACGCTCACGGCCTCACCAACCTTGGCCTTCACGCTGTACGCGGACACCTGGATGCGCGGCTTCGTGGTGCTGACGACCTCGACGGGGATAGAGCCGTTGACGGTGTTGCCCTGCTCATCCGTGACGCTCACGGCAATGGAGCCTGCGGAGCCGGCGGGGGCGGCCTCGGGCGCCGACACCGTCAGGACGGTGCCCGACAGCGACGCAGAGATCGTGTCGGGGGCAGAGCCCATCGCGTAGGTGAAGGTCGAGACGTCCGTGCCCTCGGGGTCGCGCACGCCAAGCCTGAGGTCCTGCGTGACGGCGGCACCGCCGGCCTCGACGCGGATCGCGGTCGGGGCGAAGGTGGGCGGCTGGTTCTGGGTCGCCTTGATGCGCACGGGCAGCGACAGGGACGCGGTGAGCGTGCCCGAGTCGGAGGTGTCGCCGTCCGCGACCTGGATGAGGAACGCGGAGTTGCCGCCGAAGGAGGCGTTCGCGGTCAGCGTCAGCTGCGTCGACGAGTCGGCGACGACCGAGTCCAGTCCGGTCTGCGCGACCGGGGCGGAGTCGTCCACGAGGCGCGGGCTTCGGCCCGAGCGCGTCAGCACGTAATCCGCCAGGTTGATCGTGCGCGAGGTGCCCGCGTCCATCTCGATAGGCAGGTTCGCGTTGTTGAGGAAGGGCGCGGTCGTGTCGCGGCCGGGCACGGTCACGACGGCGGAGTTGGTCAGGCCGTCACGGTCCGTGATCGTGTAGACGACCAGGCGCATGCTGTCCATCACCGGGATTAGCACGTCGGAGCCCTCCACGCTCACGCCGGATTCGGCCGTCGTGACGGTCAGCTCGTTGATACTTCCGTCGGGATCCTCGTCGTTATCGAGGACCTTCACGCGCACGGCCGAGCCGTCGGTGGGCAGCTCCTCGTAGGACACGAAGTCATCGCGGGCGATGGGGGCCTTCAGCGGAGCATCGTCCTGGACGTAGACCGTCACGGTGCCTCGGGCGGAGCCGCCGCGGCCGTCGCTCACCACGTAGGACACGAGGTAGGTCCCGGCCTGCGAGGGCGTGTGCACCTGGATGGTCGAGGAGGACAGAACCCGCGGATCGAGCTCGGGCGTAGCCGTCTGAAGGCCGTCCTCCTCCAGCGCGAGCGGATCGCCGTCGGGATCCACGTCGTTCGACAGGACGTTGACGGTCACCATGCGGTCCGGGCGGGTCAACACCGTGTCGGGGACGGCGATCGGGTTCTGGTTGAGCGTCGGCGCGGCCGAGATGGCGACGCGCACGCGACCGGACGCACGCCCACCCTGGAAATCCTCGACCGTGTAGGTGAAGGAGTCGGTGCCCGAGGCGTTCTGGTTCGGCGTGTAGTTGATCCAGGTCTGGCCGACAGTCGCGTTGCCCTGCTGCGGGGACGAACCGAGGCCGCTGAGGGTCACGGAGTCGCCGTCGGGGTCGATGCCGTCCAGGGGCACCGCGATGCGGGTGGTCTGCCCCGCGGCCGCCCAGGCGGTGATGTCGCGGGGGCGCGGCTCCTGGTTCTGATCGGAGGCACCCATCACCTCGAAGGTGACGGTGCTCGATGCGCGGTTGCCCGCAGAGTCGATGACCGAGTAGGTCACGTCCATGAGGCCGGCGGTCTGCCCAGCCTCGAGGCGTACCTGGTTGCCCGTGACGAAGGGAGTACCCAGCGCGGAAGCCGAGTCGTACTCGAGGGTCGACTCGACCTGCAGGTTCAGGCCGGCGGGCGAGCGATCGTTCGCCAGGACCGACACGGTACCCACGTCGCCGACGCGCACCTTCACGCGGTCCGGCTTGAGGATGGGCGGCAGGTCCGAGCGGTCCGCCGCTCCGGGGATGACCATCACGTCTGCCGTGGCCTCGCCGACGCCGTTGGACACGGTGTAGCTGAACTGCACCGTGCGCTCGAGGCCCGCGGGCGCGGTGACGCGCAGCAGGTGGCGCTCGATGAGGGCTACCTCGATGTCCGGGACGCTCGAGGCGTCCACGGAGACGATCGACAGCAGGCCGCCGGAGGGGTCGTAGTCGTTGTTCAGGGGCGTGACGAGGACGGCGCCGCCCTGCGGCAGGACCGCCGTGTCGTTTTCGGCAACGGGGGGCTCGCTCGAGGGCGCCGTGACCTCGACGCGAATAATGCCCAGTGTCGTCGCGATGCCATCGGACACGGTGTAGGCAAAGGAGTAGGAACCCCGCTCGGTCGCCCTAAAGTCGATGGTTCCGTGATCAAGGTCCTGCTGGATCGAGGCGCCGGCGGGCGCACCGGACACGGCCGCCAGGGTCAGTTCGTCGCCGTTCGGGTCCGTGTCGTTCTTCAACGGATCGAGGGTGACGGTCTCGCCCGGGTGCGCCTGGAAGAGGTCACCGTTCGCAGACGGAGGCAGGTTTCCGGCCTGCTGAACGTCGACGATCAGCTCGCCGCGGGTCTCCGCGCCCTGGTCGTCGGCAACCGTGAGGACGATCGACTTCGGGCCGGCCGCGCCCCACTGCTCTGTGATGGTGACGGAGCCGTCCTCGGTAAAGGAGACCTTCAGCCCCTCGGGGGCCTCGGCGTTCTTCAGGTAGATGGGGTCGCCGTCGGGATCGCGCCAGTCGCTCAGGGCCTCGTACTGGATCTGAGCGCCCGCGCCGATCTTAACGGTCGAGACGCGCAGCTGCGTGGGCCCCTCGTTCTGATCGAAGGGGTGAATGGTAACGCGCACGTGTGCCTCGGCCGAGGCCTGGCCGTCAGAGGCCGCGTACGTGAACGTCGTCGAGCCGGCCTGAGTGGCCGACACTCCGTTGATCTGCAGGGCTCGCCCGCCGCGCGCGACGGTCACGACGCCCCACTCAGGCTGCTTGACCGGCGCGGCAGTCAGCACGTCGCCATCGAGGTCGGAGTCGTTATCGAGCACGGGCAGGATGGTCGAGCGGCCCGGGCGGATACCGAACTCGTCATTCTCGGCCTCGGGCGGGGTGTTTTCCTCGCGCTGCTGCGGGTCCGCGACCTCGTTCGTCAGCTGAGGACTGTCCTGCTCTTCCTCGTTTTCCTCGAGCTGGTTTTCGACCTCGTCCCAGTTGTCCATGAGGACCATGTTCGAGTCAGGCAGCCACACACTGCCCTCGGCGACGTCGTTGAGGACGATGGCCTTGCGGTTCGTGCGGAAGACGATCTCCCGCGCGGTCGTCAGCGTATCGACGACCATCTGCTTGTTCGCCGAAGGATCGTCGCAGGCGCGCATGTACGCTCCGCTACCGGTCCACGCACCATACGCGCAGCCTTCATGGCGCACGGGCGCGGCCGGGGTGCCGCTGGCGCCACCCTCGGTGGCGGGGGTGATCGTCGGGGTGCCGCCCGCCAGCGGGATCGCCACGAGCGAGGTGGTCGTAGCGAGCAGGACGGAATCGGCCTTCGGACCGGCCTGCTGGAGGACGCCGCCGGTCTCGACACCGAGCGCGCTCAGATCGATCCGCTTGTTGTCGGGCAGGAAGAGCGTGTTGGAGTCACCGTCGAGGGCGACGACCCGGTCGCCGACGACCGTCATGCTCAGTCGCGCATCCTCGGGGATCCCCTCGACCGTGGACGTCTGCGACTGATCAACCGCGCCCTGGCGCTTGACGATCGTCAGCGTGCCCGAGGCGGCCAGGGTGTAGACGGAGCCATCCAAGCCGGTCACGAAGGCGCTGGCTCCCATGTTCGAGGAGAGGGCCGCCGCCTCGGAGAGGTTCAGGAGGCTGGGGTTCACGGCGGATGTCGTCCAGAGGGTGCCGTCGGAGGCATTGAGGACGCCGAGGACGTCGCCGCCCTGCATGACCGCAGAACCCGCGGGCAGGGCCGTCGGGGAGCCGAGGGAGACCTGGGTGACGTTGACGGGTGCAACCGTCGACGAGGTGAGGTCGGAGACGGTAACAGTCTCCCCCGCCTGGCCAACATCGAAGTTGGTGGCCTCGGTGCGCAGCGCGCCGTCGAGGATGCGGGCCTCGTAGTCGAGATGGCCGACCATCTGCTTGGACTTGTTGGTGACCCAGATGCCACCGTCGTTGACGTCGACCTGGGTCACCTCCGCGCCTTTGTAGATGACACCCGCGATGCAGAGCGCAACAACGAGCAGCACGAGGATGAACGCCGGTAGACGGCGCCTCGCACTGATCCGATTGCGTCGCGTTTTCGCGGACATATGGCCTCTCTCGTTCGGTGAGCAATACTCCTGAAATAGTGTGACATGACGATGCCACACACCAATAGTTAGCGTATACGTATCAGATGTATGATTACTTAACAACTAGAGGGCGGCCCGTCGCTCTGCGACAGGCCGCCCTCCCATAGTAACCGATTTGTCAGCCGAGGATAATTGGCGAGTGTATCACTCTCCGTTGAAGGTGAACGTACGGTCCTTACCCTCTCCAGTGACGCCAACGGTGACAACCTGACCGGGTTGCAGTTCTCCGAACAGGATGCGCTCGGACAGGGCATCCTCGATCTCGCGCTGGATCGCGCGACGCAGCGGACGCGCGCCCAGGACCGGGTCGAAGCCCACGTCCGCGAGCAGCTCGCGAGCCTCGTCCGTCAGCTGCAGACGCATGTCCTGAGCCTCCATACGCTTGGCGAGCTTGGCGATCATCAGATCGACGATGCGCGCAATCTCCGCCTTGGTCAGCGGCGGGAACACGATCGTGTCGTCAACACGGTTGAGGAACTCGGGACGGAAATGCTGCTTGAGCTCCTCCGTAACCTTCGACTTCATACGACCGTAGTCGTGCGTCGAGTTGTCCGCGGTCTGGAAACCCGTGAGGACGCCCTTATTGATGTCGCGGGTACCCAGGTTCGTCGTCATGATGATGACGGTGTTCTTGAAGTCCACCTTGCGACCCTGCGAATCCGTCAGGCGCCCCTCTTCCAGGATCTGAAGCAGCGAGTTGAAGATGTCCGGGTGAGCCTTCTCGACCTCGTCGAAGAGGACGACCGAGAACGGCTTGCGACGAACCTTCTCCGTGAGCTGGCCACCCTCGTCGTAGCCGACGTAGCCGGGAGGAGCACCGAAGAGGCGCGAGGCCGTGTGCTTCTCGGAGAACTCGGACATATCCAGCTGGATAAGGGCGTCCTCGTCGCCGAAGAGGAACTCTGCGAGGGCCTTGGCGAGCTCGGTCTTACCCACACCGGTCGGGCCGGCGAAGATGAACGAGCCGCCGGGACGGTTCGGATCCTTCAGGCCCGAGCGCGTACGACGGATCGACTGGGCGAGAGCCTTGACGGCCTCGTCCTGGCCGATGACGCGCTTGTGCAGCTCGTCTTCCATCTTGAGCAGCTTCGCGGTCTCAGTCTGAGTGAGGCGCACGACCGGGATGCCGGTCGACATGGCCAGGACCTCGGCGATCTCCTGATCCCCGACCTCAGCGATCTCGTCGGATTCGCCGCCCTTCCAGGCCTCTTCCTTCGCCTTGCGTTCCTCGGAGAGCTTCGATTCCTCGTCGCGCAGTAACGCGGCCTTCTCGAAGTCCTGATCGTCGATGGCCGCCTCCTTGTTGCGGCGCACCTCGACGATCTTCTCGTCCAGCTCGCGCAGCTCCGGCGGCGCGGTCATGCGGCGGATGCGCAGGCGCGCGCCGGCCTCGTCGACCAGGTCGATCGCCTTGTCGGGGAGAAAACGATCCGAGATGTAGCGGTCCGCCAGCTCGGCGGCGGCCTGGATCGCGGCGTCCGTGATGATGACGCGGTGGTGGGCCTCGTAGCGGTCGCGCAGGCCCTTGAGGATCTCCACTGTCTCCTCGACGCTGGGCTCCTCGACCTTCACCGGCTGGAAGCGGCGCTCAAGGGCCGCGTCCTTCTCGATGTACTTGCGGTACTCGTCGTTCGTGGTCGCGCCGATCGTCTGGAGCTCGCCGCGCGCCAGCATGGGCTTGAGCATCTGGGCGGCGTCGATCGAACCCTCGGCGGCGCCCGCACCCACGAGAGTGTGGATCTCGTCGATGAACAGGATGATGTCGCCACGCGTGCGGATCTCCTTGAGGACCTTCTTCAGGCGCTCCTCGAAGTCACCGCGATAGCGCGAGCCGGCGACCAGCGACCCCATGTCGAGACTGTAGATCTGCTTGTCCTTGATGGTCTCGGGCACGTCGCCGTGCACGATCGCCTGGGCGAGGCCCTCGACGACTGCGGTCTTACCAACGCCGGGCTCACCGATCAGGACCGGGTTGTTCTTCGTACGGCGCGAGAGGACCTGCATGACGCGTTCCATCTCGACGCGGCGGCCGATGACGGGGTCCAGCTTGTTCTCGCGCGCGGCCTGCGTCAGGTTGCGGCCGAACTGCTCGAGGATCGCGGAGTTGGAACGCTCGGGTCCACCCGAGCCGCCCACGCCCGCGCCGACCGACTCACGACCCTCGTCCTCGCCGCGCTGGTAGCCGCTGAGCATCTGAATGACGGTCTGACGCACCTGCGCTAGGTCCGCGCCCTGCTTGGTGAGGACCTGGGCGGCCACGCCCTCGCCCTCCTTGAGGAGGCCGAGCAGCAGGTGCTCCGTGCCGATGTAGTTGTGGCCCAGCTGCAGGGCCTCGCGCAGACTCAGCTCGAAGACGCGCTTGGCGCGCGGGGTGAAGGGGATGTGGCCCTCGACCGGCTTCTCGCCCTCGCCGATGATCTCAATGACGGAGGCGCGGACGGCCTCGCCCTTGATCTCCATCGTCTCCAGGGCCTTGGCGGCGACGCCCTCACCCTCGGAGATCAGGCCGAGCAGCAGGTGCTCCGTGCCGATGTAGTTGTGCTTGAGACCGCGAGCCTCGTCCTGCGCAAGCACGACGACCCGGCGAGCGCGGTCAGTAAAGCGTTCGAACATGCCTCTCCTCATTTCACAGGACAGGCACTTCGCCGAGCTCGGCGTACACCTGTCCCAGTTGACTGGTTACAGCCTACGGAAAGCGCGGGCGGCATGCGCGCGCTTTCGCCCTGGGCGCAGGGATGAGGCCGCCGGATCGCGGGGACCAGGGGTGGAGCCGAGGCGGGGGTGAGGCACGCAGGGCTGCAATAGATGAGTCCGGGGCTCCGGGCGTGAACACGTAGATCCGGCGGTCCCGGAGGGCGTTTGGCGCCATGAGAAGCCTCGTGACGGCGTATCGCCGGAGTGTCGAGCCGCTCATACTGCAATTCCCCACAGTCGCGCGTAATTTCCCTAGTCAGTTTTCGACACAGCCTATAAACATTGCAATTCCAACGGATCGATCTCACGGTTGAGAGGCAGCGGAGGGAAATCACGTGCGAGATTTTCGAGAAACCACACAAAGCGGCGGCCCCGAAAGTCCGAGGAGTCAGACCCAGAAGAAGCGCTGCACCAGTTAGGGAGCATTACATCACTTCCCAGCCGGTGTAATATCCACCTCAGTGGTGTAACACCATGTAGAAACAAGCCCAAACACGGCACCCTGGAGCATTCAACCCGATCGGGAAGATTCCACCCGTTCAGAAGGGGTTGAACCTTACCGATCCGGTGTAACACCCCATCGGCAACAAGTTCTAGTGCGGATCCGCGCACGCCCCATTCACGAGCTCGAGTCGCGGCAGAACCCGCGAGACTACGCCTCGACGAGGACCGTGAAGGGCCCGTCATTGACCAGCGAGACCTCCATCATCGCGCCGAACTGGCCGGTCTCGACGTGCAGGCCCCGGCCGCGCAGGTCGGCGACAACCGCGTCGACGAGGGGCTCGGCCTCCTCGCCGGGGGCGGCGTGCGCCCACGAGGGTCGGCGCCCCTTGCGCGTGTCCCCGTACAGGGTGAACTGCGAGATCACGAGGATCGGGGCGCCCGCGTCGAGCGCCGAGCGTTCGTCGTCGAGGATGCGCAGCTCGGCGATTTTGCGGGCGACCGTGGCCACCTGCTCGTGGCCGTCGCCGCGCTGGACGCCCAGGAGGACGACGAGGCCCTGGCGCATCTCCCCCGCCTCGTGCGGATCGAGGGCGAGGCGGCCGACGACGGCTCCCTCGACGCGGACCTCGCCCGAGGTAGCGCGTTGGATGACGGCGCGCATCAGCGCGACCCCAGGGCGGAGCCGAGGCCGCCGAAGCCCGTGGAACCGCCGCGCTGGCCGGCCTCGCGCGAGAGGTCGGCACCCGGGCGGGTCTGCGGGGACACGGAGGACTTGCCGTGCACGGGCACGATCTCCTCCTGGGCGGCCGCGACGCCGTCAATATCGAAGACGGTCGTCACGGACACGGCGCGGGCGATCAGCGCGAGGGCGATAGGCCCCTCGTCCACGTGGCGGGCCGAGGAGGTGACAACGCCGACCTGGCGTCCGCCCACCTCGATGGGCGTGCCGGGCGCAGGCAGGTCGCCGCGAGAGCCGTCCAGCTGCAGGTAGGTGAGGCGGCGCGGGGGCCGGCCCAGGTTCAGGACGCGGGCGATGGTTTCCTGCCCGCGGTAGCAGCCCTTCGTCGTGTGAACGGCGCTGCGCAGCCAGTCCACCTCGGGCGGGATCGCGCGCGCGTCGGTTTCGCGGCCCAGGCGCGGCTTCCACGCGGCGATACGCATGGCTTCCCACGCCAGGTACCCGGCTCGGCGGCGCGACCCATCCTCCGGGCAAGCGGACAGCCACGCGGCCTCGAACTCGTCCGCGGCATCGCGTGAAACAGCGTGACACATCATCGGGGTGCGCGCGCCGGGGTGGCGCTCGCCCTGGAAGTAGGCGGCCCCGCCCTCCACGACGCCGGGCCACGGGTCCTCCCAGGTCCACAGGTGTCCGGGCAGGCCGGCCACGGACTCGGGCGTATTCGCGCCCGCGCGCACCGAGGAGAAAACGGCGACGTCGCGCTCCTCAACGCTCACGCGCAGCGCGAAACGCATCGAGTCCAGGAACGCCACGAACCCCGAAACGTCCGAGCGCTCCACGATCAGATGCAGCGTCTCCCCGTCGTCGCTCGCGCCGGCCCAGTGCTCGACGCGCCCCTCGGGCGAGAGGATCAGCAGCTCGCGGCTCGCGCCGGGCGCGAGGTCGGTGACGATCTGGGAGGCCAGCGACGTCACCCACGTGAGCCGGTCCGCGCCGTCAACGGCAATGACGGCCAGGTCCGGGCGGCGCACCAGCGCACGGCCGCCCTCGAGAGCCCACTGCTCCCCCGACGGATCCCCAAAGTGCGCGGTCGCGCCGAAGGAGGCCACGGCCTCGTCGACGAACTCGGAATCGGGCGCGGACTCAGACAAGGAAGCCGTCCTGGGAATCATCGATGCCTTCGATGACCTCACCGGACTCGGTGGAGGCCTGCGCGGTACGGTGCAGTCGGCCGGAAATCTCAACGTCGGCCTCGTCCTCGCCGTCAAGCGTGCGCTCCTGCGTCCACATGAGCTCACCCGCGACCAGGCCGAACATGCGGCCCAGGTGCGTCACGCGGGTCGCGCCCACGCCGAGAGCGATCGCGTCGGAGACCATCTGCACGCGCGGGCCGACGCTCACGCCGTCCCACACGGCGCTGTGGCCCTCGGTGGACGCGGAGGTCGCCGTGAATTCGCGGGGGTTGTACTGGCCGGGCGGGGGCAGCGGCGCGTCGGAGGGGGCGACGCTAACGTACACGGTCTCTTCGCTGAGCAGGTCGCCCTTCTTGATTGCGGACCGGCCCTTCGCCGCGTCCCACGTGGGGTCGATCGGCTCGGAGGCGACGCCCGCGTACACGCGGGTCACCAGGCGCATCTGCTCACCGACAACGTCGCCGCGGATCTCCTCGATGACGGGGGAATCCTCGGAGGGTTCGTCCTGGCCGGGGGCAGCAGGGGCGGCGTACATGCCCCACCCTTCCCAGGTTCCAAGCATCCACGCGACGGGAGCGACGAGTGCGGGCAGGTCAGCAGGTATCACCATCATGGCTACAGCCTAACGCCTCGGGTGGACGTGGGCGCGCGAGCAGGGGTGCGCGCAGCTGGCAGCGAGATAAGGACGAGGCCGGGGCCCAGCCACGCGGTTGCCCGGCCGTCGCGGGGTCTCAGATTCCGCCGATGCGGATCATCGCGTAGACGGGCAGGGCTGCGACGAGGAACTTCGCGGTGCCGCGGCCCAGGATGTTGGCGAGCTCGGCGGAGGACGCGCGCTCGCCCAGCAGCGCGTCGACGACGGAGACGGCGAAGCCGACGCCGAAGCCGGTGACGCCGCCCAGGGTCAGGAAGGCGGCGAATTCACCGAAACGCTTGGCGATGAAGGGGAAGACGACGGGCAGCAGGTCCGAGGTCTGCCCGAGGAGCCAGGCAATCGAGGCGACCACGAGGCCCGCGACGAGGCCCGCGATCATCGCGAAGGCAACGCCGACCTTCGCGCTACGCCCGAAGCGCGCCGAGGCCGCGCCGATGACCGCGATCAGGGCCGCCATGGGCACAATGCCCGACCAGCGCTCGTGGACGGTGAGGGAGACCCACATGGAGCCGGAGGTGACGATCAGGAGGCCGGTGACCGACGAGGCGAGAGCCGCACTCAAGGCCGTGGAGCCCCAGTGCTCGCTCGTGCGCCCCACCGAGTGGTCGCGCGGCGCGGGCGCGTCCAGGATCGTCGCCGCGACCAGGGCAACCAGCGTAATGCCCGTCAGCGGCACGGCGATGTCGAGATTCTTCCAGTAGGCGACGCCCATGGGTGTCAGCGCACCACCCAGGGCGAGAACAGCCTGAGCGAGCCACGGCATGTGCAGGCGCGCCAACGTCGGCCAACCGATAGCCAGCAGGATGGACGCAACCGCGACGACGGGACCAACACTCCAGCGAGACCCGGGCAGCCACCACGCGACGATCGTGGCCGCGGCCAGCACAGAGACGGTGAGAATACCGATGGTCGTGGGCACGTGCCGGGTGGCCAGGGTGTCGCGGCGACGTCCGCGGCCTGGGCCGGTGCGGCGCCGCGTGGGCGGGGTCGATGTCATCACGCTTCCATGGTCCCACATGTGCGCGCCTCACGAGGCAGCGGCCGCTCGCGCGGGTCGGCTCTCCCGGGCGCGGGGCACGGTGTCGGTCCCGCATCACGGTGCCACGGCCTCGTCGATGAGGTGCGCTGTGGCGCACGCCCCGTGTGGGTTGATGCACGCGGCCACGGGATGCGAGCCAGCGTTGACTGGTCGTACAGTTGTGGGGCACGCCGGACCGGTATGCCCCGGGCTCCAAACTCTGCCGCTACGAGCGGCCTTCGCGCCGACAGGCGCATTCGGTTCGGCGTGCTTTGTCGTACACGCGCGCTGACGGTGGCGCGTGAAACGAGTGGGGGCCGGTGCTGCGATACAGCACCGGCCCCCACCGTCGTTCACACCGTCACATGAGCGGGTAGCGCACGATCGTAGCCTCGCGGCCCGGGCCCACGCCGATGGACTGGATGCGGCAACGCGACAGCTCTTCCAGGCGCTTGATGTAGTCCTGGGCAGCCTGAGGCAGCTCATCGAAGGAACGGCACTGCGAGATGTCCTCGCTCCAGCCGGGCAGCTCCTCGTACACGGGCACGGCAGCCTCGAAGCCGGCCTGGTCGAGGGGCATTTCCTCGGTGACCACGCCGTCGACCTCGTAGGCCACGCACACGGGGATCGTCTCGTAGCCGGAGAGCACGTCAAGCTTGGTCAGGCAGATGTCGGTCAGGCCATTGATGCGCGTCGCGTAGCGCATGACGACGGCATCGAACCAGCCGGTGCGGCGCGGGCGACCGGTGGTCACGCCGAACTCGCCGCCCTTGGTGCGCAGAGCCTCGCCGACCTCGTCGTCCAGCTCCGTGGGGAACGGGCCCTCGCCGACGCGCGTCGTGTACGCCTTGGCAACGCCGACGACGCGATCGATGCGGGTCGGGCCAACACCGGAGCCGGTGAGCGCGCCACCCGCAGTCGGGTTCGAGGAGGTCACGAAGGGGTAGGTGCCGTGGTCGATGTCGAGCATCGTGGCCTGGCCGCCCTCGAAGAGGACGGTGTCGCCGCGGTCCAGCGCGTCGTTAACGACGAGGGACACGTCGCACAGCATCGGCTTGATGCGGTCCGCGAAGGACAGCAGGTGATCCGACACCTCGGCGGGGTCGAGGGTGGGGATGTCCACGGCCTCGAAAATGGTGTTCTTGGGGGCCAGGGCGGCCTCGACCTTGGCGCGCAGCTCCTCGGGGTGGAAGAGGTCCTGGATGCGCAGGCCGATACGGTTCATCTTGTCGGCGTAGGTGGGGCCGATGCCTCGGCCGGTCGTGCCGATGAGGTTGTTGCCGCGCGCACGCTCGTTCGCCTGGTCGATGAGGCGATTGTAGGGCGGGATGATGTGCGCGTTGGAGGAGATGCGCAGGCGCGAGCAGTCGACGCCGCGCGCGGTGATGTCCGCGAGTTCCTCGAAGAGCACGTCCAGGTCGACAACGACGCCGTTGCCGATGATGGGGGTGACGCCTTCGGAGAGGATTCCGGCGGGCAGGAGGTGCAGCGCGTACTTTTCACCGTCAATAACGACGGTGTGTCCGGCGTTGTTTCCGCCGTTGAACTTCACGACGAGGTCGGTGTGCTGGCCGAGCTGGTCAGTGGCCTTGCCTTTGCCTTCGTCGCCCCACTGGGCGCCGAGCACGATGACGGCGGGCATGAGTATCTCCGTTTAGTTGGGTCTGTTACGCGGGTGCGCGCAACGCATCCATCCTACCGGAGGAACGACGCGGCTGGTATACCCTGATTGGTCGCGTCAGTTTCCTGCGGCGACCAGGGCGACGCCCACGCCCCACAGGGTGGCGCTCGTCAGCGCGGCGATCAGCTCGATGGCGATCGTCCAGCCGAAGGCCTTGAGGGCGTGGAGAGTGGACGTCCAGGCGCTTGCAGTGTCGCGGCTGCGCAGGTATTCGATACCAAGATGGCCGTAATCATGCCGAGAACGAGGCCAAGGGGCAGGCCGATGAACCATCCGACGACGCCGCCGACAGCGCCCCACACGAGCGTGGATTGGGGGATTCCCGCCTTGTTCATGCCGCGGGCGGGAATCACGTACTTGAGTACCGTTCCGAGGATCAGGACGAGCGCCACGATGGCGAAAATGATCCACGCGTCGCGCGTGCCGGTCATCCACGACCACACGAGGATCGCACCCCCGACGACGGGCACGGAGGTCATGATCGTCAGCGACCTGCCTCCGAACTCCGGGTCTGCGAAGCCCGCGTGGTACACGACTCCAGATGGGCGACAGACGCATTCATGGACATGTCGCTCGGCGAGCTGGCGGGCTCACTCGACCGCCAAGGACTACTCTTGGAAGCCTCTCGATTCTTCCACGGCAGAGACCTACCAAAAGACCACCTCTTCACGATCCACAACACCCGCACAATACGGCGGAGCGAACGTGAACGAACGAAAGTACAACCGCATATGAAAATGACAACGACTCCCCCGGCCTCGTGGACCGGGAACCTTTTTCGTCGCCCACCTCTTGGGGTCTACACGGTCACCGGCTCCCCCGAGGAGGCGGTCATGCGGTATCTCGACCTGTGGGTGACGCTTGGCGTACGCGAGCAAACACACAGCATGCCCCAGCAGTTTGCACGCCGCGGCTGGGTCGGTACAGAAATCACGATCGACGCCTCGAGCACAGCAACAAAGATGCCATCACTTAATCTCCCTGACGTGATGGGCGCCGTGAGCGGCGCTGGAATGCTTCTCCGCATCGCCTACGAGGAAACCGCACCCGAGGGTCTTCGTGCGGTCACCGACACGGTTGGCGCGGTCGCTGGCTTCGTCGGCAGCGCCGCGCGAGAAGCCGCCGGCGGAGTCGTCGACACAGTCGGCGAGGTCGCCGGTGAGGTCGTGGACACAGTCGGGGCGGTTGCCTACTTCGCTGGTAGCGCCGCATACGCGGGTGCCACCAGCGCCACGAACAAGGTCGGTGGATTCGTGTCGGGCCTCGCATCCAAAACCTGGCGCAAGGAACGCCTGCCAAAACCCGGCAAATGCCGCATCGTGGTCGCAGCCCGCGCGCTCCCCGATCAGGAGAAGGAGGCTGCACAGCTCTGGTGTTTCCTCAGCGATGATTCACCAAAGCGATCCTTGGGTTCTGACGACCAGATCGACGAGGCCTTCCAATGGCTCGAACGCAAGCTCACCGAACAGGACGTCCTGCTCGATGTTCCGCACTACATCAACGAGAAGGACCTTCCCACTGACAGTGCCCTCACGGCGAACTGTCTCGCCGTCATGCGACAGGCGGCGAGCACAGAGCCGCTTTCGTAACACATTGAGCGACAAAAAGTCGTCTCGCCGCAGGCGCTCACGCACACCCACGGCGAGACAACACAACGTCCGGAAGACTCAGCCCTGCGAGCGCAGGGAGGCCACCTCGTACAGGGCGATGCCAGTGGCGACTGCCGCATTGAGGGACTCGACGGTCGACGCGATCGGGATCGACACGATCTGATCGCAGGTCTCGCGAACGAGGCGGGACAGGCCCGCGCCCTCGGCACCGGTCACGACCACAAGGGGGCCATCCGCCAGCGACAGGCCGCGCAGAGGCGCGTCGCCGCCGCCATCCAGGCCAACCACAAAGTAGCCGGCCTGCTTGGCCTCTTCGAGAGCACGCACGAGGTTCATCGCACGAGCCACGGGCACGCGGGCAGCCGCACCGGCCGACACCTTCCACGCGGTCGTGTTAACGCCCGCACTGCGGCGTTCGGGGATGATGACGCCATCCGCGCCAAACGCACCCGCACTACGCAGGACCGCACCCAGGTTATGGGGGTCCGTCACCTGGTCAAGGGCGACGAGGAGCGGGTGGCCCAGCTGCTGCAAAGAACCGGCGATCAGATCCGAGGCATCGGCGTACTCGTAGCCGCGCACCTCGATGGCGACGCCCTGGTGAACGGCACCGTCAGTCGCGACATCCAGGTCGCGGCGGGTGACCTCGTACACGGGGGCACCCATGGCCGAGGCGAGGCGCACGACCTCCTCCACGCGGTCGTCCTTCACATTGTCGAGGATGAAGACGCGTTCAATCGGGACCGAGGCGCGGGCGGCCTCGGCGACCGGGTTGCGGCCAGCGATCAGCTCGTGGCCAGGCTTGACGCGGATCGACGACTTGGCGCGTGCGCGCGCGATCGCGGCCTCCTGAGCCTCGCGGGCCTCGCGCTTCAACTTGCGCTTGTGGGCGGGATGGTAGGTGCGGTCCTCAGCCTTGGGGGTCGGGCCCTTGCCTTCGAGGCGGCGGCGCGAGTGGCCGCCGGTGCCAACCTGCGCGCCCTTCTTGGTGCCCTTCTTACGGACGGCGCCGGGGCGCCCGCTGTGTGAGGCCATGGTGTCTCCTCGTTTTCTCGTGAACTGACACAAGCGTACGGGTTTTAGGCCGCATCGGGGCCACAGGGGCGCGCGCGAGG
This sequence comes from uncultured Actinomyces sp., assembly GCA_902373435.1. Lineage (GTDB taxonomy): Bacteria > Actinomycetota > Actinomycetes > Actinomycetales > Actinomycetaceae > Pauljensenia. The sequence continues at coordinate 28,591 of CABKMD010000007.1, forward strand.
GCCAAAATCACGATTGGACAGGGGTGCCTCAGTTCCGTGACAGCAAAGCGGCGATCTTCTCGACCGTCGAACCGGAGCGGATCGTCACCTGGCGGTAGAAGTCCTCGCGCAGCAGGCACTTGTGATAGGCGGTTTTCAGGAAGCTCTTCTCGTCAAACTTGCCCCAGAAAACGGCATGCTCGCCGAAGTGCACGGCCTCGTCGCCCAGCTCCATGTCCTCGATCCGCTCGCGCACGTGGTCCCGGTTCAGGCCTCGCGTATAGAAGAGCGCGTCGCGCCTGGCAACCTCGCCGTGCCACCAGTCGGGTAGTTCATCGAGCTGGGCAAGGTACTCCTGCGCCGTCAGGAGGGCCAGGCGGATCGGGAATTCATATCGGAGTTTCAGGAGTCGTTCAACGGCCTGGGCAACGTCCTCGCTCTGGGCGTCGGCCTCCGCCTCGAAAAGGAGGTTGCCGCTGTTGATGTAGGTACGCACGTGTCCGAAGCCCGCGGCGGTGACCTGTTCACGCAGCTCGCTCATGACGACTTTATTCTTGCCGCCGACGTTGATACCGCGCAGCAGCGCCACGTACTCCATGCTGTTCCTCCCCATTTGCCGCGACGCCTCGCGGCATCGCCTGATGATCAGAGTACGGCCTCGGCTCGCATCGGGCTGGTCCTGCACGTTCACGCGGTAACTCGCACGCGGGCCCTCGCATCCGCACGTTAACCCGCTCATGCGAGCGTGGGCAGCGTCGGCCACGTGCATGCTGATGGGTTGACGTGCACATCAAGGGGTTGAGGCGCACGTTCATAGGTTGCCGTGCGAACGACACACCATATTCGACACAGTTGTGCCCAAAACGCAGAACACCTCGCCCACGACAGCCCATTTTCAGCGTTTTCACCGAGGTGGTCTGCACTTTGGGCACCACACCGGCCTGAGAGGCGGCCTCACCACCACCAATCGGGGGGGAATTGCACTACACGAGGGCCATCACAGTCCACTCGTCCGTGCCAGTCGGCCACCAAACGGGGGGATTGGCATCATTAGGGGTGTGACACGCCGTCGACACGCCGACAGCCAGCTCCTAATGCTGCAAAACCCCCACCGCCACCGCACATGGCACGCCACCGAACCATAACAAGCAATCACTCGGATACCTGCCCCCACATAGTGGTTGGCGGGCTGGCACTACGCCGACGACGCCCACCGCCTTATCGGCGACAACCATCCAGTGCACAGCCGGAGAACGCTGCACCATTTAGGGAGCATTACACCATTTAGGGAGCATTACACCAGTTAGGGAGCAATACACCACTTCCGAGCTGGTGTAATACCCCGCTAAATGGTGTAACACCACTTAGCAACAAGCCATTGTGCGACCCCATGTCATCCACACGCACCACGATGAGGCGCTACACCTGTTACGGCACGCTGCACCCGATCAGAAGGGGTGCAATGCCTACGGATCGGGTGCAGCGCACGAGAACACAAGACAAAATGCGGACTCCGCGCAGCAGCGGGGCCTGGCCCGACAACGAGCCGACGCACCGAACTGCACGTCAACACCGGGCCCCACTGGTGCGGAGGGCACCGGAAGGGGCTTGACCGAGCTGCTTCTCACGCGCACATTGCCTCATCGCACCTGCGCACATGCAAAAACACTATGCGGGTTAATGCTGCCCATCAGTGGGGTAATGCTGCCAGCAGAAGGGTCCAGCCACCAGGCCCGCGGCTCGACAAATTTCGCGCACAGCACGCAGAAACATGGCGACGATGAAACCAACAACACCACTGCTCACCCCCGACACGGCACCGTTGAAACCAACGACACCTCTGCGCCCGAAAAATGCACCAAAAACGCCCATTTCTCACCCGCAAAGGCGACGACGGTTTCAAACCACCGGGCCACCTCGCCTGCAGCCCCCAGACGCGGCACCCGTGGGCAGCGACAACACCTCCGCCAGCCAAATTTCGCACGTAATTTATCCAGGTCATTTTTCGAGATGCCCGAAAAACGTTGCAATTCCAACAACGCAAATTCAATGTTTCAATGAGTCATAGATGAATTACGTGCGAAGTTGCTGGTTAACGGCCAGAACTGAGGTACAAGCAGCGCCCCGGCTCCACTGGTGCGGAGGGCGCCGGAGGGGCATGAGGGCCTGGCTGCGGTGCCCGTGGGCGGTGGCGGGGCCTGGCCGGGCTTCGAGGCGACGCGCCGAGCGAAGCTCGCGGCGCGGACGGCTCGCGGGCGGGCCGCCGCCCA